>JBQTKH010000050.1:0-6468 GCA_052386335.1 Microthrixaceae bacterium
GCCGACCCCGTTGTTCGGCACCGAGCTTGTCGGTGCGGCCTACGGCCGCCCTGTTGTGCGCCTCCGGGACGGCGGAGCCGCCCTCCGGCGCTGCTGCGGGGGAGACCCCCGCACCCCCTGCGCGTTCGGCGGCACTCCTAGGGTCGCTGACCGCAGGCGTGTTCAGATCGCCATCAAGACCGCCGCGGGAACCGCGAGGAGCAGGCCGACTCGTTGCATCGGGGCGAAGCGCTCGCGCAGCACGATCCAGGCGAGCACCACCGTGCTGGCCGGGTAGAGCGACGACAGCACCGACACGACGCTGAGCAGCCCCTCACGCACCGCGAGGAGGTACAGGACGTTGGCGGCGACGTCGAGCGCGCCAGCGCCGGCGGTGAGGCGCCGCGCGTGGCCGCGCGGGATCTGCGCACCGATGCGACCACCCACCGCGAGCAGTCCGACCACCACCACCGACGCGGTGCGGGCGGCGACGAGCGGCCACATGCCGGCGCTGTCGTCGGTGTAGGAGAGCGCCACGAAGAAGAGGCCGAAGCCAAGGCCCGCGCCCAGCGCGAGCTGCACACCCCGCAGGTCAGACGGTCGGAGGCTGCCGCCGCCCTCCGCGGACACGAGCACAATCGCCGCGAGCGCGCCGATCATCCCGACGACGGCGGTGCCTGCGGGCCGCTCACCCTGAGCGAAGCCGACCACCACGGGTACCGCCGCAGCGAGCAGCGCGGTGACCGGGGCGACCGCGCTCATCGGGCCGATCGACAGTGCCTGGTAGAGCAACCCGACGCCGATCGCCCCGCCGAGGCCACCGACGGCGCCCAGCACCAGATCGTGGGCGGTCGCCTCGCCCGCGACGACGGCGGTCGTGCCGAGCACGAGGCACAGCCCCGCGACGTGCGACCAGAGCAGAACGGCGGCCGCGGACGCTCGCTTGGCGGCCATGCCACCGAGGAAGTCACCCACCCCGTAGGTGGTCGCGGAGCAGAGGGCCAGGAGCACCGCCATTGGGCCCGCAGGCTACGCTAGAACACGTTCTAGTTTTGCGGAGGAGGGGACGTGGCACAGCCGGTCGTGTTCGGGATGCAGCTCCCAGTGCAGTCCCAGAGCACGATCTACGCGCGCCCGTGGGAGGCGACGGCTGGCATCGCGGAGATCGCGCAGGTGGCACAGGCATGCGACGCGGCGGGCTTTGAGTACGTCGCCGTGTGCGACCACATCGCGATTCCTCGCGCCAACGCCGAGGCGATGAGCACGTCGTGGTGGGACACCATCGCCACGCTGTCGTACCTCGCGGCGATCACCACACGCGTGCGGCTGCTCAGCCACGTCTACGTGCTGCCGTACCGTCACCCGCTCGTGGTGGCCAAGGCCTGGGCCACGCTCGACGCGCTCTCCGGTGGCCGCGCCATCCTCGGTGTCGGCGCGGGGCACGTGGCCGATGAGTTCGCCGCACTGGAGGTGCCCTTCGACGAGCGGGGCTCGCTGCTCGACGAGTCGATCGACGCGGTGCGGGCCGCGCTCACCGACGAGTTCGCCACCCACAAGGGCGAGCGCTGGAGCTTCGAAGGGGTTGGCCAGCGGCCGCGCCCCGTGCAGGCGAGCCTGCCGATCTGGGTGGGCGGCTCATCCAAGCCCGCCATGCGACGCGCCGCGGAGCGGGGAGACGGCTGGCTCCCGCAAGGACCACCAGAGGGTGGCATGGAGGCGGGGATCGCGTTCGTGCGCGAGCACCGAGCCAAGACCCGAGGCGGCGAACCGATCGTGCTCGGCTCGCTGTCGGGCCAGCTCTTCGTCGGCGAGCCCACCTGGGACACGGGCCGCGCCTTCCGGGGTACGCCGGACAAGCTGGCGGCCTATCTCCGCACGCACCGCGACCTCGGCGTCGACCAGGTCCAGATCGGCTTCGCCAGCCGCTCGGCCGATGAGATGTGCGACCAGATCGCGGCCTTCGCGGCCGAGGTCGCCCCGTTGGTCAACGCCTAGGAGGAACCGCAGATGCTGCTCGAGGGGAAGGTGGCCATCGTCTCGGGGATCGGTCCGGGCATGGGGCGCGACATCTCGCTGCTGTTCGCCGAGCACGGCGCCGACCTCCTGCTCGGGGCCCGCACCATCGCGAGCTGTGAAGCGGTGGCCGATGAGGTTCGGGCGCTGGGTCGTCGTGCAGAGGCCGTGCACCTCGACATCACCGATGTCGACTCGTGCGCCGCAGCGGTGGCCGCCGCCGTGGCGAGGTTCGGCGGTGTGGACATCCTCGTGAACAACGCATTCCAGGACGGCAACCACAAGACCTTCGAGCGGTCCAGCCTCGAGGAGTGGAAGGCCACCATGGACGTGAACCTCTGGGGCACGCTCCAGATGACCGAGGCCGTGGTGCCGGCGATGATCGAGCGGGGCGGCGGGCGCATCGTGATGATCAATTCGATGTCGACACATCGCATCGAGCCCAAGTACGGCGCCTACGCCACCTCCAAGGGTGCCCTGGAGACAGCCGCCAAGGCACTGGCGGTCGAGCTCGGCGTCCACGGCATCCGGGTGAACAGCGTGTTCCCCGGCTACATCTGGGGCGACAAGGTCGAGTGGTACTTCGAGCACCTCGCTGGCAAGGAGGGCATCACGCCGGAGGAGTACTACGAGCGCATCGCCGACGAGACCGCGCTCAAGTACCTGCCCCACTCGAGCGAGATCGCGGGGTCGGTGCTCTTCTTCGCCAGCGACCTGTCCAAGCCGGTCACCGGCCAGGGCCTTGGCGTGAACGCGGGACACTGGATCGCATGAGCGGCGTCGCATGATCAAGCTCACCGTGCTCGTGAGGCGCAACGCAGCGTTATCCGTCGACGAGTTCCACGCCGAGTGGCGAGCCCACGGGCGCATGATCGCGGCGGAGCCGGTGTTCGCCCGGTTCATCCGACGCTACGAGCAGCACCACCGCGTGCCGGCCGACTATCGCAACGGCGACACCTACGACGGCATGGCCGTGCAGTGGTTCGACTCCTACCGCGACTTCATCGACCTCATCTCCACCCCCGAGTACCGCGCCAAGATGCAGCCCGACGAGGAGCGCATCCTCGACCCCGCCGGGCTCGTGGTGCTCTTCACCGAGGAGGCCGAGGTGTTCATCTCGTGAGCACGCAGGATCTCACCGGACGGGTGGCCCTGGTCACCGGTGGGGCGTCGGGCATCGGCGCTGCGACGGTGGAGCTGCTGCGCATCCACGGGGCGGTGGTGGTCGCCGCGGATCTCCACACGGGCGGTGGGGTGGAGGCGCTGGACGTGACCGACGAAGGGGCGGTCGACGCGCTGGTCGCCTCGATCGTCGAGCGCCACGGTCGACTCGACCTCGCCGCCAACGTGGCCGGCACGCCAGGTGTCTACGCCGACATCGTGGACTCCACGAGCGAGGTGTGGCGCTCGACGATGGCGGTGAACCTCGATGGCGTGTACTTCTGCCTGCGAGCCGAGCTGCGCGCGATGCGGACCCACGGCAGCGGCTCGGTCGTCAACGTGGCGTCGTCCGCGGGGCGGATGGGCGTGCCAGGGCTGGCCGCCTACTCCGCGTCGAAGCACGGCGTGATCGGGCTCACGAAGTCCGCGGCGTTGGAGGTGGCCCGGGAGGGGATCCGAGTGAATGCGGTGCTCCCCGGCAGCGTCCGCACCCCGATGCTGCGCAGCTTCGTGGGCGGCGACGAGGACGTCCTCGAGAAGATGGGCCACCGGTCGCCGATGGGCCGCCTCGGCGAGCCCGACGAGATCGCGGAGGCGATCGTGTGGCTCCTCTCGGACGCGGCCCGATTCGTCACCGGCAACGCCCTGGCCCCCGACGGTGGCGTCGCCGCCATCTGAGAAGGGCAGCGATCGCATGGGCGACGGTGGGGTGGTCACGGGCGACGATGGGGTCGCTCGGTGCTGGTGGTGCGGAGACGATCCGATCTACCGCGCCTACCACGACGACGAGTGGGGGCGTCCCCTGCGCGACGAGCGAGGTCTGTTCGAGCTGCTCACCCTCGAGGGGTTCCAGGCTGGGCTCGCGTGGATCACGATCCTGCGCAAGCGGCCAGCGTTCCGCACTGCCTTCTCCGGCTTCGAGATCGAGACCGTCGCGGGCTTCGGAGCGCGCGACGTCACGAGACTGCTCGGTGACGCCGGGATCGTGCGCCACCGCGGCAAGATCACCGCGGCGATCGCGAATGCTCAGGCCGTCGTGGCGATGCACGAGTCGGGCACGTCGCTGAGCGATGTGGTGTGGAGCTACGCGCCCGCGGTGGCCCGATCGCGCCCGCGGGCGATCGACGAGATCCCGGCCAAGACGCCCGAGTCGACAGAGCTCGCCCGCGCCCTTCGCCGGCGCGGAATGCGGTTCGTCGGCCCGACGACGGCCTACGCGTTCATGCAGTCTGCGGGCATCGTGGACGACCACCTCGCGCGCTGTCACCGGGCCGGCGGCGGTCGTCCACGATCCCGAGGTCAGGAGGCGGGAGCCAGGTAGAGGAGCCTGTTGGCTGCGGTGGCCGGACGGCACAGCACCACCAACAGCGTGCAGGAGCGAGCGGTGCCGCTCACCTTGCCGGTTGATGCGGCAGCCCCGAGCCCACTCGCCACAGCAGCGGGGGACGAACCCGGATTGGCCTGGAGGTAGCGGGCGGCAGCACCGGCGACGTGGGGTGTGGCCATCGACGTGCCGCTGATGGTGTTCGTCGCGCTGTTGGACGTGCTCCACGCTGACGTCACGCTCACGCCGGGGGCGAAGATGTCGACGCAGGTCCCGCCGTTGGAGAACGACGCCATCGCGTCGTTCTGGTCGGTGGCAGCCACGGTGATCGCCTCCGGAGCACGTGCGGGCGACGACGAGCACGCATCGGCGGCGTCGTTGCCTGCGGCCACCGCCACGGTGACCCCGTCGTTGTGGAGGTTGCGGATCGCCGTGTCCGTGGCGTTGTTGGCGCTGCCACCCAGGCTCATGTTGGCCACCGCTGCGGTACCCGCGGCGTGGTTGCCGATGACCCAGTCGATCCCCGCGATCACCTGGGCGTTCGATCCCGAACCAGCGCAGTTCAGCACCCGGACCGCCACGAGGCGGACGCCCTTCGCCACGCCGTAGGTCGTGCCCCCAGTGGTTCCGGCCACGTGCGTGCCGTGCCCGTGGCAATCATCAGCGGCGCCGCCGTCGATCGCATCGAAGCCGGACACGGCGCGGCCCGCGAAGTCGGTGTGGGTGACACGGATGCCGGTGTCGATGATGTACGCGTCGACGCCCGATCCGGAGCTGGTGAACGAGTAGCGCTGGTCGAGCGGGCGATCGCGCTGATCGATGCGATCCAGGCCCCAGGGTGGGTTGGTCTGCGTGGTCTGGGTGAGCCGCACGATGCCGTTCGGTTCGACGGTGCGGATCCCGGGGGTGGCCGCCAGACCGCCCGCGGCGACGACCGGCAACGTGACGACGGCACCGTGGATCGCGCGCGTGAACACCTGGTCGACCCGCCCCCCGAGCGGCGTGACGGCGCCGTTCAGCACCGCAGTGAGATCCCCGGCGTTCGGTTCGACCTGGACGATGTAGCTGGCCGTCGGTGCGCCGGTCCGTCCGGCGATCGGCGCGCCGGAGGCACCGGGTGCGAGCAGGCTGACCGTGAGCGTCGCGAACGCGGTGAGTGCGCCCAGCTTGATCGTGCGGTGCATCGACATCTCCTCGGGTGATGCCCGCCGGAGTCGAGGATAGCCCCTTCTCGTTCGCGGCGTTTGTCGCGCCTTGGGTCAAGGTCCGACCGCGTCAGAGGCGCGCCGCGAGATCGGCCGCCGTCCTGAGGGCGGCGGCGAGCCCCGTGGTGCCGGTGGCGTCACCGATGATGTGGATCTCGATGCCGTCGATGTCCGGAGGCGTCGCCCCCGGCCGTGGAGCGACGGCAACCGTGGTGCCCCCGTGGCCCTGCGCTCGGCCGAACATGACACCGTGGGCGGTCGCGTCGGCGACGAGCCGGAAGCGGCCAGGCAGCCCGAGCTCCGGGGCGAGCACCGGATCGGTGGGCATGAGCGCCACGTCCAGCCCGCGCTGCGCGGCCGTGTCAGCGATGGACAGGGCCGCCTTGCTGCTGCCGTGCACCACGAGCGGAGCGTCGAGACCTCGCGTCCCTGCGAGCCAGCGCTCGAGCTCCTGCGGGCCGAGCACTCCGGCATCGACCGCGGCGTCGACCGACCAGTCGGCACCGGTGGCCCACACGAGCACCTGCGCGCCCGATGCCGAGACGCGGTCCGCCGTGGCCGGCGTGCTGAGACGGATCTCCACCCCGGCATCGGTCGCCGCGCCGACGAGCCAGTCCAGCAGCCCGGTCAGGTCGTGGTCGGCCTGCTCGGCCACGGCCAGCATCCCCCCGAGGCGTCCGGCTGCCTCCCACAGCTCGACGCGGTGACCGCGCTCCGCCAGGCGACGGGCGCACTCGAGGCCTGCCGGTCCGCCGCCGGCGACCACCACGTGCTTCGGCGGGTTCG
>JBQTKH010000051.1:0-18303 GCA_052386335.1 Microthrixaceae bacterium
GCGCAGCGCGCTGAGCCCCTCCGCGCCGGGCATCACCAGATCGAGCACGACGACATCGGGCGCATGCTCCCGAGAGGCCACGCGGGCAGACGCCGCGTCGTCCGCCTGCGCGAGCACGACATAGCCGTCACCCTCGAGCACGCCGGTGACCATCCGTCGGAACCGCATGTCGTCATCGGCGAGTACCACCGACGCACGATGAGTCGTCGGGTGCGGGCTGGACACACCCCGACCGTAGCGGTCGCGACCCCCTTGGGATCTGGGTCAAACGGCTCAAAATGGGCGTCACCCGGCACGCGATCAGAGAGGCGTGGGTGCGGATTCTCCGGTGATTCCGCGCGTGCCGTCGAGGATGTCCTTCGGCACGAGACCACGCGACACCCAGTTGCGCTGGTCGGCCCACACGAGCATCGGCGGCAGGATGACCAGGGCGCTGAGCAAGGCCACCACCACGTTGAGGGCGACGATCATCCCGAAGTCGCGCAACAGCGGCAACGACGACGTGGCGATCACCGCGACACCCGCGGTCGCCGTCATGGCCGACACGATGAACGCGCGACCCGTGCGCGCCGCAGTGACCGAGATCGCCCGGCGCGGGGCGAGCCCACGCTTCCGCTCCTCGACGAAGCGCAACAGGATGAGCGACGTGAACTCCGTGCACACCGCCACGACCAGCGGACCGCCGACTGCGGTCATCGGGCTGAGCTTGAGGCTGAGCGCGAACGCAGCCAGGGACGCCGCGCCCACGGCGATGAGCACGGGCACGAGCGACAGCAACGACCGCACGACGCTACGGAGCCGTGCCGCGAGGAAGAGGAAGACGAACAGGATCGCCAGGTAGGTGAGCAGGATGCGGTTGGACTCGAGGTTGTCGAGGAGCCCGACGCCCACGACCGCGAGACCCGATGGCGTGGCCGTCACACCATCTGGCGGCGTGACCGTCGTGCGGATCTCGCGCACGACCTCGGCTCGTTCCTCGAGACCGCTCCCGCCAGTGCGGAAGATGAGGTTGAGGGCCCCCTTGTCGATGTTCGCGGTGGAGAGCTGGATGTCTCGCGGTGCCACCTCGAACGCGGCCCGCACCTCGTCGCCCGTTGGTGGCACGTCCGACCCGCCGGGGATCTCCATCAGGTAGCTGACCGTCGTGACGATGCTCGACGCCGTCAACAGCTCCTCAGGGTGGTTGCCGATCTGCGAGCTCGCGAAGCCGTGGATGAACCCGACCGTCTCGTCGCTGAACACCTCGTCGGAGCGGAAGAACATGCCGAGCTCACTGGACGAGCCCGTCTCCGCGTTGAGCAGGTCGAGATCCTCGATCACCTGGGTGTCCTGGTTCACCCACTCGATCGGGTCGGTCTGCAACGTCAGCTTGTTCTCGACGAGGATCCCCCCGACGAAGACCACGATGCTCGCAACGATGAGGACCGGGGCGAGCTTCGTGGGCAGTCCGCTGAGCCACACGACCAGGCGACCGAGCGGCCCTTCGCGGTAGTCGCGCCCCTGGGTGGGCGACTTGAACTCGCGGATCCCGAGCGCGGCGAGGGGCACGAAGATGCTGCACATGCAGATCGCCACGATCCCGACCGCGAGCAGCAGGCCGAAGTCGCGGATCATCGGCACCTTGGCGTACCGAAGGGCCAGGAACGCGAAGACGGCGTCGAAGGTGACCACGAGCAGCGCCGGTCCGAGGTTGCGGGCCGTCTCCTGGATGGGGTGCTCCTCGCGGTCGATGATCACCTCCTCCTCGACGCGCGCGTGCATCTGGATCGCGTAGTCGATGCCGACGCCGAGCATCACGGGCAGGCCCGCGATCGTGACGATGGTGAGCGGTATGCCGATGTAGCCCGCCAGCCCGAAGGCCCACACGACCCCGACGAGGATGACGGCGAGCGGCAACAACCGCCAACGCACATCGAACGCGACGAGCAGGATGAGCACCATCAAGCCGACCGCGATCCCACCGAGGGTGAGCATTCCGCCGGTGAGGTAGTCGTTGATGTCGCGGAGCAGCACCGGTGCGCCGGTGGTGGTGACCCGTGCGCCGCTGAAGGCGAGATCGGCTGTGGCTGCCTGCACGAAGTCGGCCCCCTGGCCCTCAGACTCGATGTCTTGGTTGCCCGGGAGGCGCACGACCATCTGTGCGTGGTGATCGTCAGGGAAGAACGGTCGGAGCGCCTTGCGAATCGTGCCGTCGTTGTCGTGGAGGAGGAAGTCGTTCCACTCGGGATCGCCGATGACGCGCCGCTCTGGCGGGACGGCGCTGATGCGTTCCAGCGTCTGCCCCGACGACGCCGAACGCGCTGCCTTCCCTTGCGGGCTCGGGTCGCGCTCGCCAGCAGCGAGGAGGATCTTGGCGGCAACCCCCTCGATGGGATTGCCGGACGCGGGGATCACGAGATCCTGGTTGAACTGCACGGCGGTGAGTGGCGTGACGATGTTGGAGATCAGTGCGCCCCCGCCGCGCAGCTCTGCTTCGATCGCCTTCCACGTGGCGACGTTCTCCGGGGTGAAGAGGTCGACGATCGTGCCGTCGTCGACGCTCACGAGCGTGAGCATGGCCTGGCCGCCGAAGAGGTCCTGATAGGCGACGCTGTCCCTGTAGACGGCCTCGTCCTTGTTCAGGTAGCTGTCTTGGCCGGTGGCGAACTCGAGCTTCGTGATGCCAGCGCCGAGTACGACCGTGATCACGAGCCCCACGATCGACACGATTCCGGCGTGCTTCCCGAGGTTCAACGCCAACCGCGACCAGAACTTGTGCACGCCAGGGCTCCTCAAGGTCCGCCGACGGCATCGCAGGGTAACGCTTGGCGCGGCAGGGAGCCTGGGCCCGCCGGGTATGCGTGCAACGGGCGCCCTGTGCGGTTGGCGGCGCCGGTCCCCTATGGGCGGCGAGGCCGGGGAGGGATGGCCTCGGCTTCCCCCAGATAGTGCCGGAGGCAGTCGACGATCGCGATCGACCCATCGGGCTGGCGGTGGGTCTCGAGATAGGCGGCCACGGTGCGGGGCCACCCCATGGCCGAGCCGTTCACGGTGTGGCAGGTCTCGGTGCCCTTGCCGTCAGTGGGCTTGAAGCGGATGTTGGCCCGGCGGGCCTGGTAGTCGGCGAACCACGACACCGAGCTCACCTCGAGCCACATGTCGCATCCCGGCGCGTAGGCCTCGATGTCCCAGGTGCGAGCCGCCGACGCACCGAGATCCCCCGTGCAGAGGTCGAGCACGCGGTACGGAAGGCCGAGGTCGACGAGGATGGCCTCGCTGCGAGCGAGCACGTCCTCCTGGCACGCGATTGCTTGCGCCTCGTTGGCGGCAAGAGCGAGGAGCTCGACCTTGTCGAACTCGTGGACGCGCAGCAGCCCGCGCGTGTCGCGCCCCGCTGCCCCGGCCTCGCGCCGGAAGCACGATGTGTGCGCGGTGTAGCGCAGCGGGAGGTCGGCCTCGGAGAGCACCTCGTCGCGATGGAGCGACGTGAGCGGCACCTCCGCGGTGGGGATGGCCCAGAGGTCGTCCCGTTCCATGTGGTACGCGTCGTCGTCGAACTTCGGGAGGTGGCCGGTCGAGATCATCGTGTCGGTGCGCACCAAGGTGGGCGGCCGGATCTCTTCGTAGGCGTCGGCGTTGCGGTCGAGGCTGAGCTGGATCATGGCCCGCAACAGGCGAGCCCCCCAGCCGCGGTACATCGTGAACATCGACCCGGCGATCTTCGCGGCGCGCTCGCTGTCGAGGATGCCGAGCTCTGTGCCGATGTCCCAGTGGGGGACGCGCTGGTGGTCGGCATAGGCAGCCGGGTCGTAGCCCTCGGTGCGCAGCACGACGTTGTCGGCCTCGCCCGCGCCGTCGGGGCAATCGAGCGACGGGATGTTCGGTGTGCGCAAGAGGAGGTCGCGCAGCTCGTCGCCGAGGCGAGCCGCTTCGACGTCGAGCGCCTTCTCCTCGTCGCCCAGCGCGCGGCTCTCCGCCATGAGCGCCTCGGCCCCCGTGGTGTCGCCTTCCGCGCGCCGACGACCGACGTCCTTCGACAGCGCGTTGATGCGCGCTCGGATGTCGTCGCGCTGGCTCCCGAGGGTGCGCTGTGCCGCGTCGAGCTCGAGGATCCGCTCGACGTGCACAGCCGCATCGCCGCCGCGCCGAGACAGCCCGGCGCGCACAGCGTCGGGTTCGGTGCGGATGCGGCGGATGTCGAGCATGCACGAACGGTAGCGGCAGCGGGTTCCGGTACTGGTCTGGGTTCTCGGTAGCGTCAGCCCGATGGCCGCGGTGGAGGTGGACGAGCTCACGGTGCGCTACGGCGATGTCGTCGCCGTCGACGGGGTGTCCTTCGAAGCGCAGGCCGGGCAGATCACCGCCATCCTCGGTCCGAACGGCGCGGGCAAGACCACGACCGTCGAGGTGCTCGAGGGCTTCCGTCGACCCGACCACGGACGAACGCGCGTGACGGGCCTCGACCCGCAGGCCGATCACGCGGTGCTGACGCGCCGGGTCGGGGTGATGCTCCAGTCCGGCGGGGTTGGCCCTGGGGTGCGCGTGGGCGAGGCCCTCCGTCACGCGGCCGCGCTCTACGACCACGCCCTGGACCCGCACGACCTGATCGAGCGCGTCGGCCTGACCGGCAAGGAAGGGCGCACGTGGCGACAGATCTCCGGCGGCGAGCAGCGCCGGCTCGCGCTCGCGCTGGCGCTCGTGGGACGCCCCCAGGTGGCGTTCCTCGACGAGCCCGGCTCGGGCGTGGACCCACAGGGTCGCCTCGCCATCCGAGAGGTGATCGCCGGCCTGCGCGACGACGGCGTGACGGTCGTGCTCACCACCCACGACCTCGACGAGGCCGAGAAGCTCGCCGACCACGTCGTGATCCTCGACGGCGGGCACGTGGTCGCGACCGGCAGCCCCGCCGCGCTCATGTCAGCGGAAGGCACCGACGAGGTGCGCTTCGGCGCCCGTCCCGGCCTCGACGTCGCAGCGCTCGGCGCGCGCATCGGCGCACCAGTCACCGAGGCTAGTGCCGGCGAGTACGTCGTCGGCGCGACCGGCACGCCAACGCTCGTCGCCGCGCTCACCGCCTGGCTCGCCGAGCACGACCTCCCCCTCGCTGACCTGCGGGCCGGACGGCAGCGGCTCGAAGACGTCTTCCTCCGGCTCGTCGCCGAGCCCAGCGCCATCGCCGAAGCCCCCGAGCGGCGCGAGGCCGGATCCGGGCGGCGGGGACGGCGTCGGAGCGACCCCCGATGAAGCCACTCGTCGCGCAGCTCCGGCTGGAGCTCACCCTCCTCGCTCGCAACGGCGAGTCGCTCCTGCTCACCCTGGGCATCCCCGTGCTGCTCCTCGCGTTCTTCGCCAGCGTCGACGTGCTCCCCATCGACGGCGAACCGATCGACTTCCTCGCACCGGGCGTCCTCGCCCTGGCCGTGCTGTCGACGTCGTTCGTGAACCTCGCCATCGCGACCGGCTTCGAGCGCGAGTACGGCGTGCTGAAGCGCCTCGGCACCACCCCGCTCGGACGCCCGCGTCTGCTGGCGGCGAAGACCTTGTCGATCCTCGTCGTCGAGGCGGTGCAGATCGGCGTGCTGTGGCTGATCGCCCTGACCCTCGGCTGGGATCCCAACCCGAAGGCGGCGTTCGTCGCGGCGGTGATCTTGGGCACGGTCGCGTGCGCAGGGCTCGCCCTGTGCCTCGCCGGCGCGCTCAAGGCGCTCGTCACCCTCGCCGCCGCCAACGGTCTCTACCTCGTGCTCCTCCTGCTCTCCGGCATGGTGATCCCGCTCGCCGAGCTACCAGCGCCGGTTCGAGCCATGGCCCGAGCTCTGCCGAGCGGCGCCCTCGCCGAAGCCGTGCGCGGCACCCTCACCGCCGGCGCCGAGGTGCCCGCCCGTGCCTGGCTCGTCCTCGCCGCCTGGGCGGTGGCAGCACCCATCGCAGCCACCCGCCTCTTCCGCTGGGAATAGCTCCAGGACCCCCGACCCTCCGTTCTCTGGTAGCTCCCGCACGCATGCCGTGCGTGAGCTTCCACAGATCTTCCGACGTCGGAACCTGCCGCTCCAACGCTCGACGAATCGGCGCGCCTGCAAGGCCACCTTGACGCCACGTCAGTTGTCAAGGCAGCATGACGCTCATGAAGCAGCCGGACTTCAAGATCAGCGTCGGACTGGACATCAAGGGAGATTGGCAGGACCGGCCGCTCGACTTCCTGACCGAGCTCAAGGCCTGTACGACGACCCTGGTCGAGCAGCTCGAAGCGAACGCGGTTGCGCGAGCGCGTGAGCAGGGGGCTAGCTGGACGGACATCGGCACGGCGCTCGGCATCTCACGGCAGGCGGCCTGGGAGCGCTTCGCTCCCGAGGACTGAGAGCGCCGCTCGGTCGCCCCGGACCACTCCGATCACCCTTGCTAGGTCCGCCGCTGGGAAGGGCGCGCCGAGAATCCTCGGAGCGTCGATGTGCTCGGCTGGGGCATGCTCTCCGACGCCCATGATCATCCGCCCCGCGACTGCTGAGGACACCGCTCGCCTGACGGAGATCCACGTTGAGTCGTGGCGCGCCGCGTATCGAGGACAGCTTCTCGACGAGTACCTGGACTCGCTCGCCCCCGAGCAGCGGGTACCTCTCTGGCAGCGGGTTCTCGCCTCCACGGACTGGCCGACCCAGGGCACGCTGGTGCTCGATTGTGACGGCGAGGCAGTGGGCTTCGCTCACCTGATTCCGAGCAGGGATGACGATCAGGTGCAGCCAACTGGCGAGGTCGCGTCCATGTACCTCGATCCGCGAGTCTGGCGGCAAGGTGGCGGTCGCCTCCTCATGGCCGCCGCACTGGACGCCCTGGCGACGTCGTATGGAGAAGCGACGCTGTGGGTGCTCGAGGCGAACGTCGGCCCCAGGCGCTTCTACGAGGCCACCGGTTGGACGCCCGACGATGCTCGCAAGACGATCGAGATCGGCGGCCTCCCCCTCATAGAGGTTCGCTATCGGATCAAGCTCCCCATCGAGTGACCGGGGTGGGAGTGGGATCAGTGGGGGGCGGGGTGGCGGTCGAACTCTTGCTGGACCTCGTCGAAGGTCAGCAGGTCGGCCTCATCCGCCTCGGCAGCGCGGCGGTCCATGCGGGCGCGGTTGGCGGCGGCCGCCATGTCGCGATCGGCGCGCTCGTTGCGGGCCGACCACTGGAAGAACAGGACGGTGATGATCACCCACAGGTAGGTGCCCGCGCCGAGCTTCATGATCGCGCCGGCCACCTGTTGGTCGGTGGTGACCGAGATGTCGAACATGCGCTGGGGGATGTCGTACACCCGGTAGACGGCGCCTTCGGCGAACACGAGCCAGGCGCCCGGCACGGTAGGCACGAGCGACGTGACGAACAGATAGATCATCTGCGCCGGCACCGAGATCCGCAGCTCGGGGAGCGGCCCGCACACGGGAAGCCACAAGAGGAAGGCGGCGGTGACGATCGCCGTGTGGAGGCTGTAGTGGAACAGCGCGTTGGTGGACGCCGTGTTCACCACGAACTGGGCGTGCAGGAGCAGCGCGAGCGCGTTGAACAGCAGCGCGGCGGGGATCGGACGAGCGAGCTTGTGCACCCACCGGTCGGCTCGGCCGGTGCCGATCACGAGCCGGGCCAGCCACTCCGGCGTGGCCATCAGCAGCACCGGGGGGATCACGAGCGTGAGCACGGTGTGCTGGATCATGTGGACGAGGTAGAGGTACTGCTCACCGACGTCGTGCATCGGCCAGTCCGACGCCACCCACAGCAAGATGATGCCGAGCACGAACCAGCGCCGCTGCGAGCGCGTGACCGCCGGAGTGCCGGCCGGCACGGCCTTCGGGCCGATCACCCGCGCCGCCCAGATGTACAGCCCCACCACCGCGCCGACGAGGAGCCACACCTCCGGGTGCGGCACCCAGCGCCAGAAGTCGACGTGCGGTGCCGCGAGCTCGCTCATGTCAGCGCAGGTACTTCAGGTACTGGTCGTCCCAGAACTCGAAGGCGAACAGGGCGATCATGTACACGATGGTGGCCAGGACGAGCCCGAACACGAACACCCGCTTGAAGATCGGGTTGTCGTACTTCAGGTGCATGAAGTACCCGGTGACCACCGCGAACTTGATGATCATCATCGGGAACAGCACGGCCACCAGCATGGTGGTGCTGGCCCCTTCCCAGAAGTAGGTGCCCACCTCGAGCGCGGTGAGGACGCCGAGGAACAGGGCGATCTTGACGTACTGGAGATCGGTGGGGTGGTTGTGGACGGTCTCGTCGACCTCGTGCTCTGCAGCGGCTGAGACGTTGGTGGTGGTCATCGGCGCGTCCTAGGGGATGAGGTAGACGATCGTGAAGATCAAGATCCACACGATGTCGACGAAGTGCCAGTAGAGGCCCACGATCTCCACGGCCTCGGCCTTCTCCGGGCCGAGGTTGCCGCGTAACGACATCACGAGCAGCGACATCAGCATGATGATGCCGACGCTCACGTGGACGCCGTGGAAGCCGGTGAGCGTGTAGAAGGCCGACCCGAAGATGTTCGTGGTGTACCCGAGACCCTCGCGGTAGAAGGTCGTGAACTCGTAGACCTGACCGCCGATGAACACGGCGCCGAGCATGGCGGTGGTGGCAAGCCAGGCCCGGTTGCGCGGCACGTCGCCGCTCACGATCGACGCGACCGCGAGGGCCATCGTGAGCGAGCTCATGAGCAGGACGAACGAGCTCACCGACGTGAACGGGATGTCGAAGACGTCTTGGGGGCCGAGACCGGTCACGGAGCGGTGGCGGAGGAGCAGGTAGGTGGAGATCAGACCACCGAAGAGCAGGCAGTCCGAGCCGAGGAACACCCACATGGCCAGCTTCTCGTTGGAGATGCCGGTGCTCGTGTCGTGGCCGTGGCCGGGTTCGTCGTGGACCGAGGTGGGGACGTGGACCGTGGTGTCAGCCACTGACGGGCACCTCCTCCTCGGTACCGAGCGCATCCGTGGCCGCGTCCTCGGCGACAGCGTCGCCGTCGTGGCCGCCGCCGTCGTCATCGCCGTCGGCCCCGTGGTCGTCGCCGTGCGGTGGCAGGTCGAGGTCGTCGGCGGGCTCGAGCGCCCACCCGACGAAGCCGGCCAGCACCATCGCTCCGCCGAGACCGCACAGCCACATGTTGAAGATCAGGCCGTAGGCGATGACGGGAAGCCCCGCGGAGAGCAGGATCGGGAAGTACGACGGGGCCGGGAGGTGGGCGCGCGAGCCGTCGCCGGGCATGGCCACCTCGGCACCGGTGGCGAGCTGCACGGTGCGACCGCTCTCGTCCTCGCCGTACTTGCGGTGCCAGAAGTCGTCGAGCTGCGTGACCACCGGCGGGTCGTCGAAGTTGTGCTCGGGCGTGGGCGACGGGATGCTCCACTCGAGGCTGCGCGCATCCCACGGATCGGGGCCGGGAGGCGGCAGCGACGGGGCCCGGCGCTTGGAGCGCACGATGTTCCAGAAGAACACGAGGAAGGCCACGGCGATGGTGAAGGCGCCGATCGTGGACACCATGTTCCACATGTTGAAGCCGTAGCCGTCGCGGTAGGTCTGGATGCGGCGGCTCATGCCCTGCAGGCCGAGGATGTGCATCGGGCCGAAGGTGAGGTTGAAGCCCACGAGCGTGATCCAGAAGTGCACCTTGCCGAGCTTCTCGTCGAGCATGTAGCCGAAGACCTTCGGCCACCAGAAGTAGAAGCCGCCGAGGAAGCCGAACAGGGCGCCGCCGAAGATCACGTAGTGGAAGTGGGCGACGATGTAGTACGTGTCGGTCTGCTGCGTGTCGGCGGGGGCCACGGCGTGCGTGACGCCGGACAGGCCGCCGATGGTGAACATGGCGACGAGGCCCATCGCGAAGAGCATCGGTGTGGCAAAGGTGATCTTCCCGCCCCACATCGTGGCCATCCAGTTCAGGATCTTCACGCCGGTGGGCACCGCGATGAACATCGTGGACACCGAGAAGGCGGCCACCGAGATCGGCCCGAGCCCGGAGGCGAACATGTGGTGCGCCCACACGCCCCAGCCCATGAAGCCGATGGCGATGCCCGAGAACACCATGAACGGGTAGCCGAAGATCGGCTTGCGGGAGAACACGGGGATGATCTCCGACACGATGCCGAACGCCGGGAGGATGAGGATGTACACCTCAGGGTGCCCGAAGATCCAGAAGAGGTGCTCCCAGAGCAGCGGGTCGGCGCCCTGCGCGACGTTGAAGAAGTTGGCGTCGAAGAGCCGGTCGAAGGTGAGCAGGAACAGCGCCACCGAGATGACCGGGATGGCGAACACCAGCAGCACCTGGGTGACGAGGCTCATCCACGTGAACACCGGCATCTTCATGAGCGACATGCCCGGCGCCCGCATGTTGAGGCAGGTGACCACGAGGTTGATGCCGCCGACGAGGGACGCGATGCCGGTGATCTGGAGGCCGAGGGCATAGAAGTCCATGCCGTGGCTCGGCGAGAAGATCACCCCGGTGTTGGGGGCGTAGGCGAACCAGCCGCCGTCCGCACCGCCACCGAGGAACCACGACGAGTTCAGGAACAGGCCACCGAAGAGGAACGTCCAGAAGCTGAGCGCGTTCAGTCGGGGGAAGGCGACGTCACGCGCACCGATCTGGATCGGGATCAGGTAGTTCATGAACGCGGCGCCCATGGGCATGACCACGAGGAAGATCATCGTGATGCCGTGCATCGTGAAGACCTGGTTGTAGAGGTCGGCGTTGAGCAGCTTCTGCCCGGGCGCGGCGAGCTGGGCGCGGATGGCGAGGGCCTCCACGCCGCCGAGGATCAAGAAGAACAGCGCCGACGCGCCGTACATGATCCCGATCTTCTTGTGGTCGACGGTGCTGATCCACGCCCGCCAACCCGTCTTGGTGCGCGGGCGGGTGAACACACCGAGGGAACGGTGGGAATCGGTGACGCCCGAGGGAAGGGCCAGCACATCGGTGGGTCGCTCGACGATCGCCATGTCTGCGCTACTCCAGCGTCTCGAGGTAGGCAACGAGCGCCTTGATCTGCTCGTCGGTGAGGTTCAGGTTGGGCATGCCACGGCTTCCCTCGGGGTACATCGGCTTGCGGGCAGGCGGATCCTTGAGCCAGGCGATGAGGTCGGGCACGTTGAACTGCCGGCCGAGCTCGGCGCTGTCGATCTCGCCGTTGTCGTCCTGGTCGACCCACACGTCGAACACGCCGCCGGCGAAGATGCCGCGACTCGCGAAGTGGGTGAGGTTCGGCGCCGCGCCGGAGACCTGCGCGGTGCCGCTGAAGAGATCCTCGTTGCCGCCCTCGCCGCTCACGAGGTGACAGCCGGTGCAGGAGGTGCGGAAGACCTCCATGCCCTGCTTGGCCAGCGTGCCGGTGGGAACCTTCGCGCCCTCGAGCTGGTTGGCCTGCCATGCCTCGTAGTCGGTGGGCGACAACGCCACGACCCGCATCCTCATGTAGCCGTGCGACAGGCCGCAGAACTCGGTGCACTGCCCGCGGTACACGCCCGGCTCGTCGGCCTCGAGCAGCAGCGGGTGGTCGCGGCCGGGGACGGCGTCGCGCTTGCCGTTCAGGCCGGGGATCCAGAACGAGTGGATGACATCGCGCGACGTGATCGTGAGGCTGACCGGCTCACCAGCGGGGATGACGAGGTCGTTGGCCGTGACGATGTCGTCGGTGCCGTCGCCGTCGACGTCGTAGCGGTACTCCCACCACCACTGCTGACCGACGACGGTGACCTCCTGGGCGCCAGCCGGGTGGTCTTCGAGGTCGAGGAGGGTGAGCACCGAGGCGCCGCCGACGCCGGCGAGGAGCAGGGCCGGAAGGATCGTCCAACCGATCTCCAGCTTGAAGTTGCCGTGGGTCTGCGTGGGCAGGCTGCCGTCGTCGTCCTTGTGCTGACGGAACTTCCACGCCAGGAACAGCACGCCGCCCTGCACGAGCACGAACACGACCCCAGCGATCAGGAAGACGGGGTTGACGAGGTTGTCGATCGCTCGCGCTTCGGGGCCCTTGGGCTCGAGCGTGTCGAGCGGGGCCTTGTCGGCGCACGCGGCCAGCGCGAGGAACAGGGGCGCGAGGAGTGCGAGGCGACGGCGGCGGAACATGCGGGCTCCTCGAGCGGCCGGAGGGGACAAGAAGCGCATCAGTGACCCTCCGCCCCGGCCGCAGTAGTGGTGGTGGTGGCGGGCTGGGTGCCGGGGGCGACGTGGGGGCGCAGGCCGCCCTCGTCGCCGGGCGCTTCGGTGTGGTGCTTCTCGATGACTCGCTCGCCACGGGCCGCCGAGGCCACCCCAGCGGCGACGACGCCCACCGCGCACACGAGCAGCACGCCGACCACGACGTTGGGCGACAGCCGGGGCTTGGTGGCGACCAGGGCGCCGATCGTGAGGATCACCACGCCCAGGCCCGTGGCCACCCACACGGCGCCGAGCTCGGAGGACGTGAGGAGGATGCGGGAGAACGCGATCACGGTGCCGCCCACGACGAGGAAGCCAGCGAGGGGAACCTCGAAGGGACCCATCAGGCGGTTGCGCACGAGGCGGTTGGTGTCGGCATCGCCGGTGGCGCCGTCGGACCATGCGAGGACGACCCACTCGACGGTGACGGCCAGCAGCACGAAGCAGCCGATCACGAACATCACGTTGGAGATCACGAGCCCGAGCACCACGAGGCAGGCGCCGAAGGCGCCGACGATCGGCCAGTAGGCCGGGTGCGCAGGGGCCCTGAGCGGGGGGGCGACATCGGTGCCGGCCACCTCGGCGAGCGCGGAGGGCGCTGCGTCACGGATGGCGACCGAGACGAGCCCGAGGAAGATGCCAGCCAGGCCGATCGACACGAGCAGCGTGTAGCCGAAGTGGTCGCCCACGCCACCCCAGTAGCCCGCGGTGACAGGGCCGAGCTCGTTGCCGCCCGTGCTCCAGCCGTATGCGGCCGCGAGCACGAGGCTGACGAGCCCGAGCCCGAGGAACCACTTGGATCCGGTGGTGAACATCGAAGGAGAGAGCCTCGCTACTTGGTGATGTAGATGCCGTACCAGACGGCGACGTAGACAGCGATCGTGACGTACCAGTAGAGCGCAGCGGCGGACATGCCCTCCGCGTCGCGGCCGGTGAGCTGGCCACCGAGGGCCTGGAAGCCCATGGCCAGCGTGAAGACGAGGCCCACCACCACCATCACGAGGTGTGCCCCGGTGACGGCGTAGAGGAGCCCGGAGGTGCCCGAGGCGGTGAAGCCCATCGCGAGCTGCTGGTACAGGTAGGCGGTGGAGTTCAGGAAGGCCACGCCCAGCAGGAGCGTGAGCCCGAGCCCGAGGTAGGCGTGGGTGCGATCCCCCACCCGCAACGAGTGGACGATCCACGCCATCGTGACCGCCGACATGAGCAGGGTGACCAGGCCCATGTTGCCCGGGGTGAGCGGGAGCACGACGCCGTCGGGCAGGGCCGTGACCCCAGCGGCGAGGCGCTCGGCCCGCAGCTGCAGGTAGGCGGCGAGCATCGACACGACCACGAGTGCCGACGCGACCGAGCCGAAGGCGGCGCCCACGAGCAGCACGCGGGGGCGGCGGGGTGCGGGCGGCGGTGCGGTGGCCAGCGGGCTGACGGTGATGGAAGCGGACATCAGCCCGTGCCCTCCTCGGTGCGGTGACGAGCGTCGTAGAGGGGCGCCTCGGAGGTGACCTCGGGGAGGCTGGCGAAGTTGCCGACGGGCGGCGGGGAGGACGTGGCCCACTCGAGGGTGTGGCCGGTCCAGGGGTCGTCGCCCGAGGGCTCGCCGCGCACGGCACCCCGGGCCAGGAGGCCGACGAAGCCGACCAGCGCGAGGGCGAGCAGGCCGCCGCCGACGGTGGACGCCAGGTTGAGCGACTCGATCGTGCTGACGTTGTCGGCCGCTTCGAGGAAGGGGCTGGCCGGCTGGCCGAGCAGGCCCGCGACGAGATCGGGGAGGCCCCAGAGGGCTGCCCCGACCAGCAGGAGGAGGGCCAGGCCGCGGGCCGGTGCCTCGGGGAGGCTGCGGCCCGTGAGCTTGGGCGACCAGAACACGAGGCCACCGAGCAGGGCGACGAGTGCCGCGAGCAGCACGTGCGACGCGATGCCCGTGGACCACGTGGTGCCGAAGAGCGACGTGCCGTCACCATCGACGATCGTCTTGACCGGCTCGATGGCCTGCACGGCGCCGGCGAGCACGCCGTCGAGGAGCAGAAGGACCGACACGACCGCGAACAGCAGCGGACTGCCGAGGGACACACTCCCCTGGCGGGCGGTGAGCGCCCAGAGGCCGAGGAGGCCGAGCAGCGGGAGGACGATCGCGATCGACACGGCGATCCACGGGATCTCGTAGAGCCACGGGAACGCGTCCTGGCCGAACCCGGGCAGTGCCCACGCGCCGACGCTCAGCACGCCGAAGGCACCGATGAGGCCCTGCGCCAGGCGGTGCTGCTGGTGGCGGGTCTGGCTGAACACGGGCACGACGGAGCCGATGACCCCGAGCGCGGGGATGGCGAAGGCGTACACGCCTGGCGTGCTGAACACCCATGCGATGCGGGCGTACATCGCGGCCTCACCGCCGGCGAAGAACCCGCCTCCGCCGCCGTAGCGAACGTCGAGGTAGGCGATCACGAGCATCCCGGCGAGCACGGGCAGGGTGATGATCCACACCACGCCGGCCACGAGCGCCGACCACGACAGCAGCGGGGTGCGAGCGAGGGACAGCCCCGGCACCCGCGCCGCGATGACCGTGGTGGCGATGCAGATCCAGGCCACGACCTGTGCGACGAGCACCAGCGCGAGCGCCACGACGAAGAGGCGCACGCCGTCGACGTCGCTGCCGCCGGGCCCGCCGTCCATGGCGAAGGAGGCGACGACGAGGCCGCCACCGATGAGGTAGGTCCACGCGGCAGCCGCCGCGGCCCGGGGGAAGGCGATCGTGGAGGCGCCCAGCTGGAGGGGCACGATCGCGGTGAGGAGACCGATCGTGAGGGGGAGGAGCACGAGGAACGCAGCGGCGATCGACCGGTAGGCGAACACCTGGCCGTACCAGTCGGCGCCGATCACCTCGGCGCGGGACAGGTCGATCTTCTCGGCGGCGACGAGCACAGCCGCCGTGCCAGCGAGCGCCGCGTGGATCAGGCCAGCGATGAGCCAGACCCGCCCGACGACCTTGTGGTCGCTGGTGCCGACGGTGGCAGCGAGCCCTGACGCGGCAGGGGTCGGGGCCGTGGGCTCTGAAGGCGCCGAGACGGCGGCCGGAGCGTCTTCGGTGACGGTCATCGAGGCACCTGTGGAAGCGGACGGGGTCGGTTCGGGAATCTAGTCACGTGGGCCGGTCGCCTTCGAACCTGGCGGTCCGAGCGCTCACCATCCGGAGCGCAGGAGCTGGTCGAGGGCCATGACACCGAACAGCAGGGTGATGTAGGTGATCGACCAGGTGAAGAGGCGCATCGCGTTGGCGCGCACCTGCACCTCGGCCGCGCCGCCCCCGCCGGAGAGCGTGAGCTGCTGCCCGCCCGGGGTGCGCAGGAGGCGCACCGCGTACCAGGTGAACACCGCGCCCAGCACGATCGAGCTGCCCAGGTAGAGGTGACCCATCCCCGCCACCGGCGAGAAGGCCACGGTGAGCGCCCAGAGCAGCAGCGTGTAGAGGAGGATGCGCATCGACGTGTTCCGCAGGCTCTCCACCACGGGGAGCATCGGCACGTCGGCGGCCGCGTAGTCGTCGCGGTAGCGGATCGCGAGGGCCCAGAAGTGGGGCGGCGTCCAATAGAACATGATGGCGAAGAGCAGCACGGGGGCCCAGTCGAGGCTGTTGGTGACGGCGCTCCACCCGATGAGCACGGGAACCGCACCGGCGGCCCCGCCGATCACGATGTTGTGGGTGGAGGTGCGCTTCAGCCACAGCGTGTACACGAACACGTAGAAGAGACAGGCCACCACCGCCAGCACGGCGCTGAGCAGGTTGACAGTGGCCCAGAGGAACACGAAGGCCACGACCTCGAGGCACACCGCGAAGGTGAGCGCCGCCCGGGGTGTCATCGCACCGGTGACGAGCGGCCGGTTCTTGGTGCGCTCCATGATCTTGTCGATGTCACGGTCGACGTACATGTTGATCGCATTGGCGCCGCCGGCCGCCATCGTGCCGCCGAGAACCGTGCACACCATGAGCCAGACCGACGGCAGGCCCTTCTCGGCGACGATCATCGTGGGGACCGTGGTGACGAGGAGCAGCTCGATGATCCTCGGCTTCGTCAGCGCGACGTACGCCAGCACACGGGCGCGAGTCGAGAGCCGAGGAGCGAGCACGGACGGCAGGCTAGGCCCCGCCCCACCGTCGCGGCGAACCAGCACGGGGCGCGTGTGGAGCCTGTCGTCCGGGCTCCGTAGCCTGACGCCCGTGCATGAGATCCGGGCCCGCATCAGCGCTGTGTGGCGCGCGCCGATCAGCCCCGCGACCTACCGGATCGTCACGGTCGTGGCGCTGTTCGCCCTGGGCGCGATCGTCGTCTCCGGGGCGGCGGTGCGCCTCACCGGCTCCGGTCTGGGCTGCCCCACCTGGCCGGCGTGTGAAGACGGCTCCCTGGTGCCGCGTGGCGCCACCGGCACCCACGGCTGGGTGGAGTTCGTGAACCGGGTGTTCACGGGCGCCGTGTCGCTCGCGGTGGCCCTCGCGGTGCTCGGCTCCCGGCGTCGGGAGCCCGTGCGCGACGACCTCACCCGCTGGTCGTGGGGCCTGGTGGCGGGGGTGTTCGCGCAGGCCCTGCTCGGCGGGCTCGTGGTGTTCCTGGAGGTCGCGCCGGTGGCCGTGGCTGGCCACTACCTGCTGTCGGCCGTGCTCGTGTGGAACGCCGTGGTCCTGCACCACAAGGCCGGCCACCCCGACGGTCCGCGGCGTCCGGTCGCCACGCCATCGCTCCTCCTTCGATCACGAGCGCTCGTCGGGGTCGCGCTCGTCGTCCTGGTGACCGGCACACTCGTCACCGGGAGCGGACCTCACGGCGGCGACGACGCCGCCGACCGGCTGCCGTTCGACGTGTCCGGCGTCGCCCGGCTGCACAGCGTCGCCGTGTGGGTGCTGCTGGGGCTGGCGATCGTGGTGCTGCGCCAGCTCACGCGCGGCGACGCAGCCCCGGCCGCGATCGGGCGCGGCAACCTCCTCGTGGCCGCAATCGTCGCGCAGGGCACGCTCGGCTACGTGCAGTACTTCACCGGCGTGCCCGAACCGCTCGTGGGCCTCCACGTGCTCGGCTCGGTGCTCGTGTGGGTCGCGGCCCTGCGCCTGCACCTCCAGCTCGCGGACGGTGCCGCAGCGTCCGACGCGGGCGCTTCGGCAGCGTCGTCACCGCTCCCCGCTCCGGCTGCCCGCTGATGCCCGGTCCCGTCACCGCGCCGATCGAGGTCGACCAACCGGTCGACGAGACCACCACGCTCGACGACGTGCCCTGGGTGGTGCTCGTGTGGAACGACCCGATCAACCTGATGTCGTATGTGTCCTTCGTGCTCCAGAAGCTGTTCGGCTACCCACAGGAGAAGGCGGATCGGCTCATGATGCAGGTGCACACCGAGGGTCGGGCGGTCGTGGCCAACGGGCCCCGCGAGACCTGCGAGCTCCACGTCTTCCGCCTCCACGAGCACGGGCTGTGGGCGACGATGCAGCACGACAGCTGATGGCGCTGTTCCGCCGTCGCCGCATCAGCCGCACCCGCAGCGGCCGCTACGAGATCCACCTGCCCGAACCCGAGCGCACGCTGCTCGGCAACCTCGCCACGCAGCTGCGCGAGCTGCTCACCGAGACCACCGACGACCCGTCCGTGCGGCGCCTGTTCCCCACCGCCTACCACGACGACCCCGAGCGTGACCGGGAGTACCAGCAGCTCGTGCGCGACGAGCTCCTCGAGCGGCGCCTGGCCGCGCTCGCCACGCTCGACGCCACGCTGAGCGCCTCCGAGCTCGACGAAGAAGCGCTGAGCTCGTGGCTGCGCGCGCTCAACGACCTGCGGCTCGTCCTCGGCACCCGCCTCGACGTCGCGGAAGACCTGCGCGAGGTCGACCCCGACGATCCGGATGCACCGGCCTACGCCGTGTACGAGTACCTCGCCTTCCTGCTCACCGAGGCGGTCGACGCGCTCGCCGAGGGCCTGCCCGAACCCACCGCACCCGACGGCTGACCGCCCGCTGATCCCAGGTTTGAGGGCAGAGGCCGCACTGCTAGTGTCTCGCCCCTACCCTCAACGGGGAGCAATCCCGGGCTGCCGTCAGGTGTCCCAAGCCCCCATCGTCTAGCGGCCTAGGACACCGGCCTTTCACGCCGGCAGCACGGGTTCGAATCCCGTTGGGGGTGCGGTGAG
>JBQTKH010000052.1:0-8884 GCA_052386335.1 Microthrixaceae bacterium
ATCGTGGCGCGGGGGCCGCGCACGTACGGGGGGAGTCCCGGCAGCGAATCGACGTGGCCGGCCTCAGCGAGGTCGGCCGCCGTGTGGAGGGGGTTGGTGGCGGTGCCCTCGGGCGTGTGCCACACGAGGTCGCCGGGGTCGCCGCCGCGAAGGTCCTACGCAGCGAGCATCCGCC
Organism: Microthrixaceae bacterium; assembly: GCA_052386335.1. GTDB lineage: Bacteria > Actinomycetota > Acidimicrobiia > Acidimicrobiales > VFJN01 > VFJN01. The sequence goes on from JBQTKH010000052.1 coordinate 176, forward strand.
AGCGGTCGAGGTCGGTTTCGTGTTCACCCACGACGGGGGAGCCTACGGGGGGCGCAGCAGCGGAGGAAACCGGGGTCTCAGCTGGGCTCGCTACCATCATCAGGCCCGCCCGTGTGCTCGAGAGGTCCCTGTTGCCGCTTCCCACGTCCGTCCGCTCCATCGCTCGCCGCGTGCGCGGTCGGCTTGCCCCCTCTGCGGCTGCCGGCCTCCCCTGGCATGAGGCGATCGAGTCACCATGGGCCCGCCTCGCCCCCGATGGCAGGGGCGTGCAGTGCAACGTGTGCGGCTGGGAGGGCGACTCGTTCGGTGGCGTGGAGCACTGCGAGTCGGCCGACTGCCCGCAGTGCGGCAGCATCGGGCGCGACCGCTTCCTCGTGTACTCCCTGTGCGCTCGAGTGAAGGAGCGCTCGGGTCTGCGCCTGCTCGAGACGAGCCCCAGGATGGGTGAAGGCTACCGCACCTGCATGGACCGGTGGTTCGACTACACCGCGAGCGACTACGACGAGCGAGCCCACAAGGGTTCCGTGCAGGTCGACCTCCAGGCCATCGACCTGCCCGCCGCCAGCCTCGACGTACTCATGACCGCCCATGTGCTCGAGCACGTGCCCGACACCGACCGGGCGCTCCAGGAGATGCACCGGGTGATCGCCCCCGGTGGGTGGCTCATCCTCCAGGTCCCCGTGCTCCAGGCCGACACGGCCCCTCCCGCCGAGCCCGAGTTCCACGGCGACAACACGCCGGTGTTCTGGCGCTTCGGGTTCGATCTCACCAAGCGGCTGCGGGCCCAGGGCTTCGAGGCCGAGCTCCTCTGCACCGCCGAGCTCCACGACCTCGTGCGCTCCGAGGCCGATCGATGGCCGGGCACCTCGTCGCCTGAGTTCGATGCCGACGCCATCGTGCGCCATGCGATCCTCGACGACCTTGTTCCAGTGGTCTCCGCCGAGCAGGCCGGGCGACTGGGACTGCGGCCCGCCTACATGTACCTCACGTGGGCAGCCCGTCGGGTCTGAGCGCCCACGCCCCGCCCAGCGCGACGATGCCGAGCCGGTCGTCCTGGTTGCTTGCCACCACATCGAAGCGGACGGCCTTCGTGCGTTCTGCGTGGCCTCGTTCGAGATGCTCGTCCATCAGGTGGACCGAGATGTCGTACACGCCCGCCGCGAGGTTGCATCGTTCGATCTGGTAGTCGATGTCCAGTCGCTTGGCTCCGGACGGGTCGAATCGATGCACTGCGCCCGCCACGTGCACTCCGTCAGTGCGATAGATGTTCATGACGAAGGCACTCGGCACGTCGTTGCCGATCTCGAGCGATGCGCGGATGGTGAGCGGATCGCGGCTTCGCACGAGGTCGGCACGACCGCCGTCGAGGCCGAGCAGCTGGATGGCGCCGATGCCCCACCCCTCCGTGGCCTCTGTCGCAGCCGCGGCCACTCGCTCATGATCGTGCGAGCGGCGCTCCTCTCGCACTGAGTTGAGGTAGGCGTCGACCACGTCGCCGGCGTGACCCTCCTTCATCAGGTGGCCGTTGTCGAGCCATGCGACCTGGTCGCAGATGTTCCGCACCGCCTCCAGCCCATGGCTTACCAGCACGATCGTTCGCCCGCTGGCTCGCAGGTCGGCGAACTTCTCGAGGCACTTGCGCTGGAACTCCTCGTCGCCGACGGCGAGGACCTCATCGACCACGAGGATGTCGGGCTCGACGGTGATGGCCACCGAGAAGCCGAGGCGCACGTACATGCCGGAGGAGTAGTTCTTCACCGGTGTATCGATGAACTTCTCCAACCCGGCGAAGTCCACGATCTCGTCGAAGCGGCGCGCTACGTCATTGCGGGTGAGCCCGAGGATGCTGCCGTTGAGGTAGATGTTCTCCCGCCCGGACAGCTCAGGGTGGAAGCCGGCGCCGAGCTCGAGCAGCGCGGAGAGGCGCCCTCGTGCCGTGATGCTTCCCCGGTCGGCTCGGTAGATACGGGCGACGCACTTCAGCAGCGTGCTCTTTCCGGAGCCGTTGTGCCCGATGAGGCCGTACGTGCTCCCCTCCGGGACTTCGAAGGAGATGTCCTGAAGCGCCCAGAACTCCTCGTGCACCGTGCGCCGGAAGCCGTTCAGCACGGTCGCCTTCAGGGTCGTGTTGCGTTCATGCACGAGTCGGAAGCGCTTCGCGACGTTGTCGATGGTGATCGCGGCGGTGCTCATCAGAGCTCCTCCGCCAGGCGCGGTTCGAGCCGTGTGAACACCCAGGCGCCGATCGCCAGCGCGACCACCGAGTAGACGGTGAGCAGGATCATGTCGCCCCCGTCGGGCCAGCGCAGGTGGTACAGCACATCGCGGAAGGCGGCAACGAACGCGGCCATCGGGTTGAGGTTGAGCAGGCGCTGCACGGGGATGTCGAGACCGAGCGCCTGGTAGTGGTCGGGCGGGAGATCGGCGGGATAGAGGATGGGCGTCGCGTAGAACCAGAGGTTCAGGAAGATGGCGAGGAAGTGCTGGATGTCGCGGAAGAACGCGTTGGCCGCGGCCAGCACCAGCCCGATGCCCAGGACGAACATGAGGAGCAAGATCATCAGCGCGAGCACCATGGGGATCCACGGCAGCACCATGTTCCCGGCGACCAGCAGGATGAGCCCTAGCACGAGCAGCTCCACGCCGAAGCTCACGAGCCACGCGATGCTCGCTGATGCGGGGAGCACCCACCGCGGGAAGTACACCTTCTTCACGAGGCCTTCGTTGGCGACGATGGCCGCGGCGTTGGCGGTCAACCCGTTCGCAAGGAAGGTCCACGGGAGGAGTCCGCACACGAGGAAGATCGCGTACACCTTGAGTCCACTGGGTTCCCCAGTGGGCGGCTCCACCGCAAAGAACACGCCGAAGACGATCGAGTACACGGCGATGTTCGACAGTGGGTTGATGACCGACCAGAGCCAACCGAGGGTGGAGCGCTTGAAGCGGCCCCGGAGCTCTCGCAGGGTGAGCTCCCGCAGCAGCTGCGTGGGCAGCTGCCAGGCTCGGAGGGGGACCGCGGACACCGCGGCACTCTACGGGTGGAGACGAGCCGGTCTCCAACCCGCCGGTTCGCCACTGCGTGGGGCGTTCGCGAGCATGAGGTCGTGACTCACCCCGTCGTTCGGCTCATCGTCCTCAACTTCAACGGAGGGGATCTCGTGCAGCGATGCGTCGAGCACCTCGAGGCCCTCGAGTGGCCCGAGGACCGACTCGACATCGTGGTGGTCGACAACGCGTCGCATGATGGTTCGGATCGGAAGCTGGAGGAGCGCCCTCGGGTGCGCCTGATCCGCTCGCCCGAGAACGTGGGCTTTCCGGGCAACAACCTCGCGATGGTCGATGCGGATGGCGTCGACTACGTCGGGCTGATCAACAACGACGCCTTCGTCGAGCCGGACTATCTGGGTCCGCTCGTAGAGGCGCTTGAGCGCGACCCATCGCTCGGGGCCGCGTGTCCGAAGATCCTGCTGGCGGCTCGCTTCATCGACGTCACGGTCGAGGCCCCGGGGTGGACCGCCCCCGGGGACGGTCGTGAGCTTGGCGTGCGGCTCAGCGGCATCGAACTCGATGGGATCGACTGCTGGGGCACCGCCGGTTACCTCTCAGGCGTGTACGCGCAGGAGCAGGGGGGCACGGAGGAGCCGGTGTTTCGCTGGACCGCGGGGCGAGGGGTGATCCGGGTACCGGTCGGCGATGGCGCCGAGCCAGCGGTTGCCGTGGGCGCGACGCTGCGGCTGCGCCTTGCGGCGGTGTCCCCCGTCGAGGTGTCCGTGGCGCAGGGGTCGTCGCGCACCCACGGGATCGTGAGCTCCGAGCCCACATGGGTGGAGGTCGCCGTCCCCGGCCCGGTCTTCGACGTGGTGAACAACGCGGGCTCGTTGCTGGTCGAGGGAGGGTGGGGGGCCGATCGGGGCTTCCTTCAGCGCGACATCGGGCAGTTCGACGAGCCCGCTGAGGTGTTCGCGTGGTGTGGAGGGGCCGTGGTGTTCCCCGTGCGGTACCTCCGCGAGGTGGGGCTGTTCGACGAACGGTTCTTCCTCTACTACGAAGACACCGACCTGTCGTGGCGCGGTCGTGCGCAAGGTTGGACATACCGCTACGTACCCGAGGCCCTCGTGCGTCACGTCCACGCGGCCAGCAGCGTCGAGGGCTCGCCAATGTTCCACCACTTCGTCGAGCGCAACCGCCTGGTGATGCTGGCCAAGAACGCGCCGGCGAGCTTCGCGCTCGGTGCGGTGGCGCGCTACCTGCTGTCGACGGCCTCCTACGCGCGACGTGACATCGTGCGGCCGATCCTCGGGCGGCATCGACCTTCGTTGGGACTCGTGCGGGCGCGCCTGCGCTCCTTCCTCGCGTTCCTCCGCCTGCTGCCACACATCTTCCGTGAGCGCAGATCGCTGCGGCGGCGCCAGGTGGTCTCCGACGAGGCGATCCTGGCCTGGGCGGTGCCCCAGCCATCTGATCCGAGCTGAGGGGGCGTCAGCTCGTCGCCAGCTGCACCAGCTCGCGAAGTCGGGCACCGAACGCGTTCATGTCGAAGTCCCGAGCTCGTTGCTCCGCGCCGGTCCTGAGCGCCGCAAGTCGCGCCGGATCCGCGATGAGCGCGGCGGTGACGTCGCTGAGCTCCTGCGTGGTCCGGATGTGCGCGCCATTGACCCCGTCGCGCACGATCTCCACCTGTCCGCCGGCCGCCAGCACCACCGGGACCGCCCCGGCCGACATGGCCTCGACCGTGGTGATGCCGAAGTGCTCAAAGCGTGCGGGGTGCTCGCGCTCGTCTTCACCGATGCCCGTGATGCTCCAGAAGATGCTGGCCGCGGCGTAGAGGGACCGCAGCTCGTGACCGGGCACGTCGCGGTGGATAAACACAGGGAGCCCAGCAGCGGAAGCGATGACCTCGTTCAAGTACGGCTCGTCCTCCGCAGAGCAACCGCCAACGAGGTGGAGCTCCCACCCGTCGACCCCGCTCTCGCAGATCGATCTGAACGCGTCCACCATCTCGAGCTGCTTCTTCGAGTGCCCTCGGTCAGCGCGAAAGAAGCGACCGACCGACAAGATGATGGGCTTCTTCGTACCCGTCGACTGCATGGCGACCGGGGGGTAGAGCACTTCGGCGTCGACGCCCCACCAGCGCCGAACGAAGCCCTGGGTGAACTCTGCGTTCGCGGCGATCACGGTGTACGAGTCGACGTAGGTGGGTTGGCGTAGGTGATGGAGCACTGGTAGGCGCGCCCGGATCGGCGCAAGGACCGTGGAGCCCACGTACATGCTGAGCAGCGGCACGCCGAGGCGGCGGTCGTCGTCGACCCCGAAGAGCTCGGCAGGGGAGAAGGTGTTGCTGCGGATCACGATGCTGGATGGCTCGAGGTCGTCCCGTCGAGGCACGGGAACCCGCAACTCCATGCCGCGGGCGAGGCGCGATGGGCGCGGTGGGAGCTCCGCGGTGACCTGCTCGACACCGTCGACCTCGATGCTGATCTGGGCGGCGCCGGCCTCGGGTGGGCGCTGGTAGCCGAATCGCAATCGGAGGTCGACCGTGTCTCCCTCGGGAAGCACGAAGATCTCCGCGGCGCCGCTCGTCCACGTGACCGACCGGCGACCGTGCTCCGTGGGGTAGAACCCGTCGCCCCACCCGTTCGGCACCGGCTGCGCGCCACGATGGGCGAGACGGCTGAGGGGGCCGAGGATGCGTCGCCACCCGGCGAGCTCGACGCCCAGGGGGCTCGGGAAGTGCACGACATAGATGCTGCGGGGCGCCCGGCTGCGGTCGGCACTGAGGTAGGAGACGTTGATGAAGAGGTCGTAGTCAGCGCTCGTGCGCGCTACCGCGTTCGGTTCGTTGTCGAGGACACGAACGGTGACATCGTCGAGCTGGAGGCCAAATCGGTCCGCGAACGCGGCGACGTCAAGCGGGTGAGGTGTGAGGAGCTCCACGCGGTTCTCGGCCTGGAGCACCTCTGCGATGCCGGCCCCGAACTTCTCGCCGCCGCCCATGGTGCGCCAGTGGCGGTTGTAGATCCCAACCTTCATGTGGTTGTCGTGCAGTGGGTGGCGGCCATCAGCTCCGGCAGGGTTGTGTCGGCTCGGTGGAGACGGCGCTCCACGAGGTCGAAAGGCTAGTGGATGCAGCTCGTGCCGCACGGGGTGGGCCTGTCGGGACGCGCGCTACCCGTAGGCTGCTTCGATGCGGTTCCCCCCGAAGCCCCCCGGCTCGTCCATCAGTTGGGGCCGGTTCTTACGGCGGCTGCTCGCGCTGTCCCTGCTGGGGTCAGGGTTGGCAGTGGTGCCGTTCCCGACCCTGGCGTGGGCCGAGTCCGTCGAGATCCAGAACGTCGTGCCGCCACTCGAGGAGGCCCCAGCGCGGCCAGCAGCGGCTTCGCGCACACAGCGCCTGCTCGATGACGATGGTGCTGTCGCCCTCGCGCAGCCCGATCGGGTGCGAGCGCTGGAGCGGGATCTCGAGGAGTTCAGCGTCTTCGCGGCGTCACTTCGTCGCCCGCCAGCGGAGCCCGTGCTGTACCGCGTCCGCTCCGCGGGTGCGTGGGGACCGTGGCGCGAGCTCGGGTTCAGCGAGGGCCACGGCGAGGACCAGTCGACACGCCGCGGTCGCGCTGGTGTGCACAGCGAACCGGTGTGGGTTGACCAAGCCGATGGCTACGAGCTCGACCTGCCGGCGGGGAGCCGCGCCGAGGTGCACCTCGGTCACGACGTTCGGCGCCAGGTCCTCGCGGTGCGCCCGCGAGCGGCCACAGCTGGCCCCGCCATCCTGACCCGCGAGCAGTGGGGGGCGCGCCCGCCGGCCGCCACGCCGACCATCGCCAGTGACATGCGCATCGGCGTGGTGCACCACTCGGTCACGGCCAACGGCTACTCGCCCAGCGACGTCCCCAGCATCCTGCGCGGCATCCAGGCGTACCACATGGATGTTCAGGGCTGGAACGACATTGCCTACAACTTTGCCGTCGATGGGTTTGGGCGCACCTGGGAGGCGCGCGGCGGTGGCATCGCGAACCTCGTCGTCGGGGGCCACGCCGCGGGGTTCAACACTGGTTCGGTGGGCGTGGTGATGCTCGGGGACTTCACGTCAGTCCCGCCCTCTGAGGCCTCGGTGCAGGCGGTGGGCAACGTCCTCGGCTGGAAGTTCGCGCTCGGGGGGATCGAGCCCGTCGGCACCGTGCCGTTCACCACCACGGGTGGCACGAAGTACTCGTCTGGCACCACCGTGACCCTCCCGCGGATCGTCGGCCACCGAGACGTCGGCTCGACGGGGTGTCCTGGCCAGCGGCTGTTCGGTCGGCTCGACACCATCCGTTCTGTCGCCGCATCTCGTTACCTGGTCGAGGCGGACGCGACGATGGCCCGCCCACTCATCGGCAACTTCGTGGGCGCGCCGGGCGACGACGCGTTGATCGAACGGCTCGGCCGCCAGGCCGATGCGCTGTGGTCGTGGACGGGCGCAGGGTTCTCGAAGAAGGACTACCTCGCGTACGGCTCCTACCGGCCCGCCGCGGGAGACTTCGACGGAGACGGCTTCGACGATGTGCTGTGGCACGGCAGCGGATCGATCAACGACTACTCGTGGCTCGGCGGGCTCACGGGGTTCCGAGGGGGACCCAGCCCCACGATTGCCGGCAGCTTCATCCCTCACGTCGGTGACTTCGACGGCGATGGGCGCGACGACGTGTACCTCTACGCGGAGGGGTTGGCCGACGACACGGTGCTGTACGGCAACCTCGATGGCAGCTTCACCACGGTGGTGCGACCCTCCAACGCCACCTACGAGCCGTCGGTGGGCGACTTCGACGGTGATGGGCGTGACGATGTCTTCATGCACGATCCCGGGAACGCGTCGCATCCGATCTTCTATGGCGAAGCCAACCGCACCTTCACGGTGCGCACGCCGAGCGCCAACGGTGCGTTTCAGCCCTTCCTCGGCGACTTCAACGCCGATGGGCGCACTGACATCTTCTGGTACACGCCGAACAACGACGGTGACTGGATCTACTTCGGCACCGTCGGCCGCGGGTTCACCGCCAAGATGTACCAGGCGATCGGGTACTTCATCCCGCTCGTCGGCGACTTCATCGGTGACAACGCCGACGACGTCCTCTGGTACTCGCCCGGTGCGCTCCACCAGGCCTACTGGAAGTTCAACATCAGTGGACCGGTGGGCTCGTCGGTCGACGTCAACGGGCACTTCATCCCGAGCGTGCTCGACGTCGACCTCGATGGGGTCGACGACATCTTGTGGTACTCGCCGGCCGGCAGTGCCACGTGGCGGGGGACGCCACTCGGCTTCCGCGGCTACGGCGCCTGACTCAGCGGGTTCGTCGAAGCCAGATCGAGCCACCCGGAGCCTCGAGCATTCGAGGGAGCTCCGCAGCGATCAGCTCTCGGTGGTGGGTGGCCAGCCAGTCGTTCCACAACAGGATCTCGAAGCTGTCGTTGAACTGGAGGAACGAGCGGAGCACGTAGGCCTCGTTCCACGCTCGCCCCTCCTCGAGCCATTCGAGCGGGAAGTCGAACGGCCAGAAGATGTCGTGGATGTGGATGAGCACGCCCGGCGCGACTGACGGGATCACGCGGACGAACAGATCGTTGACGTCGCTCCCGAAGCGGCTCACATGGCTGGTGTCGAGGAAGAGGATGTCGCCCGCCTCGAGCTCGCGGAACACGCTGAGGTCGACCTCCTGTACCGGCTTCGCCAGC
>JBQTKH010000053.1:0-29766 GCA_052386335.1 Microthrixaceae bacterium
AGGAACTCCGCCAGCCGCCGCAGCTCGGCGGGAAGTTCGGCGAGGAGGTCGGCGTAGTGGAATCGGGCGACGTTGGGACGATCGCTCCGCGTCCACGACTGCAGGTGAGGGTTGAGCACGGCGTGCAGGTTGGTGGCCGCGCCGGAGTCGCTGCTGCGGTCGGTGATCGCGGCCCAGAAGCGCTCCGCCGGATCGTCGGGCGGCGGGGGCGGAGGGGCGGGCGGGGTCTCCCCGTCCAGCCCCGCCATGCCCACCGCGGCGAAGCGGAGCTCGAAGGCCTTCTCGAGGTCCATGTTGGCGAGGTGGTCGTCCCATGACAGCACCACATCACGCGGATCTCGGGCAATGGTCACGTAGGTCACCCGCTCGTCGAAGGGCAACCCGTCGAGCGGCGTGTGCGTCTTGATGATGCGTCGGTGCGTCTGCGCCCCATAGCGCGCGAACACGTCCGCCTTCGGACGCAGCTGCATGTCCAGCCAGGGCGAGAAGTCACCCACTCGACCAGGGAAGGCGTCGGGTGAGCCGAACACCAGGATCGCGCAGCATGTCTGCATCCACGTCGTCCCGCTCTTCGAGGGTGAGCAGATGACGATGTCGTCCGGACGATGGATGAAGCCCTCCCACCGGGTGCTGTCGTCGATGAAGCTCTGGTAGGTCCGCATGAGCGCGCAACGTAGCGCGGGCCGGGTCGGGGCGCGTGGCCTACGCTGAGGCCTCGGCTGAGCCCTGGGGGACCACGATGAAGTTGCGCCGGACCGTCTCGATCCTGGGAGCAGCCCTGCTCCTGCTCACCGCGTGTGGCGGGGCCAAGCAGGAGTCGTCGCTCACCCTCGTGCAGGGCGCCGGCGCTGCGGTGATCGCGGAGAAGACCGCCCGGGTGGAGATGCGCCTCGAGAGCGACGACGTGACCTTCACGATGGACGGCCAGATCGACTTCGCCAACCTGCTGACCTCCTTAACTATTGACGTGCCGATGGTCGGCGCGGTCGAGTTCGTCTCCGACGGGACGAGCGCTTACATGCGCAAGGCTGGCGCGGGGTGGACGCGGATCGAGCTCACCGGCGTCGCCGCCGAGCAGGCCACGCAGGGGTTGGGGGCCGACCCCAGGGCCCTGCTCGAGCAGCTGTCCGACGCCTCGGGCATCACCGTCAAGGGCACCGAAGAGCTCCGCGGCGTGGAGGTCACCCGCTACAGCGGTGAGGTCGACATCCGCAAGGCGCTCGTGGCGCAGGGGATGCCGCAGGAGCAGATCGACCTGTTCGACGAGCAGATCAAGGGCGCCGGCACGGTCACCTCCACCGTCGACGTCTACCTCGACGAGGATGGTCTGGCCCACCGCACCATGTCGCGCACGAAGGTCGGCTCGCTGATGGACATCACGATGACGATGGACCTGCTCGACTTCGGCGAGCCGGTCGACATCACCGTGCCCGCCGCGAGTGACGTGGTGCGCACCGAGACGGCCTCCACGCAGTACGAGGTCAACCAGCTCACCCAGTCGATCCTCGCGGGCAGCTAGCTAGGTGTGCTTGGCGAGCGGGATCTTGTAGAGGCGCTCCCAGTTCTCGCCGCAGATCTTGCGCTTCGACTCGTCCGGGAAGGGCAGCTTGTCGAACGTGTCGACCGCGTGCGGGTACTGCGAGTCGCCGTGGGGGTAGTCGGTGGAGAAGACGAGGTTGTCGTCGCCGAACCAGTCGAGGTAGTGGACCGCGGTCGACTCCTCGGCCTCGACGCCGAGGAAGCACTGCCGGCGGAAGTACTCGCTCGGCTTCATCGTCAGGTCGGTGGCTTCGTACCAACCCGTCCACTCGTAGTGCTCGTCGAGTCGGTCGAGCAGCCACGGTGCCCACGAGCAGTTGCCCTCGAGGAGCGCGCAGCGCAGGTTCGGGAAGCGCTCGAGCACGCCGCCACCGCACAGGCTCGTGGTGACGAACTGGATGGCGAGGGGCTGGTTGAACGTGTGCCAGAGCATGAGCTTGTCGAGCACCTGGAGCGAGAAGTCCGGCGTGAGGTAGGTCTGCCCACCGCCGTGGAAGCTGAGCGGCACGTCGAGGCGCTCGATCTCGGCCCACAGCGGGTCGTACGCCGGGTGGTGCCACGGGCGACCGTTGACGCAGCCAGGCGCGAGGAACACGGCCTTGAAGCCGAGCTCCTCCACGGCGCGGCGAGCCTCGAGCACCGAGCCCTCGATGTCGTGCGGGGCGAGCATGGCGGCGCCGTACAGGCGGTCGGGCGCCTCCTTGCAGTAGTCGGCCAGCCAGTCGTTGTAGGCACGGGCGATGGCCGACGCGAACGCGGGCTCGAGACCGTCGCTGCCGATGTGCTCGCTGGAGTCGAGGCCGAGCACGAAGAGGCCGCGCGACGGGAACATCACGGCGAGGTCGAGGCCCTCGGTGTCCATCGCGCGGATCGTCGACGCCGGGTCCCACCCGTTCGCCTCGGCATCGGCGTAGACCGACTCGTGCTCGTCACGCCAACCGGTCTTGCGACCGTCGATGTGCTGCGGTCGCACCGCGCCGAGACGCAGGAGCGTGTGGTTCTTCACGCGCACCCGCATGTCGCGCGAGAGCTCGATGAGCCCGACAGGCGCGGCGTGCTTGTACTCGGGCGCGATGTAGTTCTGCCAGAGGTCGGCCGGCTCCATCACGTGCAGGTCGCTGTCCGCGATCACATTGTCCTTGAGCGCCACGGTGTCCCCCGGTTCGTCGGTGCGGTCGGTCCTGACAATCTAACATTGGCGTCATGTCACTTCTGCCTGCCGACGTCGGCACCGAGATCCCTCCCTTCGTCCGCACCACCGGCCTCGGGAGCTGGAACCGCTACGCGGCGGTGAACGACGAGTTCATCGACATCCACATGGACGACGAGTCAGCGCGCGCCGTCGGCATGCCCGGCGTGTTCGGCATGGGCAACCTGCGCATCGCCTACCTCCACAACGCGCTGCGCGACTGGCTCGGCGACGCGGGGGACATCCTGGACTTCGGGTGCGAGTTCCGCGGCCTGAACCTCAAGGGCGACACGCTCACGTGCACGGGCTCGGTCATCGAGCGCTCCGGGGAGGACGGCCTGCAGCTGGCCACGCTCACGCTCGGCGTGCGCAACCAGGACGACGTCGAGACGACGCCCGGCACGGCCACTGTCGTCCTCTTCGACGGCAAAGCGGCCATGCCAACCGCCCCCGCGCCCCGCGCTTCATCGGGTGCGGCCAAGCCGGGCACCTTCCTCACACAGGAGACGATCGACAAGATCGGTCGCACCCTGCCGCCGGTGGCCGCACCCGCGGTGGGCGCCAACGACATCGCCCGCTGGGCCATCGCCACCTACTGGCCCGAGCCGCCGCCCGCGATCTACCTCAACGCCGACGCAGCCGCCGCCACGCCCTGGGGCGGGATCGTCGCGCCGCGCGACTTCGACCCGTTCGCCTGGATGCCCAACCGCCCGTGGGCGGGCGACTGGCTCTGGGGAATGGGCACCGAGCCCGGCCAGCGCCTCCTCAACGGCGGCCAGCGCAACCGCTACGGCGCACCCGTCCGCCCGGGCGACGTGATCTCCGTGACGAGACGCTTCGTCGATGTCGTCGAGCGCGAGACCAAGCGCGGCCCCATGGTCTTCTTCACGAGCGAGTTCCTCTGGACCAACCAGCACGACGAGGTCGTGCGCCTCGGCGAGCAGACGAGCATCTACTACTGAAGGTCAGGGCGGCGGCACTGGCGGGACGACCTGCTGACCTGGCACGTCAGGATGGGCTGCCCGGGTCTGGCCTCGTCACCCGACCGCCGTGCCGAACCAGGTGGTGAGCGCCTGGGGCAGATCTGGGTCGGTGAGCTCCCCCGCCCAGGCCACGTGGCCGTCCGGTCGGACCAGCACCGCCGGGGGCGCGGCGACCTCGCCGAGGACGGGGAGCTCCCACACGCCCTCATAGCTGGCGTCGACCAGCCGCACTCGCGCCGCCCATTGCGATACGTCGATGCCACCCGGCTCACCGAGGTTGAGCAGCACGGGCCGAGCGTCGCGCAGCAGAGCGAACACACGGGTGGGGCCGTCGGCGGTCCTCACGTCGAGGTCGGGCATGCGCCGCCCGAGCAGCGGGTGCCCCTCGCCGAGGTCGTAGTGGACGTCGAGGCCCGAGAGCATCCCCGCGACGCGACGTCGGGGCTCGTCCATCGTCAGCAGCTCGGCCACGGTGTCGCGCAGGGCCGGGTGCCGGTCGTCGGCGGTGGTGAGCGCGACCTGCGCCATCGTGTTGTGCAGCACGCGGGCCCCGACCGGGTGGCGTTCGGCGTGGTACGTGTCGAGAAAGCTGTCAGGCGATGTCCCATGCACCACCTGAGCGAGCTTCCATCCGAGGTTCACCGCGTCCTGCACGCCGATGTTGAGGCCCTGGCCGCCCATCGGGAAGTGGATGTGGGCGGCATCGCCGGCGAGCAGCACGCGTCCGTTCCGGTAGGTGGCTGCCTGCCGGGTCGCGTCGCTGAAGCGCGAGATCCACGCCGGGCTGTGCGCGCCGAAGTCGGTTCCGCACAGGCGCACGAGGTCGCCGCGGAGATCCTCGAGGGTGGGATCGATGCTGTGGTCGACTCGCTCCTCCTTCAGCACCACTCGGTACGGTCCGCCGCCTGCCTGCGGGTCGACCGGACCGATGCCGCCGCCCTCGGGGCGCACGCCGATCGGCGGGGTCTCGGTCATCTCGACCTCGGCGATGATGAAGCTGACTGACGGGTCCAGGCCCGGGAAGTCGATGCCGGCGGCCTTGCGGACCACGCTGCGGCCACCGTCGCAGCCGACGAGGTACGCCGCACGCAGCGGCGAGCCGGTGGACAGCTCGACCTCGACTCCGCCGTCGTCTTGCTGGAGCCCGACCACCTCGCACGTTCGGCGGATCGGCACGCCGAGCTCTGCGATCCATTCCGCGAGGATGCGCTCGAAGTCCTGCTGCCAGAGCGCGAGCAGGTAGTTGTGTCGGGTCGGGAAGTCGCTGAGGTCGAGCGGGATGTAGGCGAAGCCCGCGGCCGGGTGCTGCTGGCCCTCCGCAAGGAATCGGTCCGCGACGCCGCGCTGATCGAGCACCTCGATCGTGCGCGAGTGGAGACCCCCCGCCCTCGATCCGTCGAGCTCCTGGTTGGCGCGTCGCTCGACGATGACGACGTCGACGTGCGCCAACGTCAGCTCGGCCGCCAGCATCATCCCGGTCGGCCCGCTGCCTGCGATCACCACTGCGTGGTCTGTCATTCGATCATCGTCACCACGGATCGGTCGCTTGCGGCAAGCCCCCACCCCCGGGTTACCGTGATGGTGGCGGAACAGCGAGCGGGGAGCCGCTACGCCATCCTCTTCCGCATCGGCGCAGTGAAGCGTCCAGAGAAGCGTGCAACGAAGGTCGCCGGTGGGGCCGCCCGGTGGGTCCCAGAGGGTGTACACCTTCCGAGCGGTCGGGCTCGACGACCCGCAGGGCAGTGGCGGCGCCGACGCGGTCGTGCAGGCACTCGACGCCCAGCGAACTCGCGATGGTTCGGCCGCAGCGATGCGGCTCGGTCATCGCTAGCTCAGACGCCGTCAGCGCCGCAGTGCATCGAGCAGGCGGTCGAGGAACGGCACCTGGCTCTGCACGAGCTTGGTGCGAGCGACCGACACAGGCATCCACTCCGCCCGGTCGATCTCGGGGAACGTCCGGAGCTGGCCTGACCCCTTTGGCCACTCCAGCTCGAAGGTGCTGCTGGTGATGTCGCTCACGTCGCAGTCACCCTCCCCCGCCCACACCCGCAGGCGCTTGCCGGACGGCAGACGAAGCTCGCCGAGGTCGAGGTCGGGCGTCACCGGTGGCGGCTGCCCGAGCTCCTCCTCGAACTCGCGCAGGGCGACGGCGAACGGATCGTCGTCGTCCGTGTGCTCGCCCTTCGGGATGCTCCACGCCCCCTCGTCCTTCCTGGCCCAGAAGGGACCGCCCATGTGCGCGACGAGCACCTCCACGATGTCGTCGCCGATGACCCGGTACAGCAGCACACCCGCGCTCCTCACTCCGACGTCAGTCCTTGGATCGAGGGCACAGCACCCTGGTTTGCGCTCAGTCCCCCGGGGTGAAGTAGTTGTGCACCTCGAAGAACTGCGTCTCGGGCGGGTTCGGGATGCCGACCTGCCCGGAGAACGGGCCGATCTGCTCCTGGGCGAAGGCGTCGAACGCCTCCCGCGTCTGCCAGACGTCGACCACGCGCAGGCCGGAGTCCGTCATGGTCGCGAAGTGCGAGATCGCACCCGCCGGCCCCGGCCCCCCCGGGGTGAGGCCCATCAGCTTGCAGACCTGGTCGTACTGGTCGAGCGTGGCTCCGTCGAAGTCCATCTGCACGGCGATCGCCATCGTGCGCACCTCCTCGAGCGTCGCTCCGCCGTGGAGCGGCGCTCCCCCAGCATGTCGCGTTCGCGGTGGCGATGCTCGGCGGGCCGCAGCCCTACCTCGCGGCCTGCCGCAGGTAGAACGCTCCCGCAGCGCGCAGCACTTCGCGACCAACGTCGTCGGTCATCGCCGCCTCGGCGTGCGCGATCGTTCGGCCCAGGCTGACGACCCTGCCCTCGCAGCGGAAGCGGCCCGAGAGTCGCGCGGGTCGCAGGTAGGTGACGTTCAGATTGGTCGTCACGAGGTCGGCGTTGGCGCCCAGCTTCGTCATCACCGCGGTGCTGAGCGCGAAGTCGGCGACCGCCGCGAGCACCCCGCCGTGCGTCGTGGCGCCGTTGCTGAAGCGGTCGCCGCTCGTGAACCCGAACGTGATCCGGCCCTCGGCGACCTCGTCGATCTCGAGGCCGAGGAGGAGCGCAGCGGGGGGCGGGGGCAGCGCACCGGTGCGGATCGCCTCCATGACCTGGAGCCCGGCGGGCGCCTCGGAGGTGACGGCGCTCATGCCGGCGCCGCCTCAGCTGCGAGCTCGACGGGCGCCGACACCTCGACGCGTCGAGCGTGACGGCTGGAGATCGCAGCCGACGCCAGGGAGGCGACGACGGTCAGCAGCCAGACCCGACGGAACGCGTCGAGCGCGTCGTCGGGCGAGGTGGGCGTGCCGAGGATGGCGACGAGCAGTGCCACGCCGAACACGGCACCGATCTGGCGGGCGGTCTGGTTGACGGCGCCGCCGATGCCGAAGCGGTCGGGCGGCAGGCCGGCCACCGCCGCCGCGCTGAGCACCGGGAAGGTGAGTGCCACGCCGAGGCCGGTGAGCAGGCTGGCCGGGAGCCACCGCCCGAGGTAGTCGGGCTCGATCGGCATGAGGAGCACGCTCCAGAGCTGGGCGGCCGCGAACACGAGGCTGCCGGCGACCAGCACCGGCCGGTACCCGACCCGCGCGGCGAGGGCGCCGGTGGAGCGGCTGAGCAACGCGACGACGAGCGGTCCCGGCGTGATCGCAAGCCCGGCTTTCAGCGTGGAGTACTCCCACACCGAGGTCAGGAACAAGACGTTGGCGAGGAGCATGGCGAAGAAGCCGAGCGCGTAGGCCAGGGTGGCGGCGTTGGCCAGCGCGACCGTGCGGTTCTCGAAGAGCGTGAGATCGATGGCGGGCGCGGGGTGCACGCCGGCGCGCCGCACAGCGACCACCCCGAGCGCGACCGACGCGGCCAGGGCACCGAGCACCGCCGGACTCGTCCAGCCCCAGTCGTCGGTCTGGGTGATGCCGAGCGCGAGGGAGGCGACGGCCGCGGACAGGAGCATCACCCCGACCAGGTCGGGCGGCGGTCCGCCCACAACCGATTCGCGCACCGCGCGACGGGTGACGACAGCGACGACGAGGAGCACCGGCAGGTTGATGAAGAACGCCCACCGCCAGCCGCCCCCGTCGATCAGCACCGCGCCGAGCGACGGCCCGGTGGCCACGGCCAGCGCGGAGATCCCGCCCCACATCGCCACCGCCTGGGCCCGCAGCGCAGCGGGGGTGGCGTCGAGCAGCAGTGCCAGCGAGGCCGGCATGAGCAGCGCCGCGCCGACCGCCTGCACCACCCGACCACCGATGAGCAGCCACGGTGAGGTGGCGATGCCGCACAGGAGCGAGCCGAGCGTGAACACGGCCACACCCCGCAAGAACCAGAGTCGCCGCCCCGAGCGGTCGGCGATGCGGCCGGCGCCGAGCAGGAGCGCGCCGAACACCACGCTGTAAGCGGACAGCACCCACGAGAGCTGCGTGGTGGACGCGTCGGGGAAAGAGGCGTTGATCGACGGGAAGGCAACGTTGACGATCGACAGGTCGAGCGCCACCACGAAGGCCCCGGCCACGGTCACCGCGAACACGGGCCACGGGATCTGCGGCGGGGCGTCGGCGTCGGCATGGGCGCCATTGGCGAGCACCTGGCTGCTGCGTTGCGTCATGCGACTCACCATCGCAGACAGAGTTGCATGATGCAACCCTAATTCGTAGGATGGCCCTGTGAAAAAGGTCTCCTTTGCCGACATGCACTGCTCGGTGGCGCAGTCGCTCGAGGTCATCGGCGAGTGGTGGACGCTCCTCATCCTGCGCGACGCCTTCCTCGGCATCACTCGCTTCGAAGACTTCGCCACCCGCCTCGGCATCTCGCGCAACATCCTGACGGCGCGCCTCGACACCCTCGTGGAGCACGACGTCCTCGCCCGGGTCCCCTACGACGAGGCCCGGGGGCGCTATGACTACCGCCTCACGGACAAGGGCCGTGCCCTCTTTCCCGTGATGACCGCGCTGCGCGAGTGGGGCGACGAGTGGATCCTCGGCGCCGGCAACGAGCCGATCGTGGTGGAGCACATGGCGTGCGGCCACGTGGCCAGGTCCGTCCTCAGCTGCGACCACTGCCACGAGGAGCTCACGACGCGCAGCGTGCGAGCGCGACGGGGCCCCGGCGCCACCGGCGACCTGCTGCCAACCGCCCCGCAGCCCGCGGCGCCCTAGCGCGCAGTCGGTCGACGTCTGATCCCGCCTGACGCGAGCTCAGCCACGCGCTCGTCGGAGGGTGAGTCAGGTGCGCCAGCGGACGGGGAGCTCGGCGAAGCCGCGCAGCACGAAGGTGTCGCGCTGGGTCGGGCGGGCTGCGAGCTCGAGGCCGGGGAGGCCCTGCAGGATGGCAGGGATCGCGACCGCGGCCTCGAGACGAGCCAGTGCCGCCCCCAGGCAATGGTGGATCCCGGAGGAGAACGACAGGTGGGGGTTGGGCGACCGGCCGAGATCGAGTCGGTCGGGCTGCTCGAACACGAGCGGATCCCGGTTCGCCGCGCCGATGAGCAGCGCGGTGAGGGTCTTGCGGGGCAGCAGATGCCCGTCGAGCTCCACGTCCTCGAGCAGCACGCGCTGGGCGAACTGCACGGGTCCGGCGTGACGCAGGTGCTCGTCCACCGCTTGGGCCATGTCGACGTCGCCATCGCGCTCGGCGGCGAGAGCCTCGGGTTCGCCGAGCAGGGTGTGGATGCTGTTGGCGACAAGGTTCGTCGTGGTCTCGAAGCCGGTAAGCAGGAGAAGACCGCACAGCGAGATCAGCTCGTGGCGCTGGAGGCGATCGTCGTCCTCCACGCTCACGAGGTCGGCGAGCAGGCCCGCCGACTCGAGTCGGTCGGGATGGTCGAGGAGATCGTCGAAGTAGGCCGTCATCTCACGAGCGGCCCGGTTCCCTGCCTCGTTGACGACGTCGTCGCGGAACAGGCTGATGTCGAGCCGCGGGGCCATCGCCCGCGCCCACGCGATGAAGCGGGGGCGGTCGTCAGCGGGCAGGCCGAGCAGCTCCGCGATCACGGCCACGGGGAACGGCAGCGCCAGCTCGGTGACGAGGTCGGCGGATCCCCGCGGCCGGATCTCGGCGATCGACCGGTCGACGAGCTCATGGATCGGGTCGCGCAGCGCGTCGACCGTGCGGGGCGTGAAGCTGCGCGACACCAACCGTCGCAAGCGGGTGTGGTCGGGCGGATCGGTGAACAGGAGCGTGGACTGAAGGAGGCGACTGAAGTCGCTGGGCTCGGGATCGGCGCCGGGAAGCTCGGCGTACGACTCGTCCACCGTGGTCGGCGCCTCGCGCAGGATCGTCGTGACCGCCGCGTGCGAACCGACCAGCCACACCCCGTAGGGACCCTTGCGGATCGGACCACGACGGTGGAGGCGCTGGTAGAGCGCCCACGGGTTGGCCCGCACCCGGGGGCTGGCCACGAACCCAAAGATCTGGGCGGCGTCCACGGGGACATGCCGCGCCAGCCCACCGACCGCCGACAGAGCTCGCTGCTTCAGCTGTGTCGACAACGCTCCCCCAGCGGCTCGGCGACCGCCGCTGGTCTACCTCAGCGCCACCCTGCCCGACAGTGACGTGTGGCACGCGCTGCGGTTCACTCGACGCCGAAGACCTCAGCGGCGGTCTTGATCGCCTCGTTGGCCGCGGGGACGCCCGCGTAGACGGCGGTCTGCATGAGCACCTCGACGAGCTCCTCCTTCGAGATGCCGACGTTGAGCGCGCCCCGCAGGTGGGCCTTCAGCTCCTCGGTCTTGCCGAGGGCGGCGAGCTGCGCGCACGTGACCAGGCTGCGATCTCGGATCGCCAAGCCAGGGCGCGACCAGAGCATGCCGAAGGCGCTCTCGGCCACGTAGCGGTAGAAGTCCGGCGCCAGCTTCGCGGCCGGGAACGCCCCCGTCGGCCCGGTGGCCACCTGCGGCCACAGCTGTGCCTGGATCGCACGTCCCTCGGCCAGCAGCTCGTCATCCATCAGTGGTCTCCTCAGGTTGCGGGCAGGCCGAAGGCGAGCCGGCTTCGCCGGTCGCCGGGAGGCACGTGCGGAGGCAGGAGCGTAGCGACGCCCGGAGCACCCATCAGCGCTGCTCGGACTCGAACAGGTTGACGGTGCAGACGCTGCCGCCGCCGACGAGGTGGGCAAGGCCGCGACGAGCGCCCTCCACCTGACGGGCACCGGCCTCGCCGCGCAGCTGCGTCACGATCTCGTGCACCATGGCCAGGCCGGTGGGCCCGCCCGGGTGACCGCGGGCGATGAGCCCGCCGTCGGTGTTGAACGGGATGCGTCCACCGAGCGCGGTGTCGCCCGCCTCGAGCAGCTTCTCGCCCTCACCCTCGCCGCAGAAGCCGAGCAGCTCGTAGTACTCGAGCTCCTCGTTGGCGAACGCGTCGTGGCACAGCGCCAGGTGCATGTCGTCGGGCCCGAGACCAGCGTCCTCGTAGGCGAGCCGCGCGGTCGTGGCGGTCATCGTGGCCGGACCGACCACGGGACCGAGGAAGGTGTGCCCCGGCGCGTAGGCCTCGCTCTGCAGCGCTGAGGCGATCGGGCGCACGATGCGTCGGTCGGGCTGGTGGCGCTTCACCCACTCCGTCGATGCCACGATCACGCACGCCGCGCCGTCGTCGGCCGGGCAGGCCATCATCGCGGTGAGCGGCTCGGCAACCATGCGCGAGGCGAGCACCTCCTCGACCGTCACGTTGTGGTCGGGCTGGCGGTGGCTGAACGGGTTGAGCGCGCCGTGGTTCCAGTTCTTGGCTGCGATGGCGGCGAAGTGCTCGGGCTTGGTGCCGTGGTCGTGCATGCGTCGCTGCGCCCAGAGCGCGAAGTAGGCGGCGGGCAGGATCGTGGAGTCGAGCTGGTCGCGTCCGGTGCCACGACTGTTCGCACTGCCGCGCGCCATCTCGGTCATCTTGTCGAACGCGATGGCCATGGCCACCTCGGCCCGACCCGACGCCACCGCCCACGCCGCCTCCCGGAACGCAACGAGCCCAGTGGCCGAGGCGTTCTCGATGTGGGTGACCGGCAACCCGGTGAGACCGAGCTCCTTCATCGCCTTGATGCCGATCATCGAGGCGGGCTGGATGTAGCCCACGAACGCCTCGTCGACATCGGCCAACGTGATGCCCGCGTCGTGCAGCGCCGCGAGCCCGGCATCGCGCGCCAGCTCCGACGTGCTTCGATCCGGGTAGCGGTCGAACCGCACCATCCCGATGCCCGCAACGGCTGCGCCCTCGATCTTCATGTGGTGACCCCACCCCTCGGCTTCTGTGCGCGGTCAGCCCCGAATACCGATGCTCCCCGTGCAGAGAAGCAGGAGGTCCTGCCACCCGATGCGTTCTCTGCACGCTCAGCACCGCATTCCGGTGCTCCCGGTGCAGAGAAGCGGAAGGGCCGCGGGGTCACGCTGTCACCGAACCGTTGACGGGCTTGAAGCGGTAGATGACGACGTCGTTGCCGTCCTTGTCGGTGCTCAGGGCTTCGAGGTCGAGCTCGAGCTCCATGCCGATCTCGAAGTCGTGGGGGCCGCCCACGAGGATCGCCTGGATGCGCGGGCCCTCGGGCAGGTCAACCTGGCCGACGCCATACGCCTCGACGGAGCCGTCCTTCTTGGCGAACAGCGGCACGTGCACATAGGTCCACGTGTAGAGCCGACCGGTGGGGCCGAGGAGCACGTCGTCGCAGCCCTCGTGGAGGCACTGCGCGCACACGAGGCGGCGGGGGTAGAAGTGCTCACCGCACGCTGGGCAGCGGCTCCCGAGGAGGCGCGGAGGCTCGCCGGCGTCGTCGGGGATCGTGAAGTAGCCGTCTTCGATGGCGACACGGGGCACGGGCTGGTCCTTCTGCTCGGTCGGGCTGTCAGTCGGCCTTGGGGGCGATGGTGAGCGCGACGCCGCCCCGGGCTTCGGCGGCGAGGACGAGATCGCTCCAGTCGTGGTCGCCGAGTCCGCGGTCGACCGCGTCGGTGAGCACGGCGACCATCGCGCTGGCCATCGCGGAGGGCACGCCGCACGCAGCCGCCACCTCAGAGATGAGGCCGGCGTCCTTGGCCGCGAGGTCGAGCGCGAACTGCACGGGCTTGTTGCGGGCGTTGATGCCCTCCACGGCCCGGTCGATGAAGAAGTTCGACGCACCACCGGTGCGCACCACCTCCACCGCGGTGCGCACGTCGATGCCGGCGGCTGCCGCGAGGGACAGCCCCTCGAGCGACGCCCACGTGCAGGTGAAGGCGAGCAGGCTGTTGACGAGCTTCATCGTGGTGCCGGTGCCCACGGGACCGAGGTGGATCGTGGCCCGACCGAGCTGGTCGAGCAGCGGCGTCACGCGAGCGACGGGCTCGGCGTCACCGCCCACCATGAACACGAGCGACCGACCCTGCGCGCCCACCGCGCCACCGGTGAGGGGTGCCTCGACGAAGTGATGGCCGCTCGACTCGAGCCGCGCCGCGATCTCCTGGTTGCTGGCGGGCAACGTCGTGGAGATGTCGAGCAGGATCGACCCAGGTGCGGCGGCGGTAGCCCACTCCCCGGCCACGGCCGCGACGACCGCGGGGTTGGGCAATGACGTGATCGTGATCTCGCTCGCCGCCGCAACCTCTACCACCGAGGTGGCGACGTTGGCCCCGTCGATCGCCTTCGCTCGCTCGGGGTCGACATCGGTGACGGTCACCGAGTGACCGTCCGCCACCACGTTGGCCGCGATCGCCCCGCCGATGTTCCCCAAACCGATCACGCCCACATTCGTCATCGGCCCATCATGCCCGATGAACATGACACGCGTGTCAGATACGGTCTGGCCATGCAGATCGATGGCGCCAACGTCCTGGTCACCGGAGCCTCCTCGGGTATCGGTGCCGCACTCGCTCCCCTGCTGGCTGAACGCGGCGCTACGGTCGGGATCGTGGCCCGACGCGAGGACCGCCTCGCTGCGGTGCTCGAGCAGTGCCGGGTGCACAACCCGGCGAGCCGCATGTTCGTCGCCGACCTCGCCGATACGGACGGTGCCGAGGCGCTCGCCCACCGGGCAGCCGACGAGATGGGCGGCATCGATGTGCTCGTCAACAACGCGGCCATCCCGAAGCGTCGTCACGTCAGCACGATCACGCTCGACGAGGTGCGCGAGACGATGGCGGTCAACTTCGAGTCGCCGGTGCGCATGACGCTCGCGTTGCTCCCGCGCATGATCGAGCAGGACCGCGGTGTGATCGTGAACGTGTCGAGCTTCGGTGGCCGCGCCGGCATCCTCAACGAGACGGCGTACTGCGCATCGAAGTTCGCCCTGTGCGGCTGGAGCGAGTCGATGGCGCTGGACCTCTGGAAGACGGGCGTGGAGGTCCGCCTCATCCTGCCGGGCGCGATCGACACCGAGATCTGGGACGTGCCCGGCAACGACGAGGCACCCTTCCATGGCGAGCTGAGCCCGCCTGGTCCGATCGCCGAGGGCATCATCGCCGCCATCGAGGGCGATCGCTTCGAGCACTACCTCCCGGACATGAAGGCCATCGCCGAGTTCAAGACCGCGGCCATCGACGACTTCTTCGCTGGCGTGATCGCCTTCACCGACGAGCAGCGCGCCAAGACCTGACCCATCTCTGGAATCTCACGCGCGCACTGCGGACGTGAGCGTCCAGAGAAGCGGGGGGGTCAGTTCGGGCGGGGGGTGATGAGCTCGAGGACGTTGTCGCGCATGATCGTGCGGGTCTCCTCGTCGGTGAAGGTGGGGATGTCCTTCGTGAAGTACGTCGGCTCGGGCAGGCCCTCGGCGTGGGGGAAGTCGGAGCCGAAGAGCAGCTGCTCGATGCCGAGCACGTCCTTCAGCATCGCCATGTCGTCCTCGTAGAACGGGGCCACCCACACCTGGTTCTTGAACTGCTCGACGGGGTGCTCCTTGAAGGCGTAGGGCATCTTGCCGTAGCCGTCGGCCAGGTTGCGGAGCAGGTCGGGCACCCACATCGCGCCGTTCTCGATCGAGGCGAGACGCAGGTTGGGGAAGCGCTCGAGCACGCCGTGGCAGATGAGCGCCGCGAAGGTGTCGGAGATGCCGCGGTCCTGGAAGGCCACCATCGGGAACGCGGCGTGCTTGAAGCCCTCGAAGTCGCCGCCGCCGCCGGCCGGGGCCGCGCTCCAGAACTTGTCGTACTGCGACACGCCGCTGAGGCCCGCGTGCAGCGCCATCGGCACACCGGCCTCGTTGAGCTGCGCCCACACCGGGTCGAACTGCGAGTGCCCGGGAGAGACGTAGCCCTCACCGTTGGGCACGGGGCCCGGGATCATGATGAGGATGCGGGCACCGGCCTCGAGCACGCGCTTCACCTCGGCGGCAGCGAGCACCGGATCGGCCAGGGTGATCATCGGCGCCGCGTAGAGCCGGCCGTCGCCCTTGTCGAAGCCCCAGTCGTCGTCGAGCCAGTCGTTGAACGCACGGAAGGCAGCGTGCAGCGCGGGTACATCGCGCTTGAGGGCTTCCTGCATGCCGACACCGAGTGTGGGGAACAGCAACGTGCCGTCGACGCCCTGCTCGTCGAGCAGCGCCACGCGCGCGTCGCGGTTCCGGTAGCCGGGGTGCTCGCTGAGCGGGTCGAGGTCGCCGAACATCGTCTTGAGGTCGAGGCCCTTCGCGTTCTTGCCCCGGAAGTAGTCCTCGAGGCTGCCCGGCTTGGCGATGGGGTCGAACAGCGGGTTCGGGATGAACTTGTTGATCTTGCCGCCCACGAGGAGGCGACGCTTGCCGTTGACGTCGGCCCACTGCATGCACCGCTTGGCCATCGCCGGGTCGATGTAGCGGGTGAAGGCGTCCTCCGCCTCGTAGTAGTGCTGGTCGGCGTCGAAGGGGCGAAAACCGAGATCGTGCATGGCTCCGATCGTAGCCCTCCGGCGCAACTTCTGACAGTTGCGTCAGGTAGGGTGCCCGGCCATGGTCGTCGACGCATGGGTGAACCTGTTCCCGGAAGCCTTCGCCGCGAAGTGGGTGGCCCAGGAGGAGAACCAGGGGGTGCGCACCCTCTTCGGTGACGACCTCGCCAAGGGGCCGACGGTCGAGGGTCTCATCGAGGCGATGGACGACGCCGGCATCGACGTCGGCGTGCTCACCAGCGGCCTGAGCGACCCCAAGCGGGCCCACCGCCTCGGCGGCTACGCGGCGGAGGACTTCCTCGCCATCGCGGACGAGCACCCCGGCCGCTTCCTCGTCTCCGCCGCCGTCGACAAGGCCGCTCGCCCCGGCGCCAACTGCGCGCGGGTGCGCGAGCTGGCGCAGCACCCCGCCTTCCGCATGGTGCGGGTCACGCCGCTCGTCGAGCAGTACGAGCTCAACCACCGCCTCTACTACCCGGTGTACGCCACCGCCGAGGAGCTCGGGTTGCCCGTGTCGATCAACATCGGCATCCCCGGCCCGCAGGTGCGCTCCCGCTGCCAGGACCCGGTGCTGCTCGAGGACGTGCTCATCGACTTCCGCAAGCTCACGGTGATCGGCGCCCACATGGGGCACCCCTACGAGGCGCTGCTCATCCAGTACATGCTCAAGTGGCCGCAGCTCCACGTCATGACCTCGGCGTACCTCGCCACGTACATGGATCCCGCGATCGTGACGTTCATGGACTCCTCCCGCGGCCGTGGTCGCGTGCTGTTCGCGTCGGACCACCCGGTGATCCCGGCCAAGAAGGCCATCGACGCGGCTCGCAAGCTGCCGCTCTCCGACGAGGGCATGACCGAGTTCCTCGGCGCATCGGCCGAACGGCTGCTCACCCGCTCGCCATGACGGTCAGGGCATGACGCTCGACCCCGCGGGGGAGCACGTCGTCGCGCACGCGATGACTGATCCGGATGGCGTGGCGGTGGTGATGGCGGGCTCGGGTCAGACCCGCACCTACGGCGAGCTCGACGCGGCGTCGCGCCGGTTGGCGGTCGTGCTGCGCGAGCGGGGCATGCAGACCGGCGATCACCTCGCGGTCCTGCTCGAGAACCAGATCGAGTTCTACGACGTCGTGTGGGCCGCCATGCGCACCGGTCTCTACGTCACGCCGATCAACTGGCACCTCGCCCCGGCCGAGGCCGGCTACATCGTGCGCGACTGCGACGCCACTGCACTGGTCGCCACCGCCAACCTGGCCTCGGTGGTCACCGCGATGGGCGACGACCTCGCGACGGTCACCACCCGCATTGCCGTCGCCGGCGACCTCCCCGGCTTCGAGCGCTACGCGGAGGTCGTGGCCGACGCCCCGCCGGGTGACGTGCCCGACGAGCGCGAGGGCGGCTGGATGTTCTACTCGTCCGGCACCACCGGCCAGCCCAAGGGGATCCTTCCGCCACTGGCCGAGGTCGACCTCGGCGCGGTGTCGTTCCTCACCCGACTGCTCGGCGGGCTGTTCGGCTTCACCCGCGACACCGTCTACCTCTCCCCCGCGCCGCTGTACCACGCCGCGCCCGCGGGCTGGACGATCGGCACGCAACGACTCGGCGGCACTGCGGTGGTGATGGAGCACTTCGATCCGCTCGAGTTCCTCGCCGCCGTGGAGCGCCACCGCGTCACGCACACGCAGCTCGTGCCCACCCACATGATCCGGCTGCTCAAGCTCACCGAGGAAGAGCGGTCGCGCTTCGACCTCTCCAGCCTGCAGATGGTCGTGCACGCCGCCGCGCCGTGCCCGGTCGAGGTGAAGCAGGCGTTCCTCGACTGGCTCGGCCCGATCGTGCACGAGTTCTACAGCGGCAGCGAGGGGGCCGGCTTCTGCTACATCGGCCCGGAGGACTGGCTCGCCCACCCCGGCTCGGTCGGCAAGTCGATGACCGGAGCGATCCACATCCTCGCCGACGACGGCGACGAGCTCCCGCCCGGCGAGGAGGGCGAGGTGTGGTTCGAGACGAACCGCACCTTCGAGTACCACCGCGACCCGGAGAAGACGAAGACCGTGTGGGACCCCCGCGGGTGGAGCTGGCTCGGCGACGTCGGCCGCGTCGACGACGACGGCTACCTCTACCTCACCGACCGGGCCTCGAACATGATCATCAGCGGCGGCGTGAACATCTACCCGCGCGAGCTCGAGGACGTCCTGGTCATGCACCCGGCCGTCGCCGATGTCGCCGTGATCGGCACACCCGATCCCGACATGGGCGAGCAGGTCACCGCCTTCGTGCAGCTGTCACCCGACGAGACCGCCACCGAGGACGAGCTCATCGCCTACTGCCGCGAGCGCCTGAGCCACTTCAAGTGCCCCCGCTCGGTCCGCTTCGCCGACGAGCTCCCCCGCCTCCCCACCGGCAAGCTCCTCAAGCGCCTCCTCCTGCCCTGACCCCCAGTGGTTCTTGAGTCCCGCCCGCGGTCTTCGCGACGGAACAACTCAAGAACGCGAGGTCTGACCCAGCTTCGTGCGGAGGTCGGCTTCGAACTCACGCACGGCGGGGCCAGCGGCGGCGTCCTTCAGCTCCTTGAACTTGGGGAAGCCGGCGTCGCGCTCGGCATCCCATTCGTCCGCGAACGCGCCACTGGTGATGCCCTCGACGATCTCGCGCATCGGGCCGGCCACGTCGATGTGGGCGAAGCTCGGCACCCGGCTGAGCTGGCCGTACTGGCTCGTCGGCGAGTGGTGCTCCATCTGCGCGGCGTAGCCCTCCTCGCGCAGGAGCCGGTAGGTGCGCTCCACCTCACCGGAGAGCACGAGCTCGGTGATGATCGCCTCGAGCGGGATGCCCTGCTCGAGCATCACACCCATGAAGCTCTGCGACACGCGGCTGAGCGCCGGCGAGAGCGCCTGCTCGACGGCAAGGTCGAGGATCGCCTCCTGGCGGGGCGTGAGCTCGATGGCGCCCTGGCGAAGCCCGCCGATCGCCTTGGCCACCGCGAGCGTGCGCTCCTTGGCCCGACCGGTGGCATCTCGGTGCACCCCCACGGCCGTGATGAAGCCGATGCTCTCCTCGTAGCAGCGGCGCACCTCAGGGCCGAGCATGCGCGGGGCCACCATGCCCACATCGCAGGCCGGGTCGAGGCGATCGAAGGCGAGCGTGTAGCCGCTGGCCACGATGACGAGCGCCGCGGGCTTCGGCGCCAGCGGCAGGCTCGGGATGGCGTCGTCGGGGATGAGGATGCACACCACATCCGCCTGCGATGCAGCTTCGAGGTCGTGGGCCGCGAAGCCGTCTGCCTCCGCTTGCTTGCGGGTGTCGTCGGCTCGTACGCACACCATCACGTCCAACCCGGAGTCGCGGAGGTTCAGTGCCCAGGAGCGGCCCTGGTTCCCGTAGCCGACGACGGCCATCCGCTGGCCGCTCAGCTCGCCGACGTCTCCGTCAGCATCGTGGTAGATCACCGTCATCGCTCATCGCTCCTTGGGCTTGATCGTCTCAGCAGCGGACTTGTACTCGGGCGTGTCGTGCGACTGGCTCTCGGCGGCCAGGCCGTAGCCGAGCGACCGGACCGCGTTGGCGCGCAGGTGCTGGTTGAGGATGGCCTTGGTCTCCTGGAGGGCCTGGGGCGGCTGCGCGGCCAGACGTTGGGCGAAGCCCACGGCCTCGTCGAGCAGACGATCCGCAGGCACGGCGAAGTTGGCGAGCCCGAGCTCCACCGCTTCCGCAGCAGACAGGCGGTCACCGGTGAGGAGGTACTGCTTGGCCCGCAGCAGGCTGGTCATGGCCGGCCACGTCACCGCACCACCATCGCCGGCCACCAGCGCGACCGACACATGCGTGTCGGCCAGGAACGCGGTGTCGGCCATGAACACGATGTCGCACAAGGTCGTGACCGTGCAGCCCAGGCCGACAGCGGGCCCGTTCACCGCGGCCACGACCGGCACCGCGACCGCGAGCATCTCGTCGACGAGCTTGCGGGCCAGGCGGATGCTGCGGCGACGCACCGCAAGGTCGACGCGGCGGTGCTCGAAGTCCTCGTAGCTGCCGCCGGCGCTGAACGCCCGCCCCGAGCCCGTGAGGACCACGGCGCGCGCCGCTTCATCGCGCTCCACGTGGGCCCACAGCTCGACGAAGGTCGCGTGGAACGCCTCGGTGAACGAGTTCAGCTCGTCGGGCCGGGTGAAGGTGACGATCCGCACCGGACCGTCGGCCCGGACGTCTATGCCCGCGAGGTCGTACAACGTAGGTTCCTCCCCATGGATGAAGGGCCGAGGGTAGCGATCATCACGGGGGGCAGCAGCGGGATCGGGCTGGCGACCGGTCGGCTCCTCGTCGCCGCCGGCTACGACGTGGTGCTCACCGCCCGCCGCGAGGGCCCGCTGCAGGAGGCCGCCGAGTCGATCGGGGCGCGCTGGGTGGCCGGGGACTGCGCCGACGTCGACGCGTTCGCCGCGGTGGTGACCGCCGCCGGTCGCGTCAACCTGCTCGTGCACGCCGCCGGCGTGATGGCCGGCACGTTCGTGCGAAAGGAGACCGCGGCCACCTTCGACTCGGTGCTGCGCACCAACCTGTCCTCCGCGTTCGTCGTCACCTCCGCCGCGTTGCCGGTGATGCCCGCCGGGGGCCGCATCGTGTTCCTGTCGTCGTCGTCGGCCCACGCGCCCCAACCCGGCAAGGCCGCCTACTCCGCGTCGAAGGCGGGCCTCAACGCGTTCGCCTTCGCACTCGCCAAGGAGGTCGACCGCGACGGCATCGCCGTGCACGTCGTCACCACTGGTCCCGTCGCCACGCCGATGCTCGACGACGTGCACTTCCCGATGCTCGCCCTCGACGTCGACGACGTGGCCAAGGCCATCGCCTGGCTCGACACGCTCGCACCAAGCGTGTCCCTGCCCGAGCTCGCGATCGGCGCGGTGGAGCGAGGGCCGTTCGCCCCCGACGTGTTCGTGCCCGAGGCCGCCCGGGCGCTCGGCCGCACCGAGCTGCCGTAGCGTCACGCCATGGAGCTAGGACTGCGAGATCGAGCAGCGATCGTCACCGGAGCGAGCCGTGGCATCGGGCGGGCGGTGGCGCTGGCACTGGCCGCGGAGGGGTGCCGCGTCCTCCTCGTTGGACGAGACGCCGCCGCGCTCGACGGTGTAGCCGCGGAGATCGGATCAACCGCGGCACCGCACGTGGCTGACGTGAGCGCGGCCGACTCGACCTCCGGGGTGGTGGACGCGTGCACGGACGCCTTCGGACGGCTCGACATCCTGGTGAACAACGCTGGCGGCGCGGCACCCAAGCCCCTCGACCAGCTCACGCCCCAGGATTGGCAGGACGGCCTCGACGTGAACTTCCTCGCCGCGGCCCGCCTCTCGGTCGCGTGCGCGCCACTGATGCGCGCCGCCGGCTGGGGCCGGATCGTGCACGTGGCCTCGATCAGCGGCCGCGAGCCCGACCCTCTCTTCGCTCCCTATTCGGCAGCCAAGGCCGCGCTGCTCAACCTCTCGACGTCGCTGTCCCAAGCCTTCGCAGCGGACGGGGTGCTCAGCAGCTGTGTGATCCCGGGCGTCACGCTCACCGAGCTCGTCGAAGTCAACGCCGCAGCGGCCGCTGAGCGAAGTGGGGCAACCTCCGACGAGGTCATGGCCAAGATGCTGGCCAAGCACCGCGTGGCCGCGGGTCGCTTCGGCACCCCCGAGGAGATCGCCGCTGCGGTGGTGTTCCTCGCATCCGAGCAGGCGAGCTGGGTCTCGGGCGCAACGCTCGAGGTCGATGGCGGAACGCTAAGAGCGACCTGACCGGTCGGGTTCTCTGCTGAACGGAGATCACGGTCCACCCGCAACCGAACGGCGCTCGCTCGGCGTTCGGTGCGGCACCCAGTCGGCAGGCGCGCTCCACATCGGGCAATCTGGCCGCAAGTGCCACCGAGATCGAGGCCTCGGTGATCTCTCAGATGACCCGCCGATCAGCGGAAGGCGAGCAGGTACAGACCTACGCCGTCGATGAATCTCTGTAGGCACACGTCGGCAGCCACGCGGTGGAGATCGGCAGAGCGCTCAATGTGCTGCTCCACCCATTCGAAGTACCCCAAAACAGCGAAGTCCTCGATCGACATCTCCTGCTTAGTGGGAGGCCTCCGGACGTGCACGTGACCGTTGGGCGATACGAAGACGGGGCCAACGTGCCAGCCGTCGTCGCTGTAACCGACTGAGATGTCGGAACTGGCGTTCCACGCAGCATTGCGACGAAGTCGCTTGAACTCTTTGTTTCTGAGCAGCCCAGGGCGCCTGACGGTTTCCCATGCGTCGTGAGGCCAAACCTTCGCCTGCGCCATAGCCTCACCGGCCTCATACGCTGCGCTGACGAGTGGAAGCGCTCTCTCGCGGGCAGACTTGGCAAGGAGTCGAATCCGCTGATGCTCCGTGTCGAGTTGACCCTTTGCTTCCGAGTCGGCCTGGTCAACTTCAGTCCTTAGCCGGGCCAGGTGGTCTGAGAAGTTCGCCGGTGCATCCGGCTTAGCCGCTTGGGAAGTCTGCTCAGGGTGCTCTATCGCTGCGGCATTGAAAGCCGCCATGACATCGAAGTCGGCGAAATTGCCATCGTTGAGAAGACGTGGTTCGCCCTTGACCTGGACCTCGGGACACTGACCATAGACAGGCGTAGCTGATGCTCCAGCGCCAGCCACGCCGAGTAGCCGCCAGGTATTGGAGCAACGAAAGGCGTTCTCGAACTCGATCAATGCGAAACCGCAACGCGGGCAGGGCGACACAGCCGGACGTTACCGTTTAAGCATCGGCGCAGGGGTCCGACGCGCCAGAGCTGCCGTTCTGCTGGTGGACGAACTCGCGGCAACCCACACAGATCTCCTTGGCGCACTTCACGGTCGCCCTCATGGGGGGCGAGCGTCCACACGTCGCCACAGGGATTGTCCAGCGTTGGAGCGACAATCTTGGTGGCGTCGGTGGCGAGATCGCGATTGTCGCTCCAACGCTGGACAAATCTTCGCGGCCGGACATGCGGCCGAGCGTCAGAGCAGGCCACGATCGCGGAGGTGCTGGCGGATCCACCAAGCAGTCGAGCGTGGCATCGTGCCCCGGCGATAGGTCGACCGTCCGACCTTGAGCACTCGGCCGTTGCCGATCTCCCAGCGCAGCGCGTCGGAGACCGTCTTGCTCGACCGGCCGGCGACCCGTAGCCCATCACGCTCAAGGATCGCGACTAGCTCCGCCACGGTCAGCGGCCGATCCGCTTGGTGCAGCGCGACGGTGAGGACGTAGCGGAGCTCCCGGCCAGCGAGCGCCGGCGTGGTGATCGTCGACATCCCGCCAGCGTGCTCAGGTGGTCTGACAACAGGCCTCTCAAAGCAGGCCCGGAAGCTCCTTGCGGACGATCTTGCCCATGGCGTTGCGCGGGAACGCACCGACCACCACGAACCGCTCGGGGACCTTGTACTTGGCGAGGTTGGCCAGGCAGTGCGTTCGCACCGCGTCCTCGTCGAGCGTGGCGACGCCCGGTGGGAGCTCCACCACGGCTACGACGCGCTCGCCGAGCCGCTCGTCGGGCACGCCGAGCACGGCACACGCGGCGACACCCGGCGCCTCGAGGAGCACGCGCTCCACCTCGGCCGGGTACACGTTGGCGCCGCCGCGGATGATCACGAGGCTCTTGCGGTCGCGGACATGGAGGTTGCCGTCGGGGTCGAGGAACCCGAGGTCACCGGTGTGCAGCTCGCCGCCGGCCAGTGCTTCCGCCGTGGCCTCGGGTCGCTCCCAGTAGCCGAGCATGAGGTGGTAGCGATCGTCGGCGGGCGCGACGCAGATCTCACCCGTCTCGCCCGCGGTGAGCGCGGCACCGTCGCCGTCTCGGATGCGCACGTCGAGGTGCGGCAGCGGGCGGCCGGACGAGCCGTCGACGTGCGGACCACCGCGCGGATCGATCGCCACCACGGTCGGCGCCTCGCTGAGCCCGTAGGTGGAGAGCACTGCAAGCCCGAACTTGGCCTCGAACATCGCCCGGATGGCCTCCGGGCAATCGGCGCCTCCGGTCCACACCTCGTCGAGGCTCGCGAGATCGGCCGGAGCGACGGCGTCGTTCGTGGCCAGGCTGTGCAAGAGCGCGGGCGGCCCGTTCCAGGTGGTCACCCGCTCGTCGCGGATCCACTCGGCCACCCCCTCGGCATCCATGCGGTCCATCACGATCGAGCAGCCACCCGCCTGCGAGACGAGCAGCGTCGTGAGCACCGCCATGTTGAGCACCGTGAACGGGAAGCAGTCGCCCTTGCGCAGGGTGGCGTCATAGCCCCGGGATGACACGAGCACCGCGCCGGGCACGAGCAGGTTGTGCTGGCTGTGCACCGCCCCCTTGGGATGCCCGGTGGTGCCGCTCGTGTACGCGATGCCCGCCGGCGCATGCGCATCGACGGCGACCCCGGCCGATTCCGCCGACGCAGCCGCCACGGCATCCCGCCACTGCGCCGACGACACGATCGGCACTCCGGCGTCGGGCACATCGTCGTCGGTGAGCAGCAGCGACGCCCCCGAGTCCTCCAGCAGGTACCGCTTCTCGGGCGGGGCCAGCGCCCGGTTCACGCCCACCCACACCGCACCGAGGCGCATCGCACCGTGGAAGGCGACGACCACATCGGCCTCGTTCGGCCACGACGCCGCCACCCGATCGCCGGTGTCGACCCCCATCGCCCGCAGCGCGTGGGCGGCCTGGTTGGCGAGCCGATCGAGCTCGCCGTAGGTCAGCCGCTGGCTGCGCGTGACGAGCGCCTCGCGGTCAGGGTCGTCAGCCAGCGCGCGATCGAA
The DNA here is from genome assembly GCA_052386335.1 of Microthrixaceae bacterium. Lineage (GTDB taxonomy): Bacteria > Actinomycetota > Acidimicrobiia > Acidimicrobiales > VFJN01 > VFJN01. The sequence continues at coordinate 24,342 of JBQTKH010000053.1, forward strand.
GACGTGGGCCACCGAGGCGGGCTGCATGGGTGCGACACTAGGCGACTAACATCGGCGTCAGGTTCGGAAGGGGAGGCTGGTGGACTTCGATCTCGGCGAGCAGGCGGCGGCGCTACGGACCCGCCTGCGCGCGCTGATCGCCACCCACATCGCGGCGGACTACCTCGGCGCCTTCACCAGCGACCCGGCCGATCTCGACGTGGCCCAGCAGTTCTGCAAGACCCTCGCCGACGAAGGCCTTCTCACGATCGCGTGGCCCACCGAGTTCGGGGGCGGCGGCGGCTCGGTGTGGGACCAGACCGTCGTGCGCGAGGAGATGTGGGCCCACCACGAGCCTCGCGGCGCGCAGTACATGGGCCTCAACTGGGTCGGCCCGGCGATCATGGCCTTCGGCACCGACGAGCAGAAGCGCCAGCACCTCACCGCCATCGCGGCCGGCGAGGTGATCTGGTGCCAGGGGTTCAGCGAACCCGAGGCCGGCTCCGATCTCGCGGCGCTGCGCACCCGGGCCACCCCCGACGGGGACGGCTGGCGCATCACCGGGCAGAAGATCTGGACGTCGTACGCCGGCATGGCGCAGTGGTGCGTGCTGGCCGCTCGTGTGGGCAGCGGCGAGCGGCATGAGGGCATCACGATGTTCATCGTCCCCATGGACAGCCCGGGCATCACCGTGCGGCCCATCCGCAGCATGCTCGGCCCGCACCACCTCAACGAGGTGTTCTTCGAGGACGTGTTGGCCGGTCCCGACGCGGTCCTCGGGGGTGTCGGCGAGGGCTGGGCCGTGATCCGCCGAGCGCTGGCTCACGAGCGCGTCGGCATCGCTCGCTACGCGCGCTGTGAACGGTTGCTCTCTGCGCTCGGACGTGAGCTGGCGCCGGTGTGGGACCAGCTTCCACCCGCGATCCACAGCCAGTGGGCGCGTGCGCTCATCCAGGTGCGGGTCGCTCGCCTCCTCGCCTACCGTACCGTGCGCGCCCAGGAGACCGGCGAGCCCCCCGACGTGATGGCCAGCGCCGCCCGCATCGCCGTCACCCAGTGCGACCAGCAGGTCGCCGAGCTGCTGTTCCAGATGGTGGAAGACGAGAGCCTCGAATCCGGCACCGGCGCGCCACTGCACGGGGCGATCGAAGACCACTGGCGCTACGCCCAGGCGGCCACGGTCGCGTCGGGCACGATCGAGGTGCAACGGATGATCGTGTCCAAGGCGTTGCTCGGCGGTCGCCCGTGAACCCCGTGCTTCCCGAGGAGGCGATCGAGTTCGGCACCACGGCCACCCGCGCGTTCGCGGCGCTCGGCGGGGTCGACGCTGCTCGCCGGGCCGAGGACGACCCTGCGGTGCGCACCGCCGAGATCGCCAAGGCCCTCAGCGCACTCGGCATCGACGAGCTCGACGCCCGGGCCGACGCCGACACGTTGGCCGCCGCCGCCGCGCTGTGCGAGGCCGCCGGCCGCGTTGCGCTCCCCTATCCCGTCCCCGCCGCCGTGCTGCGCGACCCCACTGGCCGACCCTTCGCCGTCGTGCCCGACGGGCGCTGCCGCGTCGACCACGGAGACCTGTTCGCCGAGTGGCGGGTCGCCACCCTCGACGGCCGCGGTCACCTAGCCAGCGGCGCCGGCACACCGCTCGGCTCGCGCCTCGGGCCCTTCGTCACCGACCTCGCCGTCACCGGCGACACCGTCGACGCCGACGCGCAGGATGTCGCTCGGCACCTCACCCTCACCGCGTGGGTGATCCTCGGCACGGTCGATCGGTCCGTCGAGCTCGCCGTCGAGCACGTCACCGACCGAGTGCAGTTCGGCAAGCCGATCTCGGCGTTCCAGGCCGTGCAGTTCCAGCTCGCCGACGCGTCCGTGGCCGTCGCCGGGCTGCGCGAGCTCGCCCACTTCACGCTCTGGCGGGTCGGCGACGCCATGCCCGCGGCACTCGTCGACGCGCTCGCCCTGCGGGTCCACGCCATCGACGTGGCGCGGGCTGTGCTGCGCACCTGCCAACAGCTCCATGGCGCGGCCGGGGTGTGCGACGAGTACGACATCTCCGTGCTCACCCGCATGATCCAGCCCGCCCTGCGGCTGCCGTGCAGCGCGGAGCGCACCGCCCAGGCGCTCGCCACCGCGATCCGCGTCGACGACTTCGACGGCCTCTTCTCACACGCGGGGCCGGCGTCGTGACAACCCTGCAGGGGCCCTCCGTCGAGTCGATGAGCGGCGTCGGCGCGCTCACCCTGGGCGGCTTTCTCGACGAGGTGGCCGAACGCTTCGGCCCCAACGAGGCGCTCGTGTTCGATGAGCCGCTGCGCTCCGGCGCCACGGTGCGCTGCACCTACGAGCACCTCCGGGCGGAGACCAGAGGCATCGCTCGGGCTCTGATCGCGCGGGGTGTGCAGCGTGGTGAGCGCGTCGCCGTGCTCATGGGCAACCGGCCCGAGGCAGTCGCTTCCCTCTTCGCCGTCGCGCTTACGGGGGCAGTGGCCGTGCCGCTGTCGACCTTCTCGCCGCCGCCCGAGCTGGCGTTCATGCTGCGCAGCTCACAGGCCGTCGCCGTGCTCACCCAGACCCGCTTGCTCGGCCGCCGGTTCGGCAACGACGTCGCCGCGCTGCGGGCGGAGCTTCCCGACCTGCGTGAGGTGGCCGTGATCGGGGAACCGACGTGGGACGGGTTCCTCACGGCGGGGACACGGGTGGACGACGAGACCCTCGACAAGCGCATCAACGAGGTCCAGCCCACCGATCCCGGCCTGATCATCTACAGCTCGGGCACCACCAGCGACCCGAAGGGCATGCTTCACAACCACCAGGCGCCCACGCTGCAGTTCTGGGTGCAGGCGCAGATCTTCCGTCGTCACGAGCACACCCGCATGTGGACCTCGCTGCCCATCTTCTGGACGGCGGGCCTCAACACCGCGATGGGCGCCACTCTGGCCGCCGGCGGCTGCTGGGTGATGCAAGAGACCTTCGATCCAGACTCGGCGCTCGAGCTGATGCAGCGCGAGCGCGTCACCGAGCCCTACGCCCTCCCCCACCACATCGGCGCCCTCGAGGAGAGCCCGCGCTGGGCGACGGCTGACCTGTCGTCGTTCCGGTACGTGTTCGGGAAGTCCGCGCTGGCCCGCCATCCGTCGGTGCAGGGCGACACCACGTGGAACATGCCGGTGGGCTACGGCCTCTCCGAGACGTGTGCGTTCTTCTGCACGCACTGGTCCGACAGCCCCCGCGAGCGCCTCAAGCAGAGCATGGGCAAGCTGCTGCCGGGCAACGAGCTCCGCGTCGTCGACCCCGACTCCGGTCGCATCCTCGGGCCGAACGAGGACGGCGAGCTCGCCATCAAGGGCCCCACCCTGATGCTGCACTACGTCGGCCTGTCGCCCGAGGACTGCTTCGACGCCGACGGGTTCTTCCACACGGGCGACGCCGGCTTCTTCGACGACGAGGGCTACGTCCACTGGACCGGGCGTCGCACCGAGATGATCAAGACCGGGGGCGCCAACGTGTCGCCCGCCGAGCTCGAGGTCCAGCTTCGGGCCTGCCCGCCCGTGAAGCTCTCGCGCATCGTCGGCATGCCCGACCCGCGCCTCGACGAGATCGTCGTGGCCTGCGTCACCCTCAAGGACGGGGCGTCGGCCACCGAGGCCGACATCCAGTCGTTCTTGCGCGAGCGCGTCGCGGCCTACAAGGTGCCCAAGCGCGTCCTGTTCTTCGAGGACGGCGAGATCCCGATGACCGGCAGCGACACCAAGGTGCGCGACGCCGACCTGGTGGCCCTCGTCGCCACCAAGCTGCAACCAACCAGTGGAGACCGATGACCACCACCGACCCGACCTCTGAGGACCTGGACACGCTCGACGCGTCCGATCTCGACCGGCACATGGGCGTGCCCATGGAGCCCGGCGAGCTCAAGGAGCCCGTCGCCACCAACGACATCCGGCGCTGGGTGCAGGGCATGCACTACCCGAACCCGCTCCACTACGACGAGCGGTGGGCCGCCGAGAGCCGCTTCGGTCAGATCATCGCCCCGCAGTCGTTCACCGTCGCCGTCGACACGAGCCACGGGTGCTCGCCGGCCCAGGTCGGCAAGATCCCGAACTCGCACCTCATCTTCGGTGGGGACGACTGGTGGTTCTTCGGCCCGCGCATCGTGCCGGGCGACCACTTCGTCTGCCACCGGATGCCCTATGACTACAAGGTCACCAACACCAAGTTCGCCGGACCGACGTGCTTCCAGCGGGGCGACACGCTCTACATCAACCAGCGCGGCGAGCGGGTCGCCCTCCAGCGCTCCACGGCCATCCGCTACCAGGTCAAGGAGGCGAAGGAGAAGAAGCTGTTCTCCGAGCCCGTCGAGCCGGAGTGGACCGACGAGCAGCTCGAGGAGCTCGAGGCCCGCAAGCTCGAGTTCATCGACCAGATCCAGAAGCTGCACCACGACAAGCGCCTGTTCGACAGCGTGAACGTGGGCGACAAGCTCGCGGGCAACGTGCTCGGGCCGCACAGCCTCGCCAGCTTCACCACCGAGTGGCGCGCCTACCCGATGACGACATGGGGCGCGATGGCCAAGGGGCCCACCACGGTGCGCGCCGAGGCGCTCGGGTACACCAAGGAGATGGCCGGCTTCGAGGGCGACCGGCGCATGGAGCGCGTGAACCCCGAGCTCACCGACGGCGCCTACTACGGCCCGTCGCGCGGGCACCTCCAGCCGCGGTGGGCCCAGCACGTCGGCATGCCCCGCGGCTACGGCTACGGCGCGTCGATGGGCGCGTGGGTGATCGACTACGTCGCCGCCTGGGCAGGCGAGTGGGGGTTCGTCACCCACTCCACCGCGCAGTACCGCAACCCGGCCTTCACGGGCGATGCCACCTTCCTGAGTGGCGAGGTGGTCGACAAGCGGGTCGAGCGTCGCCGCAAGCACATCGTGCGCGTGCGGGTCGAGCTGCAGAACCAGGACGACGCGGTGATGGCCAAGGCCGAGGTCGAGGTCGAGCTCCCCAACGAGTGAGGCAGCTGCCCGCCTGGTTCCCCCACCGGGCATCTGCTTGACTAACACCCACGTCAGGTTCTGGGGCATCCATCAATTCGGGGACAGCAGCCGTTCGCTACGGAGCGTTCCCGGTCGTCGCGCTTGCGGCCACGCTCATGCTCGAGCAAGGCGAGCGGCTCTCGCTCGCCCAGGCCTTCGACGGCATCCGGGACCAGTTCGGCGTGAGCGACACCGCCCTCGGCGCGCTGGCCGCCGCGATGGTGCTCGTCGGCGTGGTCGGTGGCATCCCGATCGGCGCGCTGGCTGACCGGTGGAAGCGCGTCGCCCTGCTCGTGATCGCGATGGTGATCTGGACCGCCTGCATGGGGTTGAGCTCGATCGCTCCCGGGTTCGCCTTCCTCTTCATCGCCCGGCTCGGCGTGGGCGCAGTGGAGGCCAACGGGCCGGCGTCGT
>JBQTKH010000054.1:0-11057 GCA_052386335.1 Microthrixaceae bacterium
GTCAGAGCGGAGCTGCAGCTGGGGGTCTTCGTTCACCTCGTGAACTTACTTCCGGATTGGGCAGGATCACCGCTCTCCGTGGCGAATGTCTCACCCATGGCGGGCAGGTCATGACAACCGAGGATCAGTCGCGACCCGGTCGCTTCGTCCGCCCCCTCGTGGCGGTGGGAGTGCCGTGCAGCGGAGCTGACGACGCCACGCGGGTCCCCCCCTCGCTCACGGTGCGCGAGCGCCAGGTGCTCGAGCTGATCAGCGAGGGCCGCACCACCCAGGAGCTGTCCGCGCTGCTGGGTGTCAGCACCAAGACGGTGGCCAACCACAAGCGCCGCTTGTTCGCCCGGCTGGGGGTGCACACGCAGGTGCAGGCCGTCGCCGTGGCCGTGCGCGAGGGCCTCGTGGGGCCACTGCTCGACGCGAGCACAACCCCCGCCGGGTTCGGGTCGACCGACCGCCGGGCGCCGGCGCCGCAGGGCTCGGTCACCGTGGTCGAGCAGTGGCAGCGCACGCCATCGGATCGCAGCGCCGGGCGCCGCACCCGCGCGCTCACGCAGCGTGAGCACGAGGTGGTGGCCGCGATGGCCGACGGCCTCTCCACCAAGGAGATCGGGCGCCGGCTCGGCGTGGCGGCCAAGACCGTCGAGGGCCACAAGACCCGGGTGTTCGGCAAGCTCGACGCCCGCAGTCAGGCCCATGCGGTGCGCCTTGCCATCACCCACGGCCTCCTCGCCGGCTCGCAGGCGCAAACGGCGTCGACGACTGCATCCCCAACCCTGGCCACGCCTATGGCCCTTACCGCGTCGGTCTCCTGAGCCCGCCGCATCGATCACACCACGATCCACCGCACCGAATGGAGCCCCCTTTGGACGCCCACCGCATCGATCTCACAGCCATCGAGCCCGAGTTGCGCAAGGCTGAGAGCCCCAAGGGGTGGTCGGTCGTCACGACCCGACGCATCGACCCTGCGTTCGACGCGCCGAGCGGTGAGCCCCGAGTGTCGGTGGTGATCCCCACCCTGAACGAGGCGCTGAACCTGCCCCACGTGCTGAGCCGCATCCCCGCAGGGGTGCACGAGGTGGTGATCGTCGATGGCCTCTCCACCGACGACACGGTCGATGTGGCCCGCTCACTGCGCCACGACGTGGTGATCGTGGAGCAGACCGGCCGAGGCAAGGGCAACGCGCTGCAAGCTGGGTTCGCCGCGGCCACGGGCGACATCATCGTGATGCTCGATGCCGACGGCTCGACCGACCCGAGCGAGATCCCCCGGTTCGTGGCCGCGCTCACCACCGGTGCCGACTTCGCCAAGGGCACCCGGGTGGTGGTCGGTGGTGGGAGCGACGACATCACGTGGCTCCGTGAGCTCGGCAACAAGATGCTCACTGGCCTGGTGAACCTCGTGTTCCGGTCGAACTACTCCGACCTCTGCTACGGCTACAACGCGTTCTGGGCGATCCACCTCGAAGCCCTCGACGTGGACGTGGACGGCTTCGAGGTGGAGACGCTCCTCAACATCCGTGCCCTCAGGAGCGGGCTGCACATCGTGGAGGTGCCGAGCCACGAACGGGCTCGCCTGCACGGTCAGAGCAACCTCCGCACCTTCTATGACGGCTGGCGGGTGCTCAAGACCATCGGCCGTGAGCGCGTGGCCCGCAAGCGAGCCGCGCCGGTCCTGCTGGCAGAAGCGTGATCTCGCCGTCGCCAGAGGCGCGCCCTTCGGCGACGGTCGTGATCTGCGCCTATACGGAGGACCGGATCGACGACATCGTCGCCGCGGTGGAGTCGGTGCGCGGCCAGGCGAGCGCGGCACAGGTGCTCCTCGTCATCGACCACAACCCGCGACTCCTGGCAACGCTTGTCGACCGCTGGGCTGATGTCGAGGTGGTCCCGAACAGTGGTCAACAGGGACTTTCGGGAGCGCGAAACACGGGCGTGGCACTGGCGCAGCATCCGGTGATCGCCTTCCTCGATGACGATGCCGTGGCCGAACCAACGTGGTTGGCGGCGCTCGTCGCTCTGTTCGCGGATCCGGACGTGTTCGCGGCCGGAGGAACGGTCACCCCGGCGTGGGACGCTGAGGCGCCGACCTGGCTCCCGTCTGAGTTCCTGTGGGTGGTCGGCTGCTCGTGGTCGGGGCTGCCCACCGAGCGAGGCGAGGTCAGGAACCCCATCGGGGCCAGCATGGCCATCCGGCGAGATGTCTTCGCGCTGGTCGGCGGCTTCCAGTCAGACCTGGGCCGGGTGGGCCGTGTCCCCCTCGGCTGCGAGGAGACCGAGCTCTGCGTGCGGGCACAGGCGGCGATGGGTGGGAAGGTCCTGTACGAGCCTGCAGCGGTGGTGCACCACAGGGTGCCAGCGACGCGAGCGTCGGTTCGCTACTTCTTCGAGCGTTGCTATGCCGAGGGGCGATCAAAGGCGATCGTGTCTCGTCTCGCTGGAGCGCAGGCCGGTCTGTCAGCGGAGCGCAGCTACGTCACCTCAGTCCTGCCCCGAGCGGCCCTGCGTGAGTTGGCGAGGGCTGCTCGTGCTGATGGCGCCGCTGCTGCCCGGCTTGCGCTTCTCCTGCTTGGCACATTGGTCACTACGGCAGGTTTCGTCAGCGGGACGCTTCGTCGCTCGTCGGGTCCAGTGGCTGACGGCCACGACGTGAACGCCGACGGCGCGGGCTGCTCCCCGAGCGTGACCTCGCTCGAGAGTCGCCGGGCCGACTCGCAGCGTCTCTGACGGTACGATCCCTTGTACCCCTCCTCCCATGCATGACGCGACCTCCCGCCGCACGCTGCGTGCACTCCCGATTCCTGGGGCGAACGAGCCCTGGATACCTGCCAGAGCCGCTCCGTCCGGTCCCCCCGCGCTCCCCGTTCCGGAGCGAGCCGGCGTAAGACAAACGTGGTCGACGACCGCCGCAACCGTTACGAGCGTCGCTCTTGGAGTAGCACTCGTGGTGGCCGCGTATGCGATGGCGTCGCGGTCCGGGACGTCTCAGAGTCACTACCACGTGTTTTGGCTCGGGATGGCCTCGATCTTCACGCCTCTGGTTCTCGTCCTATCCGCGAGGGAGACGGGGCGCCTTGCGCGGTTCCTTGCGGCCGTGGCGCTGGGCCTCGCCGCGTACCTTCCTCGGTTCGTCCGACTCCATACTGCTCCGCTGGTCAACGATGAGTTCGGGCACTTCCAGCAGTCTGAAGCGCTCTTTCGGACCGGGAGACTGTTCGCGAAGAACTCGATCGTGCCTCCTGCTCAGGACTTCCCAGGCCTTCATACCTTGACTGTTGGACTGCGAGAGCTGTCGGGGATCTCCACGATCACGCTTGGTGTCGTCCTTGTGGCGGCGTTCCACGTGCTTGCGATCCTGGGGATCTACTGCCTCGCCTCCTCACTTGGCGACGATCGTCGGGTTGGCGGGCTTGCCGCGTCCTTGTACGCGGTCTCGCCGTCGTTTGGGTTCTTCGACAGCATGTACGCGTACGAGTCGTTCGCGATCCCGCTGCTCATCTGGTCGCTCGTGTGCGCGACTCACCTCATTGAGGCGCGACGTAGCGCGGACCGGCGGTACTGGGTTGTGGCTCTCGTCATCGTCGCAGCCGCTGCGATCACGACCCACCACCTGACGAGCTATGTCGTCGTCATCTCGCTGATCGTGCTGACGCTGACGCACCGGTGGGGCAGGTCAGCATGGGTTGTTACCACGGCACGGAGTGGGTGGATGCTCGGTCTTGTGGCTCTGTGTCTCGCTGCGCTGGCGGGCTGGCGGATCGTGAACAGTGAGACCGATCTCGTGGCATATCTGTCGGTCTTCCCGCGCCGAGGAGTGGAAGCCCTCATTGAGATCTTCCGCTCGAGCGCAGACGGCGGAACTCGTCCGACAGGGTCTGCTCCATCGAGTGCGCCTGTTCGTGCCCTGTTCCAGGGGTCCGCTCTGCCGGGCTACGAGCGGTATGTTGCATACCTGGTCCCTCCGGTGCTGCTGTTGCTTGCCGGAATCGGGGTCTGGACGCAACGCAGTCTCCTGACGGCGCGAACGGTGGCGGTCAGTGTGCTCGGGCTCGCCTACTTCGCCTCTCTCCCGTTCGTGTTGACCAGCGGTGGATCGCCAGGTGCTCATCGGAGTTGGGCCTACTCGTATGTTGGTCTGTCGGTCATCGCAGGGCTTGGACTGAGTCGACTCGCGGCGAGGCTTCCGCGGTTGCTGAGCCGGATGATGTGCCCACTCGTCATCGTCGCGGTGCTCATGGGCAACTATGGGAGCGCAGTCCCCGATGCTGAGAGGTTCCCTGGTCCGTACCAGCTCGGGCGGGACGGTCGAAGTGTCACGCAAGAGCTCGTCGAGATGGCCAAGTGGTTCGGGGTACACGAAGGCCGAGGGCAGCAGATTGTGACCGACCTGCGCACGGCTGCCCCGATGGTCGCATACGCCGAGGTAACGCTCCCTAGGTTCCCCTCCTGGGAGCTGTTCTTCCCGACTGCCCCCCCTCGCTCGCAGTTCGTCGACCTGATGTACGAACGCGGGATCCGCTACGTCGTCGTGAATCGGCGTCTGGCTACGGACCGGTACTACAGCGTGCCTTACTTTCACGACCAGCCGCCCCCGCCAAGCAACCCCCTCCCTTCGTCATCAATCGCCAAGTTCGACGAGCTGTCATGGCTGACGCTGATCTACGAGTCGACCAACTTCAGGATCTATCGGACTGTCGATCGAGAGATCGGGGAGGGCGAGTGAACGCGACGATCGGTATCCGTAACCGGCGGCTCGCCTTTGGCGCTCTCGCGGTCGTTGCTGGCTTGGCGACCTTGTTGCCTCAACCGGCTCGAGCGGTGGTTGTGCTGCCGCTGTCGATCGGCCTCCCGGCGGCGGCCGTAGCGCTGTTGGGCATCGCGCTCGGTCTTCGCTACGAGACGGCCGTCGGTGTCGGCGCGGTCTGCTCCATTGCGCTGTGGTCGCTGACCACCCTCGCTCTGCTCTGGATGGGAGTACCACTGGCGCTGTCGACTCAGTGGGTCGTTCTCGTCGGGCTTGTGGCGCTGCCGCTGGGCTTCCTCGAGTCGGTACGGCGAAATCCATGACGGGAGGCGTCGCCGCCCGTCGCCACAGTCGCCGCGTTGGAGTTCAGGCGCGCGTAGCTGGAGAAGATCGATAGTGCGGATCCTGGAGCTGACTGATCTCTACTCGCCGTTCATCGGCGGTCTCGAGCGCCACGTGCAGCGACTCTCGCACACCATGGTTGCGCAAGGTCATGACGTTGCCATCTATACGGCGGCGATTCCCGGAACACCCGCATTCGAAGTTGACGAGGGCGTCGAGATTCACCGAGGTGTGGGTCTCTACCAGCGAGCGCTGCATCGCTTCTACGAGGAGGACGACCGGCCGCTTCATGCAACTGCCCCGGACCCGATGGTGGTCGGACAGCTGTGGCGGCTCCTGCGCGACTTTCGTCCGGACGTGGTGCATGCTCATTCGTGGAACGTGTACTCGGCGCTCGCGGTTCCGCGAGGCACACGGGTACCCATCGTGGCGACAGCCCATGATTACGGCCTGATCTGTCCGATCAAGACGCTCCAGTACATGGGCGAGGCCGCTTGTGACGGGCCCTCTCATCGCTGCTACCCATGCGCTCGTCACCACTACGGTGCAGCGAAGGGAGCGGCACTCACTACCGGTACGTTCGCATCGAGGCGGTTGCTGCGGCGCGTCGATCGCTTCACCGCTGTAAGTCGTTACGTGGCCCGAGCCCTCGAGGGGCCGATCGGCAGGACGACCGGTAAGAGCGTGGACATCCTGCATTCATTGGTCGCCGATGGCCTGTACGACCTCGGTTGGAGCGAGACTCGCCCCGACTTCCTCCCTGCGGAGGACGGCTACCTGCTGTACGTGGGAGCGCTGTCGAAGCACAAGGGCCTCTTCACCTTGCTCGACGCCTACCGGGAACTCCCCGTGTCGGTACCCCTCGTATTGCTTGGTCAGCCGCACTCGACGACGCCACGCGCCGAGGAGTTGCCCTCGGGCGTGACGATGGTGGCGAACGTGCCACACGCGTCGGTGATGGCGGCGATGGTTCGAGCGGGAGTTCTCGTCGTGCCGTCTCTCTGGCCCGACCCGTTGCCCACCACGGTGAGCGAAGGCCAGCTGTGCGGCGTACCGATCGTCGCGTCGAATGTGGGGGGCATTCCGGAACAGATCCTTGAGGGAACCACCGGCCTTCTGTTTGAGCCCGGAGACGCGCGCGAGCTGGCTAGGCACCTCGCTGCGCTCCTGGCTGACGAACCGCGTCGGCAGGCGATGGGTGACCGGGGCCGAGAGAACGGACGCCGGTTCCAGGCATCCACTGCAGCAGGCACACACATCGAGTTGTTGGAAGAAGTCGCGTCGTGCCGGACCCGTCATGACTCAAGCTGATCTGAATTGACTCCACTCGCGCCGCGTCCTCATCGCGCGTGCCACGATGGAATACCGGCGGTGCCCGAGCGAAGACATTCGGGTTGGAATTAGACGCGTGCCGGCGACACGCGGCTAGCCATGGCCCCAAGGTACAAACTCATCTTCGAATCATCGTGGACCGCTTGGCCCACGCAAGTCTTCACCTCTACCTCTCTGGAGCTGTTCGACATTGGATGGCAGGGCCGATAGATCAACCTCGCGTTGGAGGATGCGGGCGCTGAGTCCCGCCGAGCGCCGGCAGGTGGTCAAACCTATTGACGCTTGGTGGACCGTGCTGGCCATAGACCCCGTGGCCGTGCGGATTCTGCCGCTTCTGCGCAATGTCCGGTGGATTACGCCGATTGGCGTCACAGTCCTCGGGGGTTTGTTCGGCGTCTTGGCGATAGTGCTGTTCCTAGTTGGGCAGCCTCTAGCGGCCGGCATTGCGTACGAACTGCGCTTCCTGCTCGACTGCGTTGATGGCAAGCTCGCTCGCTTGCGAGGCACAACCTCGTCGTTCGGGGCGCTGCTCGACGTGCTCCTTGACGTTCTACTAACCACCACGGCCTACGCGGTGGTGGCTGAACTCACTATCCCGTCCCTCACCCCGCTGATCACAGGCCTTGCCCTCTTTGAGGCCTGGTCGCGCGAGCGGGCCGTTGCCGCCCGGGCTGGCCGGGCGGGCGACGATCCTCCCCAGACACCACGGGCGCGACGGACCCGGCTGGCTCCCGCCCCGTCAACCGTCGACGTCGAAACGCTCGCGCTGTTTGTTGTGCCTGTCCTGTGCTGGAAGCACGAGGACATCGCAATCGTGGTGACGGGGGTAATGCTCGCCCTGGTTTGCTTCGGGCACATTCGCTTTGCTCTCCGGGAGAGCCTGCGCCGCGAGAGGTAGGTGTGTACCTGCCGCCGGGACGAGGCGGACGGGAGGCGTGCGAGGACTTGGCATATGGAATGGCTGAGGTTATGGCGACACCTCCGCCGCTCGGGGTCGGCGATCAACGGCGTCTCACGCCCGATTGATCACCGCTCCAACCTGTTTGTGCACAGGTGGTGACTCGCTGGAGCGTCTGGACCGTCTCCGTCGGATTTGCTGAACTTAGAAGACGTTGATCGAGGACCCCGGCGGACCGTCGGCATGGGCGAGGCATCAGATTGGTGGTTGGCCCAGCGTCGCGTTATCGACCGCTAGCCTGCTGCTGGTGCTTGCCGCGAACGCAACCTCGACTTGCCGCGGAAGGCACCTGTGATCGGTCTCGTGCTTGCCGCCGGTGCGGGACGTCGACTGGGTCACTTGACCGAGGATCTGCCCAAAACGCTGCTGCCCGTGCGCGGCCAGACCAGCATCCTTGAGATCACGCTCGCCAACATCGCGAGCGTTGGCATTGCTGATGTCGCCATTGTCACTGGCTTTGCCGAACACCGCATTCGCGACCTGGTCCCGGAGTTGCAGGAACGCACCGGCCTGAACCTCGAGCTGGTCCACAACGCCAAGGCCCTCGAGTGGAACAATGCGTACTCCCTGTGGTGTGCCCGCGGCCTCTTCGCACAAGACGTGTTGTTGTGCAACGGAGACACCGTGCACCCCAGCATCGTGGAGGAACGACTGCTCGCTGCGGCCGGCCCGTCCCTACGGCTCGGGATTGAGATGCGCAAGGTCCTCGGTGAAGAGGAGATGAAGGTCGAGTTCGACGCATCCGGCTGCCTTGTCCGAATCAACAAGGGCCTTGAGCCAGGGACTGCCGACGGTGAATACATGGGCGTGGCGCTGATTGAGGCCGGCATCGGCGCCGAACTCACGGCGGCACTGCAGGTCACCTACGAGCGCGACCCGGACCTGTACTACGAGGACGGCTTTCAAGAGCTCGTCCTTCGTGGCATTGAGATCGGCACCGTAGATATTGGCGAGGTGGCCTGGGTAGAAGTGGACGACCCTACCGACCTCGCCCGAGCCCGGGAAATAGCGTGCCACTACTAAGCCGGATGATCGCCGTCCCATTGGCCGTTGACATCAGGGCCGGGGCCGTCCAGGACCTGGCTGCGTTGCTCGCCGACCATCGGATCTCCGCCGAGGGGCAGGTTGCAGTAGCCGTCGGGCCCGGGCAGGGCGTAGCTATCGCCGAGCTAATCGTGGCGGCGCTCCCGCAGGCCGTGGTGATACCGGTCGAAGGCGGCACCGTCGATGGCGCACAACGGCTGCGAGCCTCGCTGCGGGAGCGCTTCTACGATGCCGTGGTCGGCATCGGCGGCGGTCGTCTCATCGACACGGTGAAGTGGGCCGCCACCCTCTCCGGGCTGCCGATGGTCGCGGTCGCGACCAACCTCGCGCACGACGGGCTGGCCTCGCCCGTTGCGTCACTTGAGCATGAGGGTCGCAAGGGCTCGTACGGCGTACAGATGCCGCTCGCGGTAGTTGTGGACATGGACTACGTCCGGCAATCCCCGCCTCGGATGCGCCGCAGTGGGATCGGTGATGCTGTCAGCAACCTATCGGCCCTGGCCGATTGGGAACTCGCTGCGCAGGTGCGCGGAGAGAAGGTCGACGGGCTCGCCGCATCGATGGCCCGCACAGCCGCGCTTGCGGTGCTCCATCACCGCGGATCTATCGACGAGGATGCATTCCTTATCGCACTTGCTGAGGGGCTGGTCCTGTCGGGACTGGCCATGGCGGTAGCGGGAACGAGCAGGCCGTGCAGCGGAGGGTGCCACGAGATCCTGCACGCGATCGACTCATTGCACCCCGGCACTAGCAATCACGGTGAGCTCGCCGGTGTCGGTGCGCTGTTCTGCACGTTCCTGCGTAAGGACGAAGAGTTGTTCGACGCGCTGTGTCGCTGCCTCTCCCGGCACGGGCTCCCGCTCACGGCGCAAGACCTGGGACTTACGGAGCGGCAGTTTGCCGAGGCCGTCGTGTACGCGCCTTCGACCCGTCCCGACCGCTACACCATCCTCGAGCACCTCGACCTCGCGGTCGACGAGATCCGCCACTCCGTCCGGGACTTCCACACATCATTCTGAACTGTTCGCAGCTCGCTGACGGCGAACGGAGATTGGCGGCCGGGAATGGGACACGTCCACCCGCCACGCGTCAGCCGTCCAAACCCTAGAGTTGTTGCTGGGAAATGGCTTGAGCAGTGGCCACCTACTTGCCCGTTCGCTCGCGTCGCAGTCCGCTCACCATGCTCCTAAGTCCTGTTGCGTACCACGCCCGGTAGGGGTGCGGAGCCGAGGGCATCTGTTGGCGCAGGAAGCTCGGTGAGGGCAGCGCCATTCCGGCGAGCCACCCTGCAGCGTTCAAGGCGGGCAACCGCAACGGTTGACTAAAGAAGATGTGACCACCCCCATGGCCCCGGAGCAGATGGCGAAGGTGTCGGTCGGACTGGGGTGAGCCACCACCAGATCCCGCACTTAGGGCCGTCATGAGCTCCAACGGCTGCGCGGGTGCGGGCAACGCTCCGAGTATCGACCGGAGCCAGTTGGTGAGACCCGCTGACGCCGCTTGTTCGACGACGCGATCAACGTCGCACGCTCGTGCCAGCACCAAGAGATCGCGCCACGGGAGGAGTGATCGACCCGGTTGGTTCTTGTCGCTGACGACGTGGAGGGCTGCGATGAGGAGATCGTGCTCGATGGACGCCGCCGGCATACCAACGCCAAAGGCCGTCATGTGGTCCGGGCCGTCAAGGACGAGTTGAGCAAGCGAGCCCGACCATCGCCACGGGGGCAGGTGGTGGTGAAGATCGATGCTCCCCCCTCGTGGGTGCACGAGATTGACCGCCTCGCGCCCGTGGCGATCGAGGAATGGCCATGGCATCTGCGTCTCAGTCGGCTCGAAGTACCCCTCCGCTTTTAGAGCTCGCACCGCTCGCCCGAACGCGTTTGGATGCACGAGTACATCGAGGTCGATGAAGGGTCGCTCCATGACGCTCGCGTAGAGCCGGGCGATCGTCGGTCCCTTCGTCACGACGAAGGGGATGCGCTCTCGCTCCAGAAGGTCCAGTGCTTCAGCGCCGGCCACGGTGATCGTCTGCATGTGCACCGCCCATCCAAACGCTGACTCCTGAAGGGCGGTGAGGACGTCGGGGTCAACCGGTAGCGCCCGTTCGCGGATGAGGCGAAGGGCCGTAGCGGCAAGACGCTGGTCGACGATGTGGGGCAGTTCCTCGCGCCAGTCACCAGTGGGCGGAGACACAGTGGGTGCGAAGTCCAGCAGAAGCGTCGCAGCCGTTGCAGCCCCGAGCGCCGGGAACAGACTCGTCAGTGGGTCGGACGCCCTCATGCACGAGCCCGGTCGCGCCACGACGGATTGGAACGGTCCGAACGAATTCTCGGGTTGGCGCGATTCGAAGCGGCGCGAGGTCGGCAATCCTGACATGGGATCGCCGGTATCGACCCGAGGCTCCATGGTGGCTGCATCCGATACGGTACGCTTTCCTGCTCGTTCAACGGCGGTCCAAGAACAAGGCGACCGTTGGCCGCGACATGAAGAGGGTCATCATGCACGGCGACCACGGGCCCCGAAAGTCGGAGTACAACGTCGGGCCTCCACGTGAGCAGGAGCGGTAGATCCCGTGGCGGGTGAGGACCGTCGCCGGTCCCTGTCTCTCGTATCGAGCAGCTTCTTCATCATGGCATCCGTGGT
>JBQTKH010000055.1:0-22717 GCA_052386335.1 Microthrixaceae bacterium
GTTCGCGTAGCCGTCCACGAGCTGGCGCTCGCCAACCGTGGCGCCTCCGACCTGTGCCGTCCAGCCCGCATTGCTGCTCTCCGCCAGCACGAGCCAGAACGGCTCGCCGTCGGTGACCACCTGCAGCCCACGTCGGGCCGGCCCGTCGCGCACCACCCGCACGGCGGCTCCTCCGCGCTGCGCCGGGGCGCCGCGGGGGCTCACGGAGGCAGGCGACCCCGTCGTGTCCGAGGACAGGACCAGCCGGTCGACGTCCACGCCCGTGGTGCTCCCCGGGGCCGCCACCAGCCGGTGGGAGCCGACGTCCAGGTCGACGGGGGCGCAGCCCGAGATCGCCCACCCGTCGGGGTCCGAGGTGAGCCGCACCGGAACAGGCGCGCCGTCGAGGGTGAGCAGGTCAGACCGGCAGACCCCGTCGCTGGCTGGCGGGGCCGCAACCCCAGCGCGCGGTCGTGCAACACCGGAGAGGCCGAACGAGCGAGCAACCGGCAGGGCGAGACGCCGATCGAGATGGGTCTCGTCGTCAGCTCGGTCCGTGCCAGGCAGGTTGACCCGGAGGCGCGTCAGGACGACATCGAGACCGTGCTCCCGCGCGGCTCCTCCGACGCGCTCGAGAAGGTCGATCGGTGGCCGGACGACCTCGTCGACGGTCAGATCGCCGATGCGCACCTCGGCCAGGCCGACCGGGTTCGCGTCACGGTGCCCGGGTGCGGCCGGGGCGGTCTCCACGAGCGTGACCCGAAGCTGCTCGACGACGCCTCCGGGGACCGCCACCGCCTGACCTGGCGCGGAGAACGAGGACGTGTCGAGATCGATGTCCATCGGTGCCTTCGTGCCCACCTGGAGTCGCACGCGAGCGAGGGACCGTCCGCCCGGCGGTACCGGAGGCTGCTGGAGGAACACGGTCGAGGTCGGCACCGGCGCGGCGGGGGTGATCGTGATCCGTGCACCGCGAGGGTCGATGCCTCCCACCCGCCACGCCGTCGTCGCATCCCCGTCGACCGCGTGCGCGCCACGGTCCTCCGGCCGCTCAGGACCACCCCCGGCGGTGACCTCCACGGTTCCCCCCACCTGCTCCACCACGGTGCGATCGTCGTCGTCGGACCCTGGGAAGGGGTCGAGCCGGAAGTCGTACCCCGTCGGATCGGGCGCCGTTCGGCCTGCCCGCTCTGTCTCACCGCGACTGTCGCGGAGCGTGTAGAACCACGTTTGCGCTCGCCGCCGGTTGGTGTCGGTGACCACGAGGTGCGCACCCGTTCGCAGCGCGCGGTCCAGCTGTGCGTCGTCAAGCGCGGCAGCTTCCATGACGAGCGCCGTCCCGTCGAGCAGACCAGCCGCGGCGGCATCGACGAGCCCGTCGCCGTCGCCGGCAACCACCACCGGCTCAGTGACCGGCGCGGTGCGAACCGTCGCTCGCGGACGCACCACCTCGAACAGGGCCACCGCCGGCACGGTCGGGTCGGTCGGACTCACACCCGTCGGGCCGAATCGCGAGGGTGGCGCGAGACCCAGCCCGCGCCGGAGCGCGCTCCACAAGGGCGCAGGCTCCGGTGTGTCGAACCGCCCGGCGCGCTCGAGATCCGCCCGCAGGACCACCGTGCCGACGCCCAGAAGGCGCGCGATCGGTGCCAACGAGCGCGCTTCGAAGGTGCCCTGCTGCATGCGCCGGTCCAGTGCATCCAGCACGTTCGCCGTGCCCGCTCCTCCGGATGGCAGCACCTCGCGCGCGAGGTACGGACGATCGATCAGCCCTGGCGTGATCGGGTCGACGGTGGTGCCCCAGCGGTAGGCGGCGAAGCTCGACCCGGGGATCTCGAGCACACGGGTGTGCTCATCGCCCGCATCCATCGCTCGCGCTGCGGCGTGCCAGTAGTCCGGGATCTCCTCCGGGCGCTGCATCCCGTCGGTCAAGAAGCCTTGCTGCCACACCGGGAGCAGCCCCGCGACCGCCAGGAACGCCACCGCGCCGGCACCGAGACGCCGCCACTGCGGCATCGGCACGGACCCGACGACGCCGGCCAGGAGCCCGGCGAACCCGAGCACCACGAGTGGTGCCGCGCGCGGTGTGTTCCGCAGCGCGAGACCAACGGAGGTCTCGCTGGTGAAGGTCTTCCACAACGCCCCGAAGGGCGTGGGGTCGTCGTACGGCCACGCGCCGACCCCCACCACCGTGCCGACGACGACGAGCAGCGCGAAGTAGGCACGGTGGGCCCAGCGCAGCACGAAGGCGGCCGCCAGGCCGGCGAGCGGCACGCCATAGCTCAGGACGACGACGAGGTCGCTGGCGCCGCCGTAGTCGGCCGCCTGATCCAGCGAGTACCCCGTGCGGTCACGGCCGTAGAAGAACCAGTTGCCCATCCCGCGCAAGAGGTCAGCTGGCGTGGAGAGCTCGGCAACGGTGCGCGCGCCCTCGGTGAGCTGGAGCACCGGAAGACCGTGGGAGCCCTGGACGCGCACGCCCACCGCCCACCAGATCGACACCCCAACACCGACGAGGGCGAGGCGCACAGCGCCAGCGAGCGCGCGACGGGCCTGCATCGGCCCACCCGCTGCGTCGAGGACCACCCAGAGCAGGGGTCCCAGCGCGACGAACACGAGGGACGACGCGTTGATGCCTCCCGCGAAGACGAGCACGATGCCCAGGAGGGCGGGCGCGCGCCAGTCGTGCGTGCGGGTGGCGCGCATCGTGCAGCCGACGAGCCATGGGAGTGCCGCCCACGGCAGGAGGAGCACCGACATGCGCGCCGTGAACGCGAGCTGGTAGGGGGTGAGCAGGTACACAAGCGCGCCCGCCATCGCCCCCGTCCGCCCCGTGCCCAGCTGTCGGAACAGCCACCGTGCGCCGAGGGCGGCGAGCAGCGACAGCGTGCCGAGCCACAGGCGCTGGGCGACCCAGTCCGGGACACCCGCCCGCTCCATCACCCAGAACCACGGCGCAGCCGGGAACAGGTAGCCGAGGTTCTGATGGGGCACCGTCCCCGCGCCGATGTGCGGGTCCCAGAGGTCGGTGACCCGGCCGAGGAAGCGCCCGGGGTCGAGATAGAGATCCTGCTTGCTGTCGGCGCTCACCCGCCCGGGCGACGACGCCAGGAACGGCCCGTAGGCCAGCGCCGCCAGGGCCACCAGCTCCGTCTTGCTCCGGAGGCGCACGACGGGCCACGGTAGCGGCCCGCGGGCACCCGGCCAGAGATCCGAGAAGCCGTCGGCCACCCCGTAGACTTCCCTCGCCGTCGCACCTTCTTCGCACCCGTCGAAAGCCCCGCCCCCACATGACCGCCACGCCGCTCGACACCGCCGACGGACGCACGTCGCCGCTCCACCCCGTCCCGGGATCAGTCGTCATCGTGGGTGCCGGACCCGCCGGTCTCACCGCCGCCTACGAGCTCGGCAAGCGAGGGGCGACGGCCACCGTCGTCGAATCCGACGACGTCGTGGGCGGCATCAGCCGCACGGTGGTGCGCGACGGCTATCGATTCGACATCGGGGGCCACCGGTTCTTCACGAAGGTCCCCGAGGTGGAAGCCCTGTGGCACGAGATCCTGCCCGACGACGAGTTCCTGCTCCGTGAGCGCAAGAGCCGCATCTACTACCGGGGCAAGTTCTACGACTATCCGATCAGGCCGCTCAACGCCCTTCGCAACCTGGGGTTGGTCGAGGCCGTGCGGTGCGTCCTGTCGTTCCTGTGGGTCAGAGTGCACCCCCCGAAGGACACGTCGACCCTCGAGGGCTACGTGGCCGCGAACTACGGATGGCGGCTCTACGAGCACTTCTTCAAGACCTACACCGAGAAGGTGTGGGCCGTGCCGGCCTCCAAGCTCTCGGCGGACTGGGGCGCGCAGCGGATCAAGGGCATGTCGCTCTGGAGCGCGGTGTGGGAGCCGATCCGGGCGCGCGTCGCGGGTCGGCGCACCGATCGGTCCAAGCAGATCACGAGCCTGATCGACCGGTTCCAGTACCCCAAGCACGGCCCTGGGATGATGTGGGAGCGGTGCCACGAGCTCGTCGTCCAACAGGGCTCCACGGTCATCTTCGGGGCCCGCGTCACGAAGGTGCTGCACTCCCGCGGGCGGGCCACCTCCGTGATCGTCGTCGACGACGACGGTCGAGAGCGGGAGCTCGTTGCCGACGCGGTGATCTCGTCCATGCCGCTGCCCGGGCTCGTGCGGGCGATGGAGCCTCCGGCCCCGGCGCCCGTACTGGAGGCGGCGAGCGAGCTCACCTTCCGAGACTTCCTGTCCGTCGCCCTTGTCGTGCCGGAGGACAAGGTGGCGTGGACCGACAACTGGATCTACATCCACGCGCCTGAGGTGAAGACCATGCGCGTGCAGAACTTCGGGTCATGGTCGCCCTACCTGGTGAAGGACGGCCACAACGTGCTCGGCCTCGAGTACACGGTGTCCGAGGGCGACGAGTGGTGGGCGGCCAGCGACGACGAGCTGATCGAGATCGGCAAGGCCGAGCTCGAGTCCCTCGGCCTCATGCGCACGGACGATGTCATCGCTGGCTACGTGGTGCGGATGCCGAAGGCCTATCCCACCTACGACGAGCACTACCAGGCCAACGTCGCCACCCTGCGAGCCTGGCTCGACGAGCACGTCCCGAACGTGCACCCCGTCGGACGCAACGGCATGCACAAGTACAACAACCAAGACCACTCCATGTTCACGGCCATGCTGACCGTCGACAACCTCTTCGGGGCGTCCCACGACATCTGGGATGTCAACGTGGAAGACGAGTACCACGAGGCGGGATCCACGCAGGGTGGCGGTACAGGCCGCGACGCTCCCGTGGTGCCCCGGCTCGCGACTCCACTCAGGCCTTGACGGCCACACAGAGGATCGACGTGCCGACGGGGACCGATACGCGCCCGATCAGCTGACGCTCCATCCATGTGAGCAAGAGGCTGGCACGGTCCACCGCCACCGACGCCGTGGCCAGCTGCGACTCCACCGAGGGTGCCCGCCTCACCCGGCGGGTGAGCCACGCCGGCAGGACGAGCCAGCTGAACACATGGGTGAGATAGGCAGGGGCGAAGCCGGCCGCCCGCAGATCTGCTCGCAGCGCACGTCGGGTGTAGCGCCGACGGTGGCCGAGCTCTTCGTCATACGAGCTCCACAACCACGGGTGGGCCGGCACCATCACGACGAGCCTGCCGTCCGGCCGAAGCGAGCGACGCGCCTCACGGAGCGTCGACACCGGGTCGTCGAGGTGCTCGATCACGTCGAGCAAGCACACGACCGCAACGGCCTCGCCGCGCAGCGGAAGGGCGGCCGTCAGCGCACGAGCGCCGGGCAGGCCGTGGGCGCGATGGGCGCTCCGAACGAGCTCTTCGTTCCCGTCCACTGACAGGCTGCTCGATGCCGGCCAGCCGAGCAGCGCGGTGACGCCCCCTGCCCCGCCACCGACGTCCACGAGCCAGTCTCCGTGGGGTGCCCCGCCGCTCCGCCGGAGGGCGGTCGCCACCAGGGACGCCTTGCTGCGGAACCACCAATGGTCCCGGTCAGCGCTGATCAGCAGGTCGGCGTTGTCAGCGGCGAACACCTCGCTGACGCGGGGACCAGCGCTGGCTCGGGCGGCACGCCGGCTGCGCCAGATCCGGGGGGTGGCCCACACCATCGCGAGGCCGTCATGACCCACCCGTACCTTCGACCTGGCGTCGTGGCTCCATGTGACGGGAAGCTCCTGCACATCCACCCCGCGGGCGCTGGCCACCGCCACAACCTCGGCGTCCCATGCGAAGCCCTCCTCCCCACACCAGGGCAGCACCTCGGCCCACACCTCGTCGCGGGCTGCTTTGGCGCCGCACTGCGTATCGACCACACCCGGCACGACGGTGGCCTGCAGCAGCCGGTTGTAGGCGCGACCGAGCGCCTCACGGACCCGACCTTCAGGGCGCGTGAGACGCGATCCGCTGAGGTCTCTCGAACCGATCGCCAGCGCGTTCGGGCGGCCTGCCGCGTCGATGATCCGACGCAGGTCATCGAGGCTGGTCGACAGGTCGACATCGCAGAACGCGAGGATCGGCTGGCTCATGGTCCGCAAGCCGGCTGCGACCGCCGCGCCCTTGCCGAGGTGGGGCCGGCGCAGGACGGTGGCGAGATCGCCGTGCTGCTCGAGCGCCTGCTCGATGAGGTCACCGGTGCCATCGGTGCTGCCGTCGTCGACGACGAGGAGCTGGCTACCGGCGGGAAGGGTCCGCACGAAGGCGACCAGCTCCTCGATGAACTCGGGGGCTCGAATGGCCTCGTCGAACACGGGCACGATCAGGCCGACCGTGGATGGGCTCGAATGGTTCACCCGTCGACCTCGACTGCGGACTGCGAGACGGGCACGAGGTACACCGACAACGTCTGACGGTCCCACCTGCGCTGAAGCTCGGCATATCGCTGGAGCGCCTCCAGGCTCGGGTCGGTCTTGTCGATGGCGTGAACCTCCAGAGCGTAGAGGAGCGTCCGGAAGTCCAGCGCCATCGATCCGTCGACCGATCCGTCGCCCTCGATGCCCACAAACGCCCCGCGCTGAGCGAGCGCGCGGCCCTCGTCGGTCAACGTGAGCCGTCGCGACTCGAGGTCGACGGCGAGCTCCTGCACGACCCCGTCGAGCTCGAGGCGCTCACGGGCGTCCAGGCCGCGCGTCGACGCAACCCGTCGTCCACCACGCGGCGTGTCGTCGGCGCGGTCGCCCTGCAGGAGCACCATGCGTGCCCGTGCCCGCTCGGGATGCCAACGATCACCGCCGAGCTGCCGCGCCTGCCCGCTCTCGTCCACCACCACGTCGATGCCCCGTCGGTCCAGCTCCAGCATCAGCGCGGTGCTGTACGGCTCGTAGATCGACATCCGAACGAGGTCGGCCTCGGCGAACAGGACTGGGCCTTGCACCTCGGCACGATCGAGCTGTCGACTCACGTCGCGCAGGACCGAGACCGCATCGGCGTCGCTCTGCGGGCCTGCCACCTGTCGGTGGGTGGGGAGCGCGACCACCCCCAGGAAGACGGTGACGAGGGTGAGCACGAGCGGCGTCCAGCGCCGGCCCCGGACCCAAGGCAGCACGACCACCAGCCATCCGAAGAGCGCAACGGGCCACAACCACCGAACCTGGTGCTGGCCGAAGCCGCTGGGGCCAACCGGGATGGGCACCAGCGCCAGCAGCGCCAGCGCGATCGCCAGCGCAGCGACCGCGCTCCCCCACACGCCGCCTGGATCTCGTTGCCGATGCGCGCGATAGGCCGTGGCCAGCAAGGCCAGCATCGCTGCGCCGAGCGACGCTGCCGAGATCGCGCGAGACGGCAGGCCGAGGATGTGCACCCCCCGATCAGCCGGATCGCGCTCCTGGACGAAGGCGTCCTCAAACGAAGGCCGCAGCCACGCCGGTGGAACGACCGCCACATCGGCGACCATCTGCCCGGCCGTGCCAACGCCGAGGCGCGGCGCGTCGCCGGCACCGACGCTGCGCACCACGCGCGAGATGTTTCCGTCGCTCGAGGTGAGCTGCTCCGCGATCGGCTGAGCCCAGCATGTGACGGCCACGACGGTCGCGAGTGCAAGGGCACGGCGCCGTCGTGTGTGATCGATTGGGGCGCGCTCCATGCTCGAGCGATCCCGCAATGAACGCACTCCGACCATCGCGATGCCGAACCCCCCGAGGCCGAGCACAAGGCCCGCGTAGGTGAGGTGCGTCTGCACGAGGAGGCTGCCCACCCCGACCGCGAGCGGCAGCATCGCGACGTCGCCTTCCGCGAGACTCCACGCAAGGACGAGGTAGAGCAGGAAGGGGAACAGCAGGGAGTGGGGCTGCCACGGGTCGAAGAGCAGCTCGCTCCCCATGGTCCAGGCCAACCCCGCCGCCACGGCCAGCACCCCCACGGCGCGCTCGATCCCGCCTCTCCGCCGTGCTACGAGAGCCATCGCGACGATGCATCCCACGTTGAGGATCGCTGCCGCCACGGCGATCCCACCGATGGGGGCGATCTTGGCCGGGATCGCGAACAGGTCGAACAGCAAGGGCCCTGGGTTGTTGAGATCGTGGCCCACGCTCTGAGACGCGGAGGTCCACGTGCCCAGCAGGGGATGGTTCGAGGTCAGCACGTCGCGCGCTCGGATGCTGAAGTACGCGTTGTCGCCGACCGGGTACCACCCGCGCTGGAGCCCGCGCACAAGCGCGACGACCACGGGCACGACCGCAGCGGCCATCGCGACGGCCAGGAGGCGCGGCACCGCCGCCACGCGCTGGCGGACGCCGCTCACCCGCCTCGTTCCGTTGGCTCCGCGTCGGGTGGTCCCACGAAGACCGCCGTCTCGACGCCCAGGTCGAGCATCCGCGTCACTGCCGGCTGCAAGCTCGGCGGCAGGCGTACATCAGTGGCGACCTCGAAGAGATGCTCATCGAGGCGCGCCGCGAGCATCGGCAAGTCAGCCTCGTCGAGCCCGGTGAGGACCTGGCGCCGCAGCCGGTCGAACTCCCGACGCTGCGATGCTGACCTCGGGTCGGTGCTGGCCACCTCGGTCACCCCCTCGACGGCGCGCCACCGCTCGACGAGAACGCCGGTGGCCAGCGTGATCCGAGCTGTGGCATCCGAGCGCGGTCGGACGCGATGTCGTGTCCCCACCGCCGCGACGGCGTCGACCACCCCCACGTCGTAGCCGCGCCGCTCGAGCTCGTTGAGGAGCCCGTAACCCTGCGAGCCGATGTGAACAGAGTCGCTCCAGGTCACGAGATAGCGCCCCTCGTGACCCGTGGCTGGCGGAACGTCGGCCTCCAGCGCCCGCACGACCCCGGGGATGAGGCCAACGAGGATCGCCGACAGCTCGCTATCGGACTGCTCGACATCTGGCGCCGCTCGTACCCCCTGGATGCTTGTCACGGCGAGCCACCCGACCAAGACGCCCACACCCGTGCGCCGCAAGAGTCCGAGCCAACGTGGGGGCGAGCTACGAGCGATCAGGACGACCAGCGTCCATGCCGTGGCGATCGCCATCAGCGCTCCCAGCCCCCAGACCCAGGTCATGAGGTAGAACCAGATGAACCCGAAGACCCGGCTCAGCACGGCGACCGCGACCACCAGGCCCAACGCGACCACGGCATGGAGGCCAAGCAGGGCATGATTCCTCAAGCGCAGCGCCGCAACCGCCGAGGCGACCCAGACCGCGAGAGCAACCGACCCACGCGTTTGCGACGGAACCCCTCCACCTGGGGTGGTCTGGATCAGCGCGCCAGGGTTGCGCGGCACCTCGATGACCAAGAACGCGACGTCGAGGCGCTCCGCGACCAGGCGCATCGCGACCTCAGGGCCCAGCGTGTCCACTGACGGCGTGGCGAAGCTGTCGATCAGCAACGAGTAGTTGCCCGGCTCATGCCGCACCTGGTCGATCGTGGGGGGCAGCCACATGAGCACGCCGACGCCGAGCGCCAGACCGAGCCATCGCAACAGGCGTCGCCGATCAACGGCGGCCGCACGCCAGAGGTGCCAGAGGCTGGCGCCCGCTGCAAGGCCTCCCAGCGCCACGCACAGCCCGAGGTAGGGCACGTGCGTCTGTGCGGAGAAGCTCCCGGCGGCCACGGTGACCCACAGCACCCGGTGGTCGCCGCAGAGCGCCGACCACACGCCGAGGAGGAAGACCAGCCACCACAACAGCGGTAGGTAGGGATTCCATGGCTCGGTCATGGGACTGCTCCCGTAGCCGACGATCAGCAGTGCCGCTGCCAGCCCCACCCCGACGCTCAGGATCGTCCCGCCGCGGCGGCGCCCGAACCACATCGCCACGCCGACCGCGACCAGGTGGATCACGACGGAGGCGGCCTGCAACGCCCATGCACTCGCCCCCAGCAGGCGGTAGGTGGGAGCGAGCGCGTAGAAGCTGGCGGGACCCGGGTGGCTCCCCTGCTGCTCCGCTGTCCCGATCCGGCCCGCCAGACCCACCAGCGGTGAGTGACGCCCGCCCACGTCTCGCACGCGCAGCTCCGTCTGGGCAAGGTCGAGCACGGGCAGCCAGCGCGGCTGCCGCAGCGCCACCAGGGCAGCGAGCAGCGGTGCGACCACCGCCACCCCTACAAGCACGAGGGGCCAGCGTCGGTCCCGATCGGTCGGCTCGGTCACGGTAGGCGCTTCAAGAGCTTCAACAGCCCGAGACGGGCCGGCGACTGGTGGTGCGACTTGCCGGCGGCCCCCAGCTCGGCGCGGTGGGTGAGGAACCACTCGTAGGACTCGATCACCATCGAGGCGTTCGAGTGGCGCGAGGTCCACCCGAGCTCCTCGTGGGCCCGTGTCGTGTCGAACCAGAGCGACTCGCCGTAGAGAAGCCAGTGGTAGGGCGCGAACGGTGCCTGACCGAGCCGCGACACCAGCTGCATCCCCACCCGCGCTGGCGCGGACGGGAGGGATCGAACGGTCGACCCGGTGTCGGCGTGGTCGACCAGTGCCTGGAGCGTGTCCCGCATCGTGCCGAAGTCGGTGGTGCCGATGTTGTAGGTCGCCGGGCCGGGGCGGGCGCCAGCGAGCAGACAGGCCTCAGCCAGGTCCTCTGCGTGCACGAACTGGTAGCGGTTGTGACCGCCGTCGAGCACGAACACAGGCGCGCCCTCGGCCACGAACTCGAACAGGATCGCCATGATCCCCAGACGACCATGCCCGAGGATCGTTCGGGGCCGCACGATCGTGACGTCCAGCCCCGTGGCCGCCGCGTCCCGGCACAGGATCTCGGCCTCCAGCTTGGCGCGCCCGTACGCCTCGAGCGGGCGCGCGGGGGTGTCCTCGACCACCGGGTTGTGCTCGGGGATCCCGAAGATGGCGCTCGATGAGGTGTGCACGACCTTGGCCACCCCAGCCGACCGCGCCGCCAGCAGCACGTTCGCGGTGCCCACCACGTTGACCGACCAGAACAGCGCACGATCCTTGGCCAAGGGCACCTGTGCGACGTTGTGGAGCACCACGTCGACACCCTCGCTCGCGGCCCGGACCACCGCGGCGTCTCGGATGTCGCCGATGACGGCGTCCACGGCTGCGCCGGCCCGCGGATCGGGCGGGTTGAGGTCGAGGATGCGCACCTCGTGGCCGCGCGCCAGCGCCCGGTCGACGAGGATCGACCCGAAGTACCCGCTCCCGCCGGTGACCAGCACCGTGCTCACAGCGCGTGCCCTCGCTCGAGGCACCAGCGGATGCTGGCTCGCATGCCTGCCTCGAGGTCGGTCGGCGGGTCGTAGCCGATCTCGGCGCGGGCCCGTGAGATGTCGCACGCGATGGTGTCCTTCAGCTCACCGAGCACGTGGAGCGCCTGGATGTACCGCCCCCGCGCCTGCAATGCCCCATCGAGCCGCTCTGCCACGACACCGGCGAGGCGAGGCAGGCGCGGTTGACCGCCCGACACTGCCAACCCCTCCGCCACCAGCGCGCGGCGGACCGTGGCCAGGATGCTCCGCATCTCGAGCGGATCACCGTCCGCGACCCAGTAGGCGCCGCCCACGGCCTTGGCGGCCACCTCGGCACGCAGCACGCCGTGCACGAGGTTGCCGGTGAACACCATGGATCGACGATTGCGGCCGTCGCCCACGAGCGGGAACCGGCCCCTGCGCACGGCTCGGAACCACTGCGTCTGCCGCTCGGGCTGGAACGGACCGTAGAACCACGGCGGCCGGAGCACCACGGTCTCCAGGTCGCCCCGTTGCTGCGCCGTCGCCACGAGCACCTCCGCATCGGCCTTGGAGCGGCCGTACCCGAGGTAGGGGTTCTGGGGTGAGTCCTCGGTGAAGCGATGGTCCACGCTGGGGTTCGCCCCGAAGGGTGAGTTCGACGAGATGTGCACGACGCGCCCGCTACCCGCTCGACGAGCCCGATCGAGCACCAGCGCGGTTCCCCCCACGTTCACATCGTGCAGCTCCCGCACGCGCTGGCGCGGGTGGATGACGGCCGCTGCGTGGACGACCGTCGCCCCCGAGGTGCCCTCGAACAGCGCGTCGAGCGCTGACGGATCCCGCACGTCACCGACGGTCGCGTGCACCGCTGGGGACACAAGCGACAGCAGTGCGGCCTCAGCGTGGGTCTGCACGAGGCAGCGCACCGAGGATCGGTGTGGTGCCACCGCGCGAACGAGGTTCTGGCCGAGCCATCCGGCTGCGCCGGTGATGACGATCGTGTCGGGCCGCGGTGCGTCGGTGGGGTCGGACATCAAGCTCCTGGATCAGGTGGTGGCGAGGAAGTGGTCGGCGTTGCGGAGCGCGATGGTCATGATCGCGGCCTGCGGGTTCACGCCGGGCGCGTCGGCGAGCAACGATGCGTCGTTCACATAGAGGTTGTCGTGGTCCCACACCCGTCCGAAGCCATCGGTGCCGGCCTTGGCCCGATCCGTGCTCATGCGGATGCTCGAGGTGAGGTGGACGGTCATGAGGTTGCTGTGCGGACGGTCGACTGCATCCCACCACGTCATCAGCTCGCTCGGCCGCCGGACCACGCGCCCGCCCTCGACGGACGGGTAGAGCTCGGTGGCGCCCGCCGCCAGCAGCGCTTCGCCGAGGTGGACGAGGCCGCGAGCCAGTCGACTGAGGTCGGAGTCGGTGAGTCGGTAGGTGACGAGTGGGGCGCGCAGACCCGGGATCGACAGCACACGCCCGCCCTGGTCGCTGCGGATCGCTGCGTAGTAGACGAAGACGCTCTCCCAGTCCTCGAGGGCGTCGGTGATGTCGGCGCCGCTGTCGGCGAGGGCCAGCGCCACGTGCCCGCGGCGGCTCGCCGAGCCGCCGATCGCGAGCTGCGGCGAGAACTCCGTGATGCGGTGCAAGGGCACGTCGTCGTGGTCGATCGCGCTGGGGAAGTGCGCGGCCACCTTGATCGTGGGGTGCATCCGCAGACCCGCGCCGATCCCCCGCCGCACGCCGCTGCGCTGCAGCAGGGCGGGGCTCTGGATCGCACCACCACACACGAAGATGTGATCCGCACGGATCTCGAGGTCCTCGGTGGTGCCGTCGGGTCGGCGTCGCTCGCACCGAGCGGCCAGGGCCCGTCCGGCTTGGATGTCGAGCCTGCGCACAGCCGTGTCGGCGATGAGCTCTGCCCCAGCAGCCCGGGCCAGAGGGAGCAGCGTGCGGCTCATCGTCTGCTTGGTGCCACAGCCGTGGCTGTCGTAGCTGAACGCGCGTGGGAACTCCACGGACCGCCATCCGAGCTTGGCGGCGCCGTCCTCCAGCACGGTGGACGACCTTGGGGCCGCACCAGGCACCTGGTTGACGGGCACGCTCGCTTCGATGCGGGCGGCCCAGCGGTCGAGCGCCTCTGGAGTGAACTCGTCGAGCGAGAAGCGTCGCTGCCAGTCCTCGGCGAGCTCGCCGGGAAGCCGGTGCCAGAGACCGCTGTTCACCTCCGTGCTCCCGCCGACGCACCGACCTTCTGCGTAGGCGATCGGTGGCGAGCCCAGCGCGGCAGAGCTGCCGTGGTGGCGGTAGGCCTGCTCCATCTCCTGGAGGCTGAAGGGGGTGAGCGAGCCCGGGACGATCTCGGGACCCTCCTCGACGACCAGCACCGATCGACCGGCTTGGGCCAGCGTCGCGGCCGTGGTTGCGCCCCCCGCGCCCGACCCGATGACGAGCACCTCAGTGTGGAGCACCGTCACGTCGAGGTTGTCTCACCGAGCTCGAGCTCGCCGAAGAGGACGAGCGAGTGGAAGAGGCGGTGGTAGGAGCGGAGCACCGAGATGGGGTTGCGCTCGAGCCAGCCGAGCACGCCTTCGAGGTTCGCCGGGCGGCGCACCCACACCCACACCGACAAGGCGATGGACTCGAGGATCACCCCAAGGCGCAGCACATCAGACATCTCGTCGAGCGTGCCGTCGACCCAGCACTCGACCTGGCGCCGCAGGTCGGCGTCGCTCGACGTGGTGAGCTCGGCCACGACGCGACGTTCCAACGACAGCATGACGGGCGATCCTACCGAGGCTGGCGCGTCAGCTGACCAAGGGAGGGGCGTGCCCGAGGTAGACGCCACAGGCGAACACGACGGCCCAGATCCCCCCGAGGACCTGCAGCTGGCGGTCCTGCAGCAGGATCTCCTCAGGCCCGCGTTGCTCCTCGGTCTCGAGGATCAGCGCGTAGCGCAGGATCAGCACCACGAAGGGCACGACCGAGAGCTGGAACCAGGGCACGGAGCTGTCGGCCAGGTCGGCCTTCTCGAAGGCCCACAAGCAGTAGGCGAGCAGGGTGACACCGGAGGCGACGGACCGCACGTACTGCAGGAAGCTGGGGGTGTACCCGCCGAGGGCGGGTCGGTGCCCGATCGCATCCTCGAGGCGCAGCTCGGTGGTGCGCTTGCCGGCCACGACGAACAGGGCTCCGAAGGACGCCACGATGAGGTACCAGTCCGACAGAGGGATGTCGGTGCCGACGACGCCCGCCACGGCGCGGATGACGAAGAACGCGGTGATCATCACGATGTCGACGACCGGAAGGTGCTTCAGCCAGATCGTGTAGCTGGTCGTGAGCATGACGTACGACGCAGTGATCGCGGACGCCTCCCACGATCCGGTGGCGAGCCCGAGGCCCACGCCGAGCACGAGCAGGAGCACGCCGATGGAGCGGGCGCGAGCCACGCTCACCTCCCCGGCGGCGACGGGCCGGTGACGCTTGGTGGGGTGGGCACGATCGGCCAGCACGTCGGCCGCGTCGTTGAGGCAGTACGTGCCGCTCGCGGCGAGACAGAACGACACCATGACGATCATGGCGCGCCCGAGGTACTCGCCCTGGTCGAGCACGCCCGCGGCGGCGGGTGCCGCCAGTACGAGCCCGTTCTTCACCCATTGGCGAGGGCGCATGAGCCGGACGATCACGCCGGGCCCGGCAACGACGCTGACGCCCGACGGCGTCTGGCGGTCGACCGGTGCGCTGATGTCGTCCGTCACGGCGCGATGGTAGCCACGGGCGCCCGCACCGCCTTGACTACCCTCCTGCCCGATGGCGGACACGGTGACCAACCAGCGTGCGCCAGGGCGCCTGGCGCGGCTCGCCCCGCTCCTCGTGGTCGCGTCGACCCTGCCTCCGCTCTACGGCCTGTGGCTCACCCAGGGCACGCCGATGGAGGAGGGCTTCATGCTCACCTTCCCCGAGATGGTCCTCGAGGGTCGGGTGCCCAATCGGGACTTCCTGCACCTGTATGGCCCGGGAAGCCTCTGGGTGCTCGCCGCGGTCTTTGCGGTGTTCGGCGTGAGCCTGACGAGCGAGCGGGCGGTGGGGTACCTGCAGCACCTTGGCGTCGCCCTGGGGCTCTACCGGCTGCTCCGCCCCTGGGGCACGTGGGTGGCGATCGGTGGTGGCGGCCTCGGGGCGATGATCGTGCTCACGCCGTCCGGCCTCAGCGCGATGGCCTGGGTCGGGGGTCTCTCCCTCGGACTCTGGGCGGTGGCGCTCGCGGTCGAGGCCCAGGAGGCCGACCACGACTCATCGAGCCAGCGTCGCCGCGCCCTCGGCGGAGGTCTGCTCGCGGGCGCCGCCCTCCTCTACCGGCTCGATCTGGTGCTCGCCCTGGCCGCCGCGGGCGCGATCGTGGCGCTCAACATGCCGACGGGAGCACGTCGGCGATTGGTGGGCGGCGTAGCCGCGGGCTGCAGCCCCTACCTGGCGCACCTGGTCATGGCCGGACCCTCGGCGACCGTGCGCGGTCTGGTGCTCGAGCCGGTGTTCGACCTTCGGGGGGGTCGACGCCTCCCGATCCCCCCTTCCCCCGACCACTTCGACGGGTTCCTCCAGGGTGCCGGCGCCCTCGACCAGGCGCCGTGGCCGCTCCCCGCACCGAGCGGACCACGTCAGCTCTGGCTGTGGTTCTTCCTGCTCCTCCTGGTCGGCGTCGTGCTCGTCGTGGCCGGGGTGATCGCCCGGCGCCGCACTGGGCAGGTGCGTCTGCTCGCCATCGCCGCGTTCAGCGTCGGCCTGTTCCCGCAGGCCGTCCAGCGGCCCGACTCCACCCACCTGTCCTGGGTGAGCTGTGTCGCCTTCGCGGTGCTGCCCGCCGCGCTGATCGAGCTCGCACGGGCTCGCCGACGCACCACCGACCGCGCCCCCGTCACATGGCAGGCGGCTGGGGCGGCCGTGCTCGCGCCCACCCTCGCGCTCCTCGTCGTGGCGCCGTACTTCACCTACCGCAGCTATGCGGAGGCCACGGCGCAGACCCTCGGCCGCCGACGCACCGAGCTCACGATCGAGCACCAGGGACGCTCGTTTCCCTACAAGCGTCACGACGCCGTCGCCGCGGTGAACGAGATGCTGCCCGTCGTCGACGATCTCACCGAACCCGGGGATCGACTCATCGTCGGACCCGGGGACCTGCGCAAGACGCCCTACAGCGAGGCCTTCCTCTACTTCCTCCTCCCCGACCTCGTGCCGGGGACGCGATACATCGAGATGGACCCAGGCGTCGCCAACGCTGCCGACTCCGGCCTGGCCGAGGAGATCGAGCGCGCCGACGTGGTGATCCTCTCCACGATCCGTGACGACTGGAACGAGCCGAACGACTCACTCCGCTTCGGCCCCGACGCACCCAACCGCGCGCTCGCGCGCCACTTCTGCCTCGTCGGCAGCTTCGGGATCGACCCCTTTGACCGGTCGCGGGGACTCTACGAGCTCTACACGCGGTGCTGAGGACGCGCCCAGGGTCCGGGGCGCAGGGCAGGCCTGAGTAGTGTCGCCGCCGTGCGCACCCTGGTCGTGATGCCGACCTACGAGGAAGCCTCGAACATCGTGGAGGTCCTCACCCGAGTGCGAGCCGCCGCGCCCGACGTCGACGTGCTCGTCGTCGACGACAACAGCCCCGACGGCACGGCCGATCTCGCCCGCGCTGCCGGGGCCGAGCTCGGTCAGATCGATGTGCTCTGGCGCCCGAAGAAGGACGGCCTCGGCAACGCCTACCGCCACGGGTTCCGCGTGGGTCTGGACCGCGGCTACGACCGCCTCGTGCAGATGGACGCCGACCTGTCCCACGATCCAGCGGCGCTGCCCTCCCTGCTCGCCGCCCTCGACGCTGGCTCGGCCGCCGTCATCGGCTCTCGGTACATCCCCGGCGGCTCCATCCCGCACTGGTCGTGGCACCGGCGCGCCCTGTCGCGATGGGGCAACCGCTACGCGTGCTTCGCGCTGGGAATGACGGTGCATGACGCCACGGCGGGCTATCGCGCCTACGACGCCGCCACCCTCGTGGCGATCGACGTCTTCTCGACCCGAGCCAAGGGCTATGGGTTCCAGATCGAGACGGCCTACCGCGTCTCGCGCTCCGGCGGGGCACTCGCCGAGGTCCCGATCGTGTTCACCGATCGGGTTCGAGGTGCCTCGAAGATGTCGGTCGCGGTCATGGTCGAGGAGCTCGGCCTGGTCACCTGGTGGGGCCTGCGCGACCGCGTCAAGCGACTGGCCGGCAGGGCCCCGCACGCCCGCTGACCCGCCCGGATCTGGTGGGCCACTCGGCTAACGTCGCCCCGATGCCCGCCTCGTCGCCGAGCCCCGAGGCGCTCGAGAAGATCGGCGATCTCGCCGCCTCCGCCGGCCTCCGCCGAGTGCACCTGCTGTCGTGGCGCGACCTCGACGATGTGGAGGCTGGCGGCTCGGAGCTGCACGCGGCCGAGCTGGCCCGCCACTGGGCGGCGGCCGGGATCGAGGTGACGTGGCGGTCGTCGTTCGCGTCGGGCCACCCGCCCATCATCGATCGCGACGGCTATCACGTGATCCGACGGGCGGGCCGGTACCTCGTCTTCCCGAGGGCGGCGATCGCCGAGATCACCGGCCGGCACGGACCATCCGATGCGCTGCTCGAGATCTGGAACGGGATGCCGTTCTTCTCCCCGCTGTGGTACCGGGGACCGAGGGCGGTGATGCTCCATCACGTCCACGCCGAGATGTGGCAGATGGTCCTCGGCGAGGACAACCCCGCGCTCGCTCGCCTCGGCGACACGATCGAACGGCGCATCGCGCCCCTCGTGTACCGCCGCGCACGGATCATCACCCCTTCGGAGTCGGCCCGGGACGAGATCGTGTCGCTCCTCGGCATCCCCGTGGCGCACATCGACGTGGTGCACAACGGGGTCGGTGGGGCCTTCCGACCCGGTGGCGAGAAGACCGCGCACCCGAGCATCGTGGCCGTCGGGAGGCTGGTGCCGGTCAAGCGACACCACCTGCTCATCGAGGCCGCTCGGGTCGCTCGAACGACGGTTCCCGACCTCACCCTG
Source organism: Microthrixaceae bacterium (assembly GCA_052386335.1). Classification (GTDB taxonomy): domain Bacteria; phylum Actinomycetota; class Acidimicrobiia; order Acidimicrobiales; family VFJN01; genus VFJN01. Next base: position 18,186 of record JBQTKH010000055.1, read on the forward strand.
ACGATCGTCGGTGAGGGCTACGAGCGCGAGCACCTCGACGCGCTCGTGCACGACCTCGGCGCCGAGACATGGGTCCGGCTCGTCGGTCGCGTCGATGAGCCCGCGCTCGTCCGCCTGTACCAGCAAGCGTGGGTCGCGGCCTCGGCGTCGGCCCGGGAAGGCTGGGGGTTGTCGCTCACCGAGGCCGCCGCCTGCGGCACCCCGGCCGTGGCGACGCGCATCGCAGGGCACGCCGACGCGGTGCGCCACGACCGCTCCGGGCTGCTCGTCTCCGCCACCGCATCTGATCTCGGCGCGGGCATCGCCCGAGTGCTCACCGATCGGGACCTCCGGGCGCGCCTGGAAGCAGGCGCACTCGAGCGGGCCGTGGGCCTCACATGGGAGCGCACAGCTCTCGGGGTGATGCGCACCCTGGCGGGTCAGGCCGGCCGGGCGCGCCGTTGACAGATCGTTGGCGTCGGCCCGCGCCGCTGCTGGCGTTCGCGGCGCTCTGCTACCTCCCGCTGCTGGCCACCTCGCCAGGCAAGGTGCTCGCGGACACCAAGTCGTACCTCTACCTCGACCCGGACCGCCTCCTCGCGCGCGCCTGGTCGATGTGGGACCCGCACGTGGGCTTGGGAACGGTGACCCACCAGAACATCGGCTTCCTGTGGCCGATGGGCCCGTACTACTGGGCGATGGAGCACCTCGGGGCGCCCGATTGGGTGGCCCAGCGGCTCTGGCTCGGGTCGATCGTGTTCCTCGCCGGCCTGGGCACGCGGTACCTGCTCCGAAGCTTCGGCTGGCGGGGAGCTGGCGTCGCCGTGGGGATGTGCGCCTACGCGCTCACGCCCTACCTCCTCACGATCTCAGTTCGGATCTCCGCGATCCTGCTGCCCTTCGTGGCCCTTCCTTGGCTCCTCGCGCTCACGTTGCGCGCCATCCGAGCCGGCGGCTGGCGGCACCCGGCGCTGTTCGCCCTCGTCGTGGGCACCGCCGGTACGAGCAACGCCACCTCGATCCTCCTCGTGGGGGTCGGCCCGGCGCTGTGGGTGCTCTGGGCAGCCGCAGTGCGCGACGAACCGCTCGGTCGGATCGTCGCCGCCGTGGGCCGGATCGCCACGCTCACGCTGGTCACGAACGCGTGGTGGATCGCTGGCCTGTCGGTGCAGGCCACGAACGGGCTCGATGTCTTGCGCTACACAGAGTCCGTCGAGGTCACGGCGGCTGCATCGTCGGCCCAGGAGGTGCTCCGGGGGCTCGGCTACTGGTTCTTCTACGGCGACGACGCGCTCGGTCCGTGGGTGGGCCCGAGCCGACCGTTCCAGGCCTCGCCCTGGCTGCTCGTGGCCACCTTCGCCGTCCCGGTGCTCGCCTTGGCGAGCGGCGCGCTGGCTCGTTGGCGAACGCGCTCCTTCGCCGTGCTCCTCGCGCTCGTCGGCCTGGCGCTCGCGGTCGGGGTCTACCCCTATGACGATCCTCCTCCCTTCGGACGAGGCCTGCGCGCCTTCCTGCAGAGCGATGTGGGCATGGCGATGCGGAGCATGCCGCGGGCGGCACCGCTCGTCGTGCTCGCCCTCAGCATCATGCTGGCGGCGGGGGTGCACGCAGTCTCGCGACGGGTGCCGAAGGCCTCGCACGCGATCGCGGGTGCCGTGATCGCCTTGGTGGTGCTCAGCCTCCCGCCCGTGTGGCAGAGAACCCTGGTCCCCGACAACCTCCGCCGGCCCGAGTCGATCCCGAGCTACTGGAGCGACGCGGCTGCCCATCTCGACGCCACTGACGACGGCACCAGGGTGCTCGAGGTGCCCGGGGCGGACTTCGCTGCTTATCGATGGGGCACCACGGTCGACCCCGTCACCCCAGGCCTCACCGATCGTCCGATCGCCGCGCGCGAGCTCGTGCCGATGGGATCGGCAGCGGCGGCCAACCTCCTGAAGGCCTACGACGGACGGTTCCAGGCCACGCTCGGTGAGGCTCCGGCCGTCGCTTCGATCGCCCGCCTGCTGCGCGCGGGGCAGATCCTCGTGCGCTCCGACCTGCGGTACGAGCAGTACGACTCCCCCCGACCTGGACCCTTCTCCACGTTCGTCCTCGGCGCGCCAGGACTCGGGCCCCCCACCGAGTTCGGTCGACCGGTTCCCAACGTGGCCAGCGGGCCGGCCGCCGTGATCGACGAGGCCGACCTCACCTCGACGCCAACGGGGCGCGACCCGTTCCCCGTGACGGTCCTCCCCGTCACCGGGTCACTGCCCATCGTCACGACAAAGAGCGCTGGCGCACCGGTCATCGTCGCTGGAGACGGTGACGGGATCGTCGACGCCGCCGCCGCCGGGCTGATCGACGGGACTGAGCTCCTGCGCTACAGCGCTTCACTGTCCACCACCGAGCTGCGGGATGCCCTCGACGAGCGAGCAGTGCTCATCGTCACCGACACCAACCGGCGTCGTGCCGAGCGGTGGGGGTCGATCCGCTTCACCAACGGGTACACCGAACCAGCGGGGAGCGAACCCCTGCGGATCGACCGGAGCGACGCTCGGCTCCCGGTCTTCCCCAACGCCACCGATGACGCCCGCACGATCGCGATCCACCGTGGCGGCATCACGGCCAACGCGACCTCCTACGGGGGACGCAACGAGTACCTGCCGGAGCACCGACCGGCCATGGCGATCGATGGCGACCCCTCCACCGCCTGGCGGGCCGGCCAGGACGACCCGATCGTCGGGGAGCGCCTCGAGCTGCGCGCCGCCAACCCGGTCACCACCAGCGAGCTCACCTTCCTTGCTCCCGAGGACCGGGTCAATCGCTGGATCACCCGAGTCGCACTCCGCTTCGACAGTGGCCCCGCGCTCCTCGTCGACCTCGACGAGCGCTCGCGGACCGGCGACGGACAGACCGTCGACATCGGTCCTCGCACCTTCTCGCGGCTCAGCATCGAGGCTGTGGGCGACTCCGCAGGGCAACGTGCCCGCCACGGTGGTCTGACGAGCACGGGCTTCGCCGAGGTCTCCCTCGCCGACATGCGACTGGACGAAGCAGTGCGCGTGCCGCGGGATCTCCTCCGCCGGGGCGGCGCGTCGTCCCAGGACCATGCGCTCGCCGTGGTGCTCACCAGGCTGCGCTCGGCGCCCACCGACGCCGAGCGCCTCGACGAGGAGCCGCATCTGGTCCGCCTCATCGACCTCCCCACCGAGCGCAGCTTCACGCTGGGCGGCACGGCGCGCCTGGCCCCTCGAGCGTCGGACGCGCTGATCGAGCAGACCCTCGATGATGTGCCCCTCCCGCTCGTGACGTCCTCCTCACGACTGCCCAGCGCGACGGCACGAGCGAGCGCGGCGACCGACGGCGACCTCAGCACGGCATGGACGGCCGCCTTCGGCGACCAGGCGAACCAATGGGTCGACGTGCAGCTCGACGCGCCCCGCACGCTCGACAGCGTCGAGCTCCACATCGTCGCCGACGGCCGCCACTCGGTGCCCACCCGCGTCTCCCTGGAAGCAGACGGTCGTCGGCTGACGACGGTCGATCTGCCGGCCATCGCCGACCGGCCGACGCCCGGTGAGCCCACGCCCGTGCTCGTCTCGCTCCCCGAGGCGATCACCACCACCAACCTGCGGGTGGTCATCGACGCAGTGCGCGCGGTCGAGACGACGGAGTGGCGCACCCGTAAGCCGCGCACGCTGCCGGTCGCCGTCGCGGAGCTCGGGCTCGGCGCTGTGGCACCCGCTCCCCGAGGCGACCTCGCCCCCCGGTGTCGACGCGACCTCCTCACCCTCGACGGCGCACCGCTTCCCGTCCGGGTGTCCGGACGGGTCACAGATGCCCTCGAGGGCGCACCCCTCCAGATCGAGACGTGCGACGGAGCCAGCCTCGCCCTCGGCGCGGGCGAGCACGAGCTCCGCAGCACGCTCGGCGCCACCACCGGCATCGACGTCGACCGCATCGTGCTGCGATCGGCCTCTGGTGGGACAGCATCACCGATCACCGCACGGCCCCTCCGAGCGGAGGCAACGTCGCCGGCTCCCGCTCCCCCCGCTGCCACCATCGTGCGAGCAAGACCAGATGCCCTCGACATCCGGGTCGAAGGGGCGCACTCCACCGACCCGTTCTGGCTGACCTTCGGACAGAGCTGGAACACCGGCTGGCATGCCACGGTCGACGGCCGAGATCTCGGTCCGCCGGCCCTGGTCGACGGCTTCGCCAACGGCTGGCTGATCCGCCCCGCTGACACGACGGGGGAGATCTCGCTGCGGTTCACCCCCCAGCGGCGCGTCGACATCGCGCTCTGGCTGTCGCTCCTGGGAGCCCTCGCCTGCGCTGGCCTGGCCGCCCGCCGCCCTCCCCGCTCCGCAGCGTTGCAGGGGGAGCTCCCCGAGGTGCTCTCGGGCGCGACGGTTGCCGGACCCCCTCACCCGCCGTTGTCGCTGAGGAGCTCGGGAGCAGCAGGCGTCGCGCTGGGGGCTCTGGGCGTGATCCTCGTCCACCCCGCCGTCGGCGTCCTCACTGGTCTGCTCGCGGTCGTGGTGGCTCGCGGCGTGCTCCCGCGCTGGCTC
>JBQTKH010000056.1:0-13104 GCA_052386335.1 Microthrixaceae bacterium
GACCTGTGTGACGATCGCCTGCAACACGATGACGTCGGGGCGCGCTGCTGATGTGGTGGGGTGCGCCGGTAGGGTTCGCCCCCGTGAACACCGCCGTGCAGACCTGCTACCGACACCCGGATCGCCGCGCGGGTGTGATCTGCCAGCGCTGTGACCGTCCGATCTGCCCGGACTGCATGAGCCAGGCCTCGGTGGGCTTCCACTGCCCGGAGTGCACGAAGTCCTCGGGGCAGAAGATCATCCGCGGTGCGCAGCTGCGCACGCGTCCCGTCGTCACGCAGGCGCTCATCGCCCTCAACGTCGCCGTCTTCGTCGCCGGGATGGGCTCTGGGGTGCGAACGCCACAGAGCGTCACGGTCGACGGGGGCTTGATCGGTCTGGGGCGGCTCGAGACGGGCAAGCTCGTCGGCGTCGGTGCGGGCGAGTGGTGGCGCATGATCAGCTCCGGGTTCCTCCACGCCAACCTCATCCACATCGGCTTCAACATGCTGGTGCTCTACCAGCTCGGCCAGGTGCTCGAACCGGTGCTCGGTCGCCTGCGGTTCGGGCTCGTGTACGGCGTGGCGATGCTGACGGGATCGTTCGGGGTGCTGCTGCTGAGCCCTGACAGCTTGACCGTCGGCGCCTCGGGTGCCGTCTACGGGCTCATGGGAGCGGCCGTGGCGGTGTTCCGGTCTCGAGGCATCAATCCCTTCGACACCGGGCTCGGTGGCGCCATCATGCTGAACCTGGCCTTCACGTTCGCGATCCCCGGCATCTCGATCGGCGGTCACGTCGGTGGGCTCATCGGTGGGTTCCTCGCCGGGTGGATCCTCGTGGACCTCGGCCCCCGATACCTCCGCGACCCGAACCTCGCCCTGGCGGCCACGGCGGGTCTCGGCCTCATGGCGTTCGGGGCCGGGATCCTCATCGTCTGAGCCATCTCGGCGAGGGTCGTACGATGCTCGTAGCTGAAGCTCACTTGAAGTCAGGGTCGGTCGCGGACACAGTGGTGGGGTGGACGGGCCGCTCTTGAGCATCGGAGACGTGGCCACGCGGGCCGGGGTGGCTCCGTCAGCGCTGCGGTTCTACGAGAGCAACGGGCTCATCACCTCCGAGCGCGCCCCCAGCGGGCACCGGAGGTACCACCGCGACGTGCTCCGGCGGATCGCCTTCATCCGGATCGCACAACGACTCGGGCTGAGCCTGGAGGAGATCGGTGACGCGCTGGCCACCCTGCCGGCGGGGCGCACGCCGACGGTCGCCGACTGGACGCGGCTGTCGCGCTCGTGGCGGACCCGACTCGACGAGGAGATCGCCACGCTCGAGCGCGTGCGCGACGACCTCACCTCCTGCATCGGGTGCGGGTGCCTGTCGCTGCGCACGTGCGCGCTCTACAACCCGGAGGATCGGGCGAGCGCCAGCGGTCCGGGAGCGCGGTACCTCCTCGGCGACCAGCCCGGCTGAGCTCATTCGTGCTTCGGGCGTCGCTGGGCCTTGTGCGTCTTCGGGCGTCGCTGCGCTCCTGCCTATGACTGCGCTGCTCCTGCCTTCGCACGTGCCTCCCGGCGACCGGCGAAGCCGGCTCGCCTCCGGCTGGGCTCAGAAGCGGTCGCGCTCAGAAGCGGTCGCGCAGGCCGCGCAGGTTCCGGCGCCAGACCCATCGGAGCACGGGTCGCGCCGCGAGGGCACCGATCGGTCCGCCCGCCCAGATCGGGAACCGCAGCGACTCGCTCCACTCGAAGCGCGTGCGCCCGGCGCGCAGGCGCTTGAGGGTGAACCGCCCCACGCCCGTCACGAGCCCGGTGTGCGTGACCCCCATCGACCTGCCTGGCTTCCACTCCGTGATCTCCATGACATCGGTGAGCCGCAGTGGCCCGACCCTGGTGTCGCACTCGAAGCGAGTGCCAACGCCCGTGGTCTGCGCGGTGAGGAACCGGATCGCCACGGCGTCGGTCATCCAGTCGGCGTGGGAACCGATGTCCTGCAGATCGGCCCACACGTCCTCGGGAGGCGCGTCGATGACCGTGCGAACCCGGATCCGTGCCACGTCGAGACCGTACCGCCGCCGAACCTCAGGTGAGCGTGGACGCCGCCGCCTCGAGGAGCAGGGCGGTGGCGCACAGGAGCGGTTCGCTGTCGTCGGGACCGACGAGCTGGACGCTGGCGGGGAGGGGGCCGCCGGTGGGCGCCGGGAGCGCCAGCGCGGGGTGTCCGGCCAGGTTCACGCCGATGTTGGTGCGCCGCGTGTTGGGCGGCGGGGCGTCGAGCCGCGTGGGGAGCACGGCGAGGGTGGGCCACGCCAGCACCGGCGCCTGCTCGAACGCGGCCGCCAGCTCAGCTCGCCACGGGCGACGGTGAGCCAGCCCCGCGGCGTGGGCCGCAACGGTCACGTCACGGCCCTGCTCCAACCGTGCGCGCACGTCGGCGCCGATGCCGGACCGGTCGTGCTCGTAGAGGTGACGGTCGACCCGCCACACCTCGTGGAACATGACGGCCCACGCCGCGTCGCCGGCCACATCCCAACCGGGCAGCGCGATGTCGATCACCTCGACCTCGCACGCCCCCAGCAGCACGTCGATGGCAGCGTCGATGGTGGGGTCGACGTCGGGCAGGCGCACCCGCCCGATGACCGCGGCAGGGGCGGAGGATGCCGCGAAACCCGGTTCGAGCAGTGCCATGCCCGCGATGACGCCGCGCACGTCACGCGCCATCGGGCCCACGGCATCGAGCGATGGCGCGAGCGGCCACACGCCGTCCACGGGGACCCGCCCCGAGGTCGGCTTGAGCCCCACCGTGCCGCAGCAGGCGGAGGGCGTGCGGATGGAACCCGCCGTGTCGGTGCCGATCGCGAGGTCGACCTCGCCGTTGGCGAGGGCCACGGCGTTCCCGCTGGAGCTGCCGCCGGGGATCAGGTCGGGGTCGAACGGGTTGGTGGGGGTGCCGAAGTGCGGGTTGATGCCGGTGCCGCCGCACGCGAGCTCGTGAAGGTTGGCCTTGCCGACGATCGCCGCATCCGCGGCCCGCAGCCCAGCGAGACAGGTGGCGTCGCGGGCCGCGGGCCCGGCGATGTCGGCCAGGACACGCGACCCGGCGGTGGTGGGGGTGCCGGCGACGTCGATGAGGTCCTTGATCGCCACCCGCGGCCCGGTGCCGGGCTGGTCGAGGCGCAGGATCCAGGTGCTCACTCGGCCGAGGCTACGGGAGGGCTGGGTGCGACCCGAACCACCGAGATGCCCGGATTCTCGGGCCTGAAGGCGGGGTCCGCGAGCACTGTCACACCCCCTGCGCACACTCTTGGCATGGTCATCTCCATCCTCCTCGCGGTCCTCGGGGCCGCCGCTGTCATCACCCTCGCCTACCTCGTGAGCGCGCGAGCGGCCCGCGCCAGCAGCGCCGCTGCCGATCTGCGCATGGTCGAGGCCCTCGAGCAGCAGGCCGCCCTGCTCGCCCAGCAGGCCGCCCAGATGGAGGCGCGCCTCGGCATGGAGCGGGAGCACACCGTCACCGCTGCGGCCGACATGGCGGCCAAGATGGCGGGCGAGAAGCTCGGCGACACGATGACGAGCGGCAGTCGTCAGCTCGACCTTCGCACCACGGCCTTCGAGAAGCGGGTGGAGGGGCTCACGGGGCAGCTCGAGCGCCTGGGCGACGTCGTCACGAAGCTCCAGCAGGACAGCGCCCAGCAGCACGGCCAGCTCGTCACCGGCATCGAGCAGGTCACCAGCACGGGCCGCCTGTTGGCCGAGACCACCGGCCACCTCCGTGAGGCGCTGGCCAGCCCCAAGGCGCGCGGCCAGTGGGGCGAGCGCATGGCCGACGACGTGCTCCGCCTGGCCGGCATGGTCGAGGGCGTCACCTATCGCAAGCAGACCGGCATCTCTGGCGGCAGCATCCCGGATGTCACCTTCCTGCTGCCCGGCGGTCGTCTGCTCCACATGGACGTGAAGTTCCCTGTCGACAACTACCTCCGCCACCTGGAGGCGGGCACCGATGCCGAGCGCGACACCACGGCGAAGGCCTTCCTGCGCGACGTCCGCGGCCGGGTGAAGGAGCTCTCCGGCCGCGGGTACATCGACCCCGACGCCACGCTCGACGAGGTGCTCCTGTTCATCCCCAATGAGAGCGTGTGGGCCTTCATCCACGAGCAGGACCCACAGCTCATCGACCTCGCCCTCAGCCAGAAGGTGGTGCTGTGCTCGCCGGTCAGCCTGTTCGCAGTGCTGGCGGTCATCCGCCAGGCCGTGGAGCAGGCGCGCCTCACCCGCACGTCCGACGAGATCCTCCAGTGCCTGGCCGGCTTCGGGCAGCAGTGGACGAAGTTCTCCGATGCGCTCGACATGGTCGCCAAGCGCTTCGACACGGCGCAGCGCGGTCTCGAGGAGGTCACCGGCCCCCGTCGGCGCCAGCTCGAGCGCCAGCTCGACCGCATCGAGGACCTGCGGGCACGCCGCGGGCTGCCGGATGCGCCGGTCGCGCTCGGTGACGGCGAGGGCGAGGCCTTGCGTCGATCAGCGGGCGACATCCGCCCGTGGGGCGCGGCCGAGGCGGGCTGACCGCCCCGAACCGGTTCGGGTGGCGTTGCGGGGCGCCCGTAGGCTGATCGGGTGCCCGACCGCTTCTATGTGACGACGCCGATCTACTACGTGAACGACGCCCCCCACGTCGGTCACGCCTATGCCACCGTCAACGCCGACGCGCTCGCTCGCTGGCATCGCCTCATCGGTGATGACACCTTCTTCCTCACGGGCACCGACGAGCACGGCCTGAAGGTGGCGCAGTCGGCAGAGGAGGCCGGGATCTCACCTCAGGAGCAGGCCGATCGCAACGCCGTGCGGTTCCGGGAGACCTGGGACAGCCTCAACATCTCCTACGACGACTTCATCCGCACCACCGAGCCCCGCCACCACGCGGCGGTGCAGGCCCTGCTCGAGCGCATCAAGGACAACGGCGACATCGAGCTCGACACCTACGAGGGGCCGTACTGCGTGTCGTGCGAGGCCTACTACCAGGAGGCCGAGCTGGTCGACGGGCAGTTCTGCCCGATCCACACCGGCAAGCCGGTCACCACCCTCAAGGAGGAGAACTACTTCTTCCGGCTCTCCCGCTACGAGCAGCGCCTGATCGACTGGATCGAGTCGAACCCTGAGGCCATCACGCCCGAAGGCAAGCGCAACGAGGTGCTCGGGTTCCTGCGCCAGGGGCTCGACGACGTGTCGATCACCCGCACGTCGCTCACCTGGGGGGTGCCGGTTCCGTGGGCTCCGGGGCACGTCTTCTACGTCTGGTACGACGCGCTCATCAACTACGCCACGGCGATCGGCTTCGGCACTGACGAGGAGCGCTTCAACACGTGGTGGCCCCATGTGCACCATGTGATCGGCAAGGAGATCATCCGGTTCCACTGCGTGTAGTGGGGGGGCATGCTGCTGGCTGCCGGCCTGGAGCCGCCCCACCGGGTGCACGTGCACGGTTGGCTCCTCCTCGGAGGCGAGAAGCTGTCGAAGACCGTCCACGGTCCGGCGCGACTCACCGACATCGCGCCGGCCCGCCTCGTCGACGACTTCGGCGTCGACGGCGTGCGCTACCACCTCCTGCGCGACACCCCGTTCGGCCCCGATGGCGACTTCAGCTACGAGCGCGTCGTGGATCGCTACAACAGCGACCTCGCCAACAACTTCGGCAACCTCGTGTCGCGCGTGGCCACCGTCGTGGCGAAGAAGTGCGGCGGCATCGGCCCCGCCCCGCGCCCCGACAGCCCCCTGGCCCCGATCGCCGCGGACGTGGTGCGGGCCACCTCCGAGGCATGGGCGAACGTGGCGCCGTCCATCGCGCTCGGGGCCACCTGGCAGCTCATCCGCGAGACGAACTCCCTCCTCGAGGACAACGAGCCGTGGAAGCTCGAGCCTGGCCCTGAGGTCGACGCGATCCTGGGTGATGCCCTCGAGGCGCTGCGCATCGTGGCGATCCTGGCGAGCCCGGCGATCCCAGAGGCGGCTGCCGAGGCATGGCGGCGCATCGGCCTCGACGGTCGCCCGGATGGGCGGCTTGTGCCCGACGACACCGTCTGGGGCGCCTACCCCGGTGGCCTCGCCGTCGAGAAGGCCGGCCCGATCTTCCCGAGGGTCACCCCCACCCCCTGACCCGCGGGTGCGCCGACCCCAGCGGTAACTCGTGGGGTGCGGCCAGGGTCGCGTCAGTACCGTCGCTCCGCTATGTCCGATCGGTCCCGCATGCCTGATGTGGGCCTGCTCACCGCGTACCTGCGGCCCGAGCGGCCCAGGCTGCTGGTGCTCGGTGTCGTCCTCGTCGTGGCGATGCTGGCACCGGTGGCCGGTCCTGTGCTGTTCGGGAACGCGATCGACGCCGCGCTGCGAGGCGAGCCCACGTCCGGGCTCGTCACCCTCGCGATCACCTATCTCGTCGTCACCGTTGGCGCGGATGTGCTGCAGGTGATCGTGGCGTGGCAGTCGGTCGACCTCGCGTGGCGCGTCGGCAACCGCCTCCGCTCCGCGCTGGCTCGCCACGTGCTCGGGCTCGACCTCGAGTGGCACAGCCGTCACAGCGCCGGGCTCCTGATCGAGCGGATCGACGGCGACGTCGAGTCGATCGTCAACTTCTCCTCGACGGCGGTGCTGCACCTCGTCGGCAACGCGCTGCTGATCGCCGGCGTGGTGGTGGTCTCGCTGGTGATCGACCCGTGGGCCGGGCTCCTCATCATCGTCTCCACCGCCGTGGCGTTGGCCCTCATGCTGCGCCTGCGCTCGATGGCGGTGCCGGCGCATGAGGCCGAGCGCGAGATCCAGTCGCAGCTCTACGGCGATCTCGAGGACCGGCTGGGCGGGCTCGAGGACCTCCGGGCCAACGGGGCAGGTGCCTACGCCGTGCACCGACTGCAGCACCACTCGTCTCGCTGGTGGCACGCGGCCAGGCGGAGCGCGTTCCTCAGCGATGGCTCCTACACCTTGGCCGCGGCGGCCTTCACCCTCGGGTCCGTCCTCACGCTCGCGCTGGGGGTGTGGCTGCACCGAAACGCCGCGCTGTCGATCGGCTCGCTGCTCGCCCTCTTTCGCTTCTCGCAGCTCGTCCGACAGCCCATCGAGCGGGTGGCGGAGCAGATGCGGGAGTTCCAGCGCGCGCGCGCGGGCGCCCGCCGAGCGGCGAGCGTCCTGGCGGTGCCCTCCGCGATCCCTGATGGGCGCGGCGACCCGCTGCCGCTCGGTGCCCTCGACGTGCGGCTCGATCACGTGTCGTTCGCCTACAAGGGCGACACCGACGTGCTCGTCGATCTCGATCTCCATCTGGCGGCGGGCGCTCGGTTGGGCGTCGTCGGGCGCACGGGCAGCGGCAAGTCCACCCTCGGTCGCCTTCTGGCGCGGCTGTGGGACGTCTCTGAGGGAGCGGTGCGGCTGGCCGGCGTCGACATCCGCGACGCATCGCTGTCGGAGCTGCGCGAGCGCGTCGCCGTCGTCAGCCAGGACGTCGATCTGCTGCGCGCCAGCCTGCGCGAGAACCTGACCTTCTTCGGCACCGTCGCGGCCACCGACGACGAGCTCCTCGCCGCCCTGCGCGACGCGGGCCTCGACGGCTGGGCCAGCGGGCTCCCGCGGGGGCTCGACACCCACCTCGACGAGCGGGCCGGCCTCAGCGCCGGACAGGCCCAGCTCCTCGCGTTCGCCCGAGTGCTGCTCTCGAAGCCCGGGCTCGTCATCCTCGACGAGGCCACAAGTCGACTCGACCCTGACACCGAGCTGCGCCTGTCGCTGGCCGCCGAGCGCGCGCTCGCGGGTCGCACCGTGGTCATCATCGCCCACCGACTCGCCACCCTGGACACCGTGGACGAGATCCTCGTGCTCGAGCGCGGGCGCGTGCTCGAGCACGGCCCGCGCGCCGTTCTGGCCGAGGACCCCACGTCGCACTTCGCCCGTCTGCTGTCGATCAGCGCCACCGCAGAGGAGGTGCTGGCATGAGGCGCGCCGCGCCCACCGCCATCCCCATCGCGCGCCGGCTCCTGTGGCGCGACCCCGTCGCGTACGCCATCTCGTGGATCAGCTGGGTGGCCTTCTTCACGCTGCCCATCCCCGCAGGGTTGCTGCTGAAGGTGCTGCTCGACCGTGTCGCAGCGTCGGCCACGTCGCCCGTGGCTGCGATCCTCGTCGCCCTCGCGGCCGTCGAGATGAGCCGTTGGCTGCTCCTTGTGTTCGCGGCCGTGCAGTGGCACGGGTGCTGGGTGTTCTGGAACACCCTCCCGCGGATCAACATGCTCCGATCGCTCGTGTCGGCTCCTGGTCCGACGGTCGGTCGCCTGCCCAGCTCGTCGGGAGAGGCGATCAGCCGCTTCCGGGACGACGCACTGCACCTGTCGATGGTGCTCGACGTGTGGCTCGACATGTCGGGGGCCGTGGTGTCGGCGATCGCCGCCATCGGTGTGATGGCCACCGTTGATGCCCGCGTCACCTTCGTGGTGGTCGTGCCCGTCCTGTTCGCGCTCCTCTTGTGCCGTGTCCTCGGCGATCGCCTCCGGGCGTGGCGCCGACGCGAACGGGAGGCCACCGCTGCGGTCACCAGCTTCATCGGTGACGTGTTCGGCGCCATCGGGGCCGTGAAGGTCGCTGGGGCGGAAGACGCCGTCGCCCGTCGGTTCGACGAGCTCGGTGACACCCGTGCCAACGCGGCTCGCGTCGACCAGGTGGCGCTCCAGGTGCTCCGGGCGTCGTCGGGCGCGATCGGCAACCTCGGCACCGGCCTCGTCGTCCTGCTCATGGTCCCGGCGCTCGGTCGGGGCGACGTGACCGTCGGCGACGTCGGCCTGTTCGCCAGCGCCGTGTCGGTCCTGTCGCTGCTCCCTCGTTGGGCAGCCAACCTGGGCGCCCACCACCGCCAGGCCGAGGTCTCCGTGGAACGGATGGCTCGGCTGCTCCCGGATCGCTCCAGTCATGGCGTGGTGGCGCCGGCACCCACGACGCTGCGTCACGGCCCGGGGCCCTTTCCGACCGTCCCCGTGGGCGACCCGACGGCGCGCCGTGGCATCGAGCGCCTCGAGCGCGTCGACATCGTCGCCCTGTCCGTGGCCCACCCGGGTGCCGAGGGCATCTTCGACATCGACCTCACCCTCGAGCGCGGTTCGCTGACCGTCGTGACCGGACCGGTCGGGTCCGGCAAGTCCACGCTCCTGCGCGCGCTGCTCGGGTTGGTGTCCACCACGAGCGGAGCCATCAGGTGGAACGGTGAGCCCGTGCTCGACCCGTCCGTGGTGCTGGTGCCGCCGCGCGTCGCGTACGTGGCGCAGGTGCCGCGCTTGTTCAGCGAGGCGCTCTCCGATGCCGTGCTCCTGGGCGTCGATCCGTCTGGGCTCGACGATGCCATCCGACTTGCATGCCTCGACGACGACGTCGCCTGGATGCCCGAGGGCGTCGCGACGGTCGTGGGCGCGAAGGGCGTTCGCCTCTCAGGTGGTCAGATCCAGCGCACTGCCGCCGCCCGCGCCTTCGTGCGTCAGCCCGAGCTTCTCGTCATCGACGACCTGTCGAGCGCGCTCGACGTGGAGACCGAGGCGCGCCTGTGGCGCCAGCTCCTCGACTCGGCAACGCGGCCCACCATGCTCGTGGTCAGCCACCGGCCGGCCGTGCTCGATCAGGCGGATCAGATCGTCGTGCTGGCCGGTGGTCGACGCATCGCTTGACCCAGCGGGTCGATCGGTCTGCCAGCGCCCCCTACGGTCTTCCACGTGACGATGCGCTGGATCGACGACCACTGCCACCTCGATCGCGAGCCCGAGCGGGCCGCCGAGCAGGTGGCGGCGGCCGCCGCGTCGGGCGTCAGTCGGCTCGTCACCGTCGGGTGCGACGTCGCCCAGTCGGCCGACTACGTCGCGATCGCTCAGCAGCACCCCGGCTCGGTGTGGGCCACCGTGGGCGTGCACCCGCACGACGCGAAGGACGGCCTCGAGGGGATGGAGGACCTCCTGAGCGAGCCGCAGGTCGTCGCGGTGGGGGAGTGCGGGCTCGACTTCCACTACGACCACTCGCCGCGCGACGTGCAGCGGGACGTCTTCGCCGCCCAGATCCAGATGGCGATGGCGCATGACCTCGCGCTGGTGATCCACACCCGTGAGGCGTGGGCGGAGACCTTCGACATCCTCGAGGCCGAAGGCGTGCCGGAGCGGACCGTGTTCCACTGCTTCAGCGGAGGACCCGAGGAGGCGCAGCGCTGCCTCGACCTCGGCGCGGTCCTGTCCTTCAGCGGGATCGTCACGTTTCCGTCGGCCACCGACCTCCACGCGGCCGCGGTGCTGTGCCCGCTCGATCGCCTGCTCGTCGAGACCGACAGCCCGTACCTCGCGCCCGTGCCCCATCGCGGCAAGCGCAACCAGCCGGCGTGGGTTCCCCTGGTCGGCGCGAGGATCGCCGAGCTTCGAGGGATCGCCGCGGAGGTGGTGGCCGATGCCACCTGGCGCACCGCCGAGCGGACCTACCGGCTGGAGTAAGTCGCCGGAGGCCCCAAATCATGGGAATCCTTGTGAAACCACACACGCGTAGTTTGCATTCGCGTTACGACCCCTCGTAACGTCCCTCCCCGATGCCAAGTACCACCCGGACCGACGGGCCCCGCCACCTCGCGGGCCGCTCCCACCGATCCGCTCACCCCGCTCCTGCGGGTGGGGCCCCCGCGGCGACCGCGATCGAGCTCGAGTCGAGCGAGGTGACCCCGGTGGTGCGGGTGCACCGCAGCCGCCTTGCGCTCGCATTCGCCGTCACGATGGCCGCCCTGCCGATCCTCGTGCTCGACAACCTGCCGGCCACCGCCGACACGAACGAACGGGCCATCGCTGTCGCCACGTCGGAGAAGGTGACCACCACCGAGGCGCCCACCACCACCGCCGCCCCCACGACCACCGCCGCGCCGACCACGACCGCGGCGCCCACCACCACGGTGGTGCCCACCACGACGCCCCCCAAGCCCATCGTGCGCGCCGCGGCACCCAAGCCTGCGCCCACCACCACGACCACCGCGGCGCCCGCCCCCCGGGCCTATGGTGACCCGAACGATCCAGCCACGTGGGATCGCATGGCCCAGTGCGAGGCCGGTGGCAACTGGGCAGCCAACACGGGCAATGGGTACTACGGCGGCCTGCAGTTCTCGCTCGGAACCTGGCAGAACTACGGCGGTAGCGGCTACCCGCACGAGGCGTCCCGCGACACGCAGATCACCATCGGCAAGCGCCTCCAGGCCGCCGAGGGCTGGGGCGCGTGGCCTGGATGCTCCCGCGAGCTCGGCTACTCCTGAGCCAGCTCGCAGTCGGCCCAGCGCGCATCGTCGGCACGTGACGGCTCGGGGCTGACAGGCTCCGTTCGTGACCCACTCGCCCACCGCGATCCGCGCGCTGCTCGTTGAGCACGGCCTCGAGCCGTCGCGCGCACTGGGCCAGAACTTCGTGGCCGACGCCAACACGGTCCGTCGCATCGCCCGGCTCGCCAAGGTGGGTCCGGGCGACCGGGTGGTCGAGATCGGCGCCGGACTGGGCTCTCTGACGCTGGCGCTGCTCGAGACCGGTGCTGCGGTGACCACGGTGGAGATCGACCGACACCTCGTCCCCATCCTGCGCGAGGTGGTCGAACCCGCGGGCGCCACGGTCGTCCACGGCGATGCCATGGCGCTCGACTGGGACGGCATGCTCGGTCCGAACGACCCGGCTCACCCGTGGGTGCTCGTCGCGAACCTGCCGTACAACATCGCGACGCCGCTCGTGCTCGACCTGTTGGCGGGCGTGCCGCAGATCGATCGGATGCTCGTCATGGTGCAGCTGGAGGTGGGCGAGCGCCTGGCGGCCGGACCTGGGGACCGCGCTCACGGGATCCCGTCGGTGAAGGCGACCTGGTGGGCCGACGTGCGCGTGGTCGGGAAGGTTCCGCCCACCGTCTTCATCCCGGCCCCTCGGGTCGACTCCGCCCTCGTGCAGATCGAGCGCCACGTGCCCGTGGGGGACGACGCAGAGCGGGCCGCGGTGTTCGAGCTGATCGAGACCGGCTACAACCAGCGGCGCAAGATGCTTCGCCGGTCGCTGGTGGCCCACGTCGGCCCGGAGGCGTTCGAGGCCGCTGGGGTGCGCCCCGAGGCGCGGGCCGAGGAGCTGTCGCTCGCGGACTGGCGCCGTCTCACCGCTGCTGCAGGCTCCCGACCCGTTCTGTGAACCCGCCACCGGATGTCGGTGCCCACCGTGCACAGAAGGCGTGGGTACGCTGCCGCGCCGTGCTCGACGTCGTCCTCGCCCCCGCCAAGCTCACCTGCTCCCTGCGGATCACGGGTGTGCGGGCGGACGGCTACCACCTGATCGACGCGGAGATGGTGTCGATCGATCTCGTCGACACCCTCCGGTTCACCGACGGCGACGGCCTCGTGCTGATCGACGCCGCGCCCGACGTCCCCGCCGACTCGGCCAACCTCGTTCGGCAAGCACTGGCACTGGTGGGCAAGACGGCCCGGGTGGAGCTGACCAAGCGCATCCCCACGGGCGCCGGGCTCGGGGGCGGTTCGGCCGACGCCGCGGCCGTGCTGCGCTGGGCCGGCGTGCACGACCTCGAGGTGGCGGCGCGACTGGGGGCCGATGTGCCGTTCTGCGTGCGGGGCGGCCGGGCGCGGGTGACGGGGGTGGGCGAGGAGGTCGAGGCGCTGCCCTACGTGGCCCGCACGTTCACCCTGCTGATGCCGCCACTGCACTGCGCCACACCGGAGATCTACCGCACCTGGGACGACCTGGGCGGTCCGACCGCCGACGGCTCAAACGATCTGGAACCGGCGGTGCTGGCCGCGGCGCCTGCCATGGCGGGGTGGCGGTACCGGCTGGGCGAGGCCACCGGCGAGGTGCCGATGCTGGCCGGCAGCGGGAGCACCTGGTTCGTGGAGGGCGACTTCCCCGGCGAGGATCGGGTGGTCGTGCGCACCCTTCCCGCCGGGCCATGACGCGCGACGACCGCCTCCCGGGAGAGGCGGTCGAGCAGCGAGATCTGGTTGTGCTGGAGGGCGGGCCGGCTACTTGCCGGCGGCCCTGCGCTGCCAACGCGTGCGCTTGAGCATCTTCTTGTGCTTCTTCTTGCGCATGCGCTTGCGGCGCTTCTTGATCAGTGA
>JBQTKH010000057.1:0-10393 GCA_052386335.1 Microthrixaceae bacterium
CAGCAGCCGCGAGCGGGACACCCAGCTGATGCGCGAGCGCGATGGCTGCGGCCCCGTTTCGAGCGTTGTGGATCCCCGGCGCGGCCGGCAGCTCCACCGCCACCTCGTCGCTGCCGTGATGGAGCCGGAAGGCGACACCCGTGCCGCGTGGCGTGATGCCCTCGATCCGGTAGTCGCTGTCCGCCGCCGTGCCGTAGGTGACCGGATGGAGCGCCGAGGCCACGAGCGCCGCGGCCCCGACGTCATCGAGGCACAGGACCGCCGGGCCCTTCAGGGCGGCGACGAACTCGACGAAGCCCTGGCGAAGTGCGGCCTCGCTCCCCCAGTGCTCGAGGTGGTCTGCCTCGACGTTGGTGACGATCGCGGTGTCGGCGCCGAGCGCGAGGAAGGTGCCGTCGCTCTCGTCGGCCTCGACGACGAGGGGTCCGGCGCCGCCCCAGGACGCGCTGCTCTGGAGACCGGAGACGGCGGCACCGACGACCCAACCGGGCTCGACGCCAGCGCTGGCCAGGATCGTGGCGACGAGCCCAGAGGTCGTCGTCTTCCCGTGGGTACCGGCCACGGCTGCGACCCGCCGGTGCCGACAGATCGCGGCGAGGGCCCGGGCGCGGTGCACCACGGGAACGCGGTGGGCTCGCGCGGCCACCACGTCTGGGTGGTCGGCTGACGTCGCGGTGGACACGACCACCGCATCGAGCGCTGCGACGGACTCGGGCGGCGCGCTGTCACTGCTGATCTCGACGCCCAGGGACCGGAGCGGACCCAGGAAGGGGGTGTCGGTGGCCGACTCGTGGCCGGTCACGGTGTGCCCCATCTGGACGAGCAGGGTGGCGACCGCGCTCATCCCGGCCCCACCCACGTTGGTGATGTGGATGCGCCGCGGCTGGCTCAGGTCGAGGCCGGCATCAGCCACGAGCGTGCTCGCTCGCCAGGACCACGATGGCGGCGGCCGCGTCGGGCCGTGCCCACGAGCGCGCCGCCCGGGCCATCGACGCACGCAGATCGGGGTCGTCGAGCAGCGCGTCGACCTCGCGCACGAGCCGGACCCCGTCCAGCTCCGCGTCGGGGACGAGCACGGCGCCTCCGGCCGCCACGAGCGGGCGAGCGTTGCCGGTCTGCTGGTCGGCCGTCACGACGGGCGAGGGCACGAGCACGGCCGGCAACCCCACCGCTGCCAGCTCGAAGCAGGTGCTCGAACCTGAGCGGCACACCGCGACATCAGCAGCGGCCAGCGCTGCAGGCATGTCGTCTTCGTAGTCAACGCAGCGGTACTCGAGCTGTCCGAGATCGGCGGGCACGGCGGCGGAGACCATCTCCCAGTCCCGCGAGCCGACGACGTGGTGGATGCTGAGGTCGCGACGCATGCGCCACTCCGGCAAGGCAGCGAGGACCGCTCGGTTGAGGCGCAGCGCGCCGAGCGAGCCGCCGAAGACGAGCAGGAGGGAGCGCCCAGCGCCGACGCCGAACTCGTCGCGAGCCGCGGCGCGGTCCCGCCCAGGGTCGATCGCGGCGATCTCTGGTCGGATCGGGTTGCCGGTGACGACCGCTCGTGGGAGTGGGGTGCCCTCGAAGCTCACGGCGCTGGCCTTCGCGAAGCGCGCGATCAACCGGTTGGCAGCACCCGGAACGCTGTTCTGCTCAGCGACGACCACCGGGATGCGGCGCACGATCGCGGCGAGTGCGACCGCCACGCTCGCATAGCCACCCACGGCGATGACCACGCGCGGTCGGAGGCGACCCACCAGCCCCAGGGCGTTGGCGAGGGCGACGAGCAACCCCCAGACGGCGGCGACGTTGGCGAGCGTGAACCGGCGTTGGATGCCCCGGCCGGGCAGCAGGGTCATCGCGTAGCCGGTCGGGGGGACGAGACGCTTCTCGATCCCCCGCTCGCTCCCCACGTAGTGGATGGCGGACTGCGGGTGACCAGCCGCGACGAGCGCATCAGCGATGGCCAGCGCTGGCGAGACGTGACCGGCGGTGCCACCGCCCGTGACGATGGCATAGGTCGCCGACGAGCGCCCGCTCACCGGCGCGTCGAGGCCGCAGCCCGGGTTGGGCGATCGCGGCGAGGATCGGATCGCTGCGCCTGACGGGCCACGTTGAGCAGCAGCCCGGCGCCCGCCATGCCCACCACCAGCGACGAGCCACCGTAGGACACGAACGGAAGTGGCACCCCGGTGATCGGAAGGATGCCGATCACCGCGCCGATGTTCACGAAGGCCTGCACCCCGAACCACACGGTGACGCCGGCCGCGAGCAGCATGCCGAAGCGGTCGGGCGCGAGCAGCGCAGCGCGGGCCCCCAGGGTGCACAGGGCGACGAACAGGCCAACCACCGTGAGCGCGCCGAGCAGGCCCAGCTCCTCCCCGATGATCGCGAAGATGAAGTCCGTGTGGGCGTACGGGAGGAACCCCCACTTGGCCCGGCTCTGTCCGAGCCCCACCCCGGTGATCCCCCCCGACGCGAGGCCGACGAGCGACTGGATGTTCTGGTACCCGGTGTCCTGGTAGTCCTTCCAGGGGTCGAGGAAGGCGAGCACGCGGGCGCGCCGGTAGGGAGCGGCGAGGGCCAGCACCGCCGCGACGAAGCCGCCCGCGAGGCCCAGGCCGCCGAGGGGCAGCACCGGCGTGCCCGCCACGAAGAGCACGGACAGCACGATCGAACCGAGGACGAGCGTCGTGCCGAGGTTGGGTTGCAGCATGAGCAGGAGCGCGACGCCCCCGAAGACCACCGCGACCGGGACCAGCGTGAGCTGCAGATCGTGCATCCATGCGGCGCGGCGCGCGAGCAGGTCGGCCATGAACAGGAGCACGGCGAGCTTCGCGAGCTCACTCGGCTGGATCGAGAAGGGGCCGTAGCCGAGCCATCGAGAGGCGCCGTTGATGTTGCGACCTACGCCCGGCACGAGCACCAGCGCGAGCAGCACCACCGACACCACCACCGCAGGCAGCGCCAACCGGCGCCATCGGTGGTAGTCGGCCCGCATCAGCAGCACGCACACGATCCCACCAGTGACCAGCCACCCGAACTGCCGAAGGGCGATCGTCCACGTCGACCCGTAGGTGTCGAGCGCCGACACCGACGATGCCGACAGCACCATCACCATGCCAAGCAGGTTGAGCGTGGTGAAGATCGCGAGCAGACCGACGAAGGTCTTGGATCGCCGTGGCGCGGGCGGCGCTGGCTTGGCCGTGGGGTGACGACGGCGCGACTGCCAGACGTCGTCGTCGGGGGCTGGGCGTCGGAGCGTGCGGGTCATGGCGTCGCTCCCGCTCCGGCAAGGCGCTGACGGACGGCACGGACGAAGTCGTCGCCCCGCTCGGCGTACGAGCCATACCAGTCGAACGACGCGCACGCCGGGGAGAGCAGTACCGCGTCGCCGGGGCGGGCCAGCGTGGCTGCGACGTCGACGGCGTCGTCCATCGATGTGGCGACGCGCACGGGGCGAACACCGTCGAAGGCGAGGGCGACGTCCGGCCCGGCCTCACCGATGGCCACCACGGCTCGGACGTGCCTCGCCGCGCCGACGAGGTCGCTCAGGTCGAGGCCCTTGTTGCGCCCGCCCGCGATGAGCACCACGGAGTCGAAGCCACGCAGTGCAGCCAGCGTGGCGTGAGGGGCCGTCGCCTTGGAGTCGTCGTACCAGCGCACCCCTCCAGCCTCGCCCACCAGCGAGACTCTGTGGGGGAGCCCCTCGAAGGCGAGAAGCGCGTCCCGGGCCCCGGCGGCTGTGCCGCCGCCGTGGATCGTGCTCGCGGCAGCCGCGAGCGCGTTCGCGAGATCATGCGGAAACGCTCGGGGCAGCTCGTGGGTGGTCGCCAGCGTCGATCCATCAGCGA
Organism: Microthrixaceae bacterium; assembly: GCA_052386335.1. GTDB lineage: Bacteria > Actinomycetota > Acidimicrobiia > Acidimicrobiales > VFJN01 > VFJN01. The sequence continues at coordinate 3,840 of JBQTKH010000057.1, forward strand.
GCACGAGCCGGTCCCCCTCGAGGTGGTGGTCGGCGTCCAGACCGAGCCCGAAGGTCACGTGGCGGCCTGGGGCTCGCTGCAGGTGGGCCGACACCACTGGGTCGTCCGTGTTGCCGATGGCGACCTGGTCGGCCCGCTGGTCGGCCCAGAGACGTGCCTTGGCCTCCTCGTACGCAGCCAAGGTGGCGTGGTTGTCGAGGTGGTCGGGAGCGAGGTTGAGCCAGGTGCCCACCGTCGGCGCGTAGTGCGCCGAGTGAAGCAGTCGGAACGACGATGCCTCCACCACGAAGACGTCGACGGACATGTCCGCGATCGCCGCGACGAGTGGCACCTCGGTGTTGCCCACGGCGACGGCGCGCAGACCCGATGCCGCGAGCATCGCCCGGGTGAGCTCGGTGACCGTCGTCTTGCCGTTCGTGCCGGTGATCGCCACCTGAGGCCGCTGATCCCACCGACTCGCGAGGTCGAACTCCGAGAGGATCGGCACGTGGGCGTTGGCGGCCTCGGCGAACACGGGATGGTGATCCGGCACGCCCGGGCTCGGGACCACCGCGTGCACGCGGCGCACGAGCTCGGCGAGTGCGCGGGCGTTCGGCGCCTCGACCAGCTCCACCCCCAGCTCCTCCGCGAGGGCCCGCCCAGCGGTGGAGGGCCGGTCGTCGACCGCTACGGCTCCCTCACCGTGGGCGACGAGGGAGCGCAGCACGGCTCGTCCGGTCACCCCGAGGCCGAGCACCAGGTGCTGGGTCAATCCAAGCCGCCGGTTCCGATGAAGTCGGCGTAGTAGAGGCCGAGGGCGAGCGCGGTGCACATGCCCGACATCAACCAGAAGCGGATGATCACGGTGGTCTCGGGCCAGCCACCGAGCTCGAAGTGGTGGTGGATCGGTGCCATGCGGAAGATGCGGCGCTTGAAGATGCGGAAGCTGCCGACCTGGAGGATCACCGACAGCGACTCGGTGACGTAGAGCGCGCCCAGGATCGGGAGGAGCAGCTGCACGTTGAGGGTGAGGACAAGCGCGGCGACTCCGGCGCCGATGGCAAGGGCTCCCGTGTCACCCATGAAGATCCGCGCCGGCGCCGCGTTCCACCAGAGGAACCCGGCGCACGCTCCCACCATCGCGGCTGCGACGACGGCGATGTCGAGGGCGTGGTTGATCTGATACGTGCTGAAGTGCCGGAAGGCCCAGAACCCGATCACCATCAGGCAGGCGTACACGAAGGTCGAGGATCCCGCGGCCAGGCCGTCGAGGCCATCGCTGAGGTTCACGCCGTTGGTGGTGGCATAGATGAGCAGCACGGCCCACACGCACCATCCCCACGTGCCCAGATCCCACCCGGGGCTGTTCCACCTCGTGAACGACAACGTGGTCTCCACGTCGGTCCATTGCACCGTCGTCACCGCGAAGGCCACGGCGACGGTGAGCAGTCCTGCTGTCTTGGCCGACTTGGTGAGCCCGAGGTTGCGCTCGTTGCGGACCTTGATCCAGTCGTCGAGCAGGCCGACGAGCCCTGCGCCGGCGATGCACGCCATCACGAGAACACCGGTGCGGGTGAACACGAGGTTGCCGCGCACGTGCGCCGCGAGGTACCCGATCACCGCGGCGACGACGATGGCCACCCCGCCCATGGTGGGGGTGCCAGCCTTCACGGTGTGGCCCTCGGGCACGTCCTCGTGGATCGGTTGGCCCAGGCGGTGCTTGGTGAGCCAGTCGATGAGCAGCTTGGTGCCGAAGATCGAGGAGACACCGGCGAGACCGGCCGCGAGCAGGAGGGCTACCACGCGTGCCCATCCCGTCGGACCCGCAGCGCGGTGCGAGCAACGTCGCGGTCGTCGAAGGGCAGGGCCCGGTCGCCGACGACCTGGACGGCTTCGTGGCCCTTGCCGGCGATCAGCACGACGTCACCCGGTCCGGCCTCGCCGATCGCGAGCGCGATCGCGGTGGCCCGATCAGGCTCCACGGTGGTGTGGGCACGGTCGGGCATGCCGGCCTGGATGGCCTCGATGATGGCCAGGGGATCCTCTCCTCGTGGGTTGTCGGAGGTCAGGAGTACCCGATCAGCCAGCCTCGAGGCCACCTCACCCATCTCTGGGCGCTTGGAGACATCCCGCTCGCCACCCGCTCCGAACACGAGGATCACCTTGCCACCAGGGGCCCCCTCCCGCGCTGCGTCGAGCGCGCCCGCCAGTGCCCCCGGCTTGTGGGAGTAGTCCACCAGGACGGCGAAGGGCTGTCCCTCGTCGATCGATTCGAACCGTCCCGGCACCGGTGCAGCCGACGCCAGACCCGTCGCGATGGCCCGGGTGCTCACCCCGAGGGCTGCCGCTGCCGTGGCGGCCGCCAGCGCGTTGCTCACGTTGAAGCGTCCGCCGAGCGGCAGGTCCACCACGACGCCGCGCCACTCGAACCTGCAGTGCGTGGTGCCCACCTCGAGGTTCGTGGCGTCGGCGAGGGCATAGCCCTCCGTGGGCACGAGCCGGCGGGCCATCAGCTCGCGCCCCCGCGGGTCGTCGAGGTTCACGACGGCCCGATCGGCGTAGGTGGGGGTGAACAGCGACGCCTTCGCCTCGAAGTAGTCATCCAGATCGCGATGGAAGTCGAGGTGGTCGTGGGACAGGTTCGTGAACACGGCCACCGCGAAGTGCGTGGCCCGGACGCGATCCAGGGCGAGCGCGTGCGACGACACCTCCATGGCGACCGCCACCCGACCGGCGGCGCGCTCCGCGGCCAGTCGAGCCTGCAGCTCGGGGGCCTCCGGCGTGGTCCGCGGGCCGGTGAGCGTCCCGATCACAGCCGTCGACCAGGCGTGTGCCTCCGTGATGGCGGCCAGCAGGTGCGTCGTCGTGGTCTTCCCGCTCGTGCCGGTCACCCCGACGACGTGCATCGCGCGCGACGGATGGTCCCAGAAGGCGGCCGCCACCGGACCGAGTGCGGCCCGCACCGACGGCACCACCACCTCGGGCACGCCAACGCCCACGGGCCGTTCGACGAGCAGGGCGGCGGCACCCGCGGCCACGGCTTCGGCGGCGAGGTCGTGACCATCCACATGGGCGCCGGCGACACAGCAGAACAGCGACCCCGCTCCGACCTCCCGGGTGTCATGGACGACACCCGTGATCTCGGTGGCCCCGGCATCGGCGAGGTCGACGATCAGCGTCGGGTCATCGACGCGGCTGAACAGGGCGTCGAGCCGCACCGATCATCGCCTCGCGGGGGTCGAGGTGGTGGTCGACGACGCTGACGGAGCAGACGTCGACGTGGTGGACGTGGCCGCTGTGGCCCGGACCCGCTTGGTCGGGGTGACCAGCTCCGGGGTCGTCGCAGTGACGTCGGCAGCAGCGGTGTCGGGGGCCGGCGCCCGCTTGACGAGCGGAGGCGGGATCCGGAAGAGCCGCAGGCCGTACTGCGCCAGATCGGCGAACACCGGGGCCGCGACGGTGCCGCCGAAGATGTCGCCGGCGGGTTCGTCGATCACCACGCTGCTCGACAGCTCCGGCCGCTCCGCCGGGACGAACCCGGCGAAGGTGGCGACGTAGTGGTAGCCAGCAGCGTCCTGGTAGCCGCCGGTCGCCAGCGGCTTGCGGGCGGTGCCGGTCTTTCCAGCCACCGTGTAGCCGGTGATCCCGCCGCGCGTGCCCGTGCCTTCCGCCACCACGTTGGCAAGCATGTCGCGCATCCGGGCCGCAGTTGCCTCGGAGACCACCCGCCGCGAGGTGCCCGTCGCCGTGAGAGTTCCCTTCCCATCCCGGTCGACGGTCTCGAGGATGAGCTTCGGCGGGACGTACACGCCGTCGTTGGCGATCACGTTGTACGCCTCGAGCATCTGGAGCGCGGTGATGGCGATGCCCTGGCCGATGGGGATCGAGCCCATCGACGTGCCGCTGTACTTGTCCGGGTCGAGCAGGATGCCAGGCGCCTCGTTCGGGAACCTCAGCGCCGTGCGAGTGCCGAAGCCGAATCGCCGGAGGTAGGCGTCGAGCCGGTCCTTCCCGAGCATCTGCGCGAGCTTGATCGTCCCGATGTTGGATGACTCCGTGAGGATGCGCGTGACGGAGTAGCGCTCGGTGGGATGGGGGTCGTGGTCGGTGTAGAGGTGGTCGGCCACCTGGAGCGAGTCGGGCACCAGCAGCTCGGTCGACGGGGACACCAGCCCCTCCTCGAGGGCGGCCGCCACGGTGATCACCTTGTTGACGGAGCCCGGCTCGTACACGGCCGTGGCCGCCATGTTGTTGCCGATGGAGCGGACGGCGCCTGTCTCCGGGTCCTTGGCGAGGTTGGCGAGCGCGAGGATCTCCCCCGTCCCCGGCTTCGACACGATGGCGACGCCGCCCTTCGCTCCCTTGGCACTGATCTGGGCGGCCAAGGCGCGCTCGGTCTCGTACTGCATCGATCGGTCGATCGTCAGCACGAGGTCGTCGCCGCGCTCGGCGGGCTCGAGCTGCTGCTCACCACCGGGGATCGTGCGACCGCCCGGATCCTTCTCGACCACCAGCTCGCCCGGCTCCCCGGTGAGCAGATCGTCGTACTGGAGCTCCAGCCCCGACAGACCTTCGTTGTCCACACCGACCTGGCCGAGCACCGAGCGAGCAAGGTCACCCGACGGGGCGAAGCGCTTCGGCTCGTCGAGGAAGAAGATGCCAGGCAGCTCCGCTCGTCGGACGGACTCGGCGACCTCGTCGGTGACGCGCCGGGCGACGTAGGTGAACTTGGCGGGACCACCGAGCTTGGCGGCGAGCTGCAGCGCCCGCTCCGGGTCGAGGCTGAGGATCGGGGTGAGGACGGCCACCGCGGCCTGCGGGTTCTCGACGAGCCGAGGATCAGCCCAGATGGTGGTCTGCGGGATGCTCACCGCGAGGTCGTTGCCGTTGCGGTCGAAGATCGACCCGCGGCCGGCCGGAAGCGCGATCTCCTGGAACCGCTGCGACGCCCCGAACGCGGAGTACTCCGCTCCCCCGACGGCCTGCACGTCGACGAGCCGCACGACGATGGCGCTGAACCCCACGAGCAAGACGAGGAGCGTCGAGCCCAGCCGGATGCGAGGACGACCCGGCCGCGCGATCGGCGGCACCGTCCGACGGATCGGTGCCGCTTGGCGGCGGTTCCTCGACGAGGGCGACCGGCGCGGCTCCGCGCGCGCGACCACGCCCCGCTGACCAGCGGGGCGTGAGGCCGGCGGACGACGGGTCCGGGGCGGGGTGCGGGGCGGCCCGGTCGGGGTCATGGCGTGGGCGCCTGGAGCAACGGCTTCATCGCCGACCAGTCGGTGTCACCCTGTGGCTCTCCGTCCCCCGCTGTGGCGGAGCTGGCCGCCTCGTGGTCGATCGACTGCGGCTGGAGGTACACGAGGTCGTCGGGCGCCACCATGCCGAGGGCGTGTGCCGCAGCCACGACGCGGGCAGGCGCCTCCATCTGGGCAGCCTCAGTCCGCAGGCGCTGGTAGCGAGCTTGCTCGACGGTGAGCTGCGCATCGAGGCCGTCGAGTCGGATCTGACCCTGGACGAGCAGGGTGTGCGCGATGGCGATCGCGAACAGCGTGACGAAGAGTACCGCCGTGAGCAGCACGCCGGTGGCGGGCGTCAGCCGGCGTCGCACCCGCTCCGCGGGAGCGACCACCCGCAGGTGCCGGGGCACCACCTCGGGGACGGGTCGCGGTGCAGCCCGTCGAGCAGGTGCCGGGGCAGGGGCCAGCGCTACGCCGCCGCGGGTGGCGTAGCTGCGCGACGGGGCGTCGATGACACTCATGGGGTGGCCTCTGAGGTGGCAGCGGGGTCGAGCTTCTCGGCCGCACGGAGGCGTGCACTCGCGCTGCGACGGTTGGCGGTGGACTCCGCCAGCGACGGCGTCCAGGAGCCGGCCTTGAGGAGCCTGACCGTGGGACGCACGTCGCTGGGCGGAGGCAGGTGCGAAGGGCCGGTCCAGCCGCCGGTGGCGGCGTGGCGCAGGCGGGCCTTCACGATGCGGTCCTCGCCGGAGTGGTACGACAGCACCGCGCAGCGCCCGCCCGGAGCGAGCACTGCGATGGCGCTGTCGATCGCGCCAGGGAGGATGTCGAGCTCGGCGTTCACCGCGATGCGGATCGCCTGGAAGGTGCGCTTGGCCGGGTGCCCGCCCGTGCGACGGGCGGGGGCCGGGATCGCGTCGCGCACGAGCTCCGCGAGCTGGCCTGTGGTGGCCACAGGCCGCGCGGCCACGATCACCTTGGCGATGCGACGGGCGAAGCGCTCGTCGCCATAGGTCTTGAGGATGTCGGCAAGCTCGTGCTCGTCGGTGCCGTTGACGACATCGGCCGCGGTGCGCACCTGCGAGCGATCCATCCGCATGTCGAGGGGCGCGTCATGCCGATAGCTGAAGCCGCGCTCGGCTCGGTCGAGCTGCGGGGAGCTGACCCCGAGATCGAAGAGCACGCCGCTCACTGGTGTCGTCGCACGCTGTTCCACGATGTCCTGCAAGGCGTCGAACCGGGCCCGATGCACGATGGCCCGATCCCCGTAGGGTCCGAGCCGCTCGGCGGCGGCTGCGAGCGCATCTGCGTCCTGGTCGATGCCCAGCACCC
>JBQTKH010000058.1:0-31211 GCA_052386335.1 Microthrixaceae bacterium
CCATGCCGGACCGAGGCGCGTGCGTGCATCATCGATGACGCTTGTGACGTGACGCGACGTACTCGTCCACCCACGCTCGGGTGCTCCGCCACTGACCGTCCGGGCCCTTCTGGGCCTGCAGCCGACTGCGGTTCGCCGCGACCCGGAGTGCTCCCTCGGTGAGCGAGGCCGTACTGAGTGCAGCGAGCGGCACCAGACGGTTCGGACCCGCTACGGCCGGCACGATGAACCGGTAGAGGTTGTCGAGCACCGATCGAGCGATCATCTCGCCGAGCGGTCCTGGATCGCCGGCGTCGGCCGCCCGCAGCGCGTTGAGGTACCTCGTCCGGTCGCGCTTGTAGATGATCGCGGGCGCGTAGCCGAGTCGGACGAGGACGAGGTTCAGCAAGAGTCGACCAGCGCGCCCGTTGCCATCGAGGAACGGATGGATGCGCTCGAAGCGATTGTGAGCGTCCGCCAGCGCCTCGATGGGTCGCTCTGCGTCGCCCACGTGATTCAGATCGTCGAGCCACTTGCGAACGGCCGCCGCCACCTCCGTCCAGGGCGGAGGGGTCATCCCGCCCGGGAAGGGGTGGATGTCGTGCTCCCGAAAGCTGCCCGGCGCCTCTCGATCCGTCGCGTCCGGGTGGGGAGCGACGTCCCAGACGGGCCCGAGCGCCGTGGTGTGGACCTGACGGACCTCGGTGATGGTGAGGAGGTCGCCGTCGCTCCAGGCTCCCGGCTCGAGCGCCTGGCCGTACACCCACTTCGCAGCGGTGGCGTAGCCCTGGACCTCCATGTACTCCTTGAGCTCCTTGTTGCCGACGGCCACGCCGTCGGCCAAGAGCCGCTCCACCTGCTTGAGTACGAGCGTGTTGCCCTCGATCGCCGTGGAGTTGTGCGCTTCCTCGTAGCAGATCGTCGTCCAGATGCCCTCGGCCTCCACCGGGTTCGGGAGCCCACCCATCCGTTCGCGCAGCTCGGCGAACCCCACGTCGAGGCGGTCGTAGATCGCTTGTCGTGAGGGGCGTCCGACCACTGGGTCTCTCCTAGAACTTGTACGCAGAGGCGTATCAGAACCGTACCGTACAAGGTTGTAGTTGCGCGATCAACGCCGAACTAATCGAACCGTACAAGTAGTCCTGCCTCAGCGAGACTCCAACCCTCGATCGAGGACGTCTCGGATCATGCCGTCGAGGGCTGTGGCGATCACGACGTCTCGGTCACTTGTGGCGTGCTGGTAGATCAGCGCTGCTCTCGCCGAGGCGTGGCCCATCCTGGCCATGAGCTCCTTGGTGCTCGCCCCTGTTGCGGCCGCCAGAGTGTTGCCGGTGTGGCGGAGGTCGTGGATGTGGAAGCCCTCCATGCCAAGGCGCTTCGTCGCCGCGTGCCAAGCCGTGTAGAGCGTCGCTCGGCGGAACGGGCGACCGCCTGGACGGCCGAACACGAGGGCGTCGGGATGCTGCGGGACGGTGACGAGGTGCTTGCGGAGCTCGTCGACGACGGACCCCGGGATGGCGATGACGCGGAGGCCAGCGTCGGTCTTGGGTGGACCCGTGAGGTGGGTGCCATCCCGCAGCACGAGCGTCTGCTCGACGACACGAAGGGCGGCGCTGTCGAGGTCGACGTGACGCCGGCGGAGAGCCTGCAGCTCGCCGAGGCGCAGCCCCGCGAAGCAGGCGAGGAGCACCACGAGACGATGCTCAGCACCGACGGCATCGGCGAGGGCGTACACCTCGGCCACGGTGGCGACCGGCCGCTCGTCAGGCCGCTCTCGCCCGGCTCCGTCGATGTCGCACGGATTGGCCACGATGATCCCGTCGGTCACGGCGGTGGCGCAGATGGTGCGGAGCAGTCGGTACGCCTTGGCCGCCGTCGAGGCCCCGGGGTAGCGCCCACGAGTCAGGCCTGCGTACCACGCTCGGATCTTCGGCGGCGTGAGACGAGCCAGCTCGACCGTTCCCAACGTCGAGAGGATGTGGAGCCGGAGCAGCCCTTCGTAGAGCTCACGTGTCCGGGGTCGCAGCGGGCGATCGCCGAGCCAGGTCCTGGCGTACGTGTCGAGTGGCACTCGCCCGGCGGTGGGGTCGATCCATCGGCCGCGGTCCATGTCCGTCCGGATGCCATCGAGCCATCGACCGGCGTCACCCTTCGTCGCGAACGTGGACGGCGCCCTGACCGGTTGACCGTCGGGCCCGGGGTACCGGGCTTGCCATCGCCCCGAGGGCAGCTTGCGAATCGAGCCGAACTGCCGCCGGCCAGCCTTCCCCGCCATCGCTACTCGCTCCGGGTTCCTTCGCTGCGCATCGAGATCGCCTCCTCGAGCGGACCCGTACGGGTCGAACTGCTGGAAGGGCGACCGACGGCATGAGCGTGGTCACGAGCGCTGTCCCACGATGGTCGCAGCGCAGAGTCCCGAACGTCAACGCGCAACGTCGACAGCCAGCCCTCGACCTCCTCGGGGTCGAACCGGAGGAGGCTCCCGATCTTCAGGAACGGGATCCGCCGCTCGAACACCAATCGCCGAACATGGCGCTCGGTGATGTGAAGACGGTCAGCCACCTCGTCGACGTCCAGCAACGAACCCTGCACACCCTCCCTACAGAGGGTTCGCGGGCCCAAAGCGCGACGGGAAATCGCGCTGCGCCGATCAGCGCCGTTGTCGCCAAGGCGATAACGGGAAGTCTGTGTGCTGCCATCGGTGTTCGAGAAGGGGCCCGATCACGATGGCTGCCAGGCGAAGACGCGGGCAGTCTCGGGAACGAGGTCGTGCTCGATGGCGAAGGCGATCACTTCGGGCCTCGTAGGTACCGTCCGCAGCTCGCATCGCACGGCGACCCCGCAGCCTGCGTTTGGGGGACACCCACCGGTGCTGCAGTCCGGCAGGTTTGGGCCATCCCGAGCCTGCGACAGCTGTGCCCCGAGGCGGGTCCTGTGTGTCGCGGTTATGGAGCCTCTCCGACGCTCGCAGCAACCGCGTCGGCCCGAGCCATCGCCTGTTCCCTGTCCGGCACGACTTCGCGGTGGGACCGGAAACCGCGGTCCGCTCGCTCGACGTACACCTCCCATTCGCTCGTACGTCGAAGGCTGTTCCACCACATGCGCGGGGTGCTGATGGGTACCCGCCAGTTCATTCTTGGGAGCGGCCGGGCAACGACTCTGCACTCGACCCCCGCGTGGCTACGCACGAAGACCTCGTACTGTTCTCCGCTCACCGGCACACTCTTCCCGATATGACGCGGTCGTGTTCGGCAGGGGTGGGCTAGTCGATCTCTGGGACGCCCATCAGATCGTGGAGCTCCCGCGAGGCCGGATGCAGGGCGGCCCGGAAGCAATCGTGATGGGCCCACATCGTGTCGTCGGGCGGTTCGTCGCAGTCGTTACAGGAGTAGGTGATGCCTACGCACAGCGGATCGGGGCTCTCGCGCACGATTACCCGGTCGCAGAAGGCGCACGACGGGCCGTCGTCGTTGTCTGCCATGCGCGTCATCCTGCCCCTTGTGGCACGTGGGGGGCGAGCTACCGGGCCGCGTCCCAGCGGTGCCGTTCGGGGACGCCGGTCCGATGGGCCGAGTCGCTCGATGACCACGCTGAGACTGCCTCAGCGCTTCGCTGACCGGCCAGCTAGCGCGGGCAGCGAGAACAGACCGTGCCATTGGCGTGCCATGCGCGGCGGATCGAAGTGGTGCGCGCGGGACAACGACGGACAACGAAGGCGGCGCTGACCTGCGTGTTGGGGCGAGGAAGCTGATCGGCGGGGTGTGCGGATCAGCTTCCCAAGCTGAGAACGCGGGTTCGATTCCCGTCACCCGCTCCATCCACCACGCCAACCAGGCGGCGGCTCGAGGCTCGCTCAGTGCAGCTGCGGATCTGTGAGATCGAGGTACTCGGTCTCACCCATCGCGTCGGACATCTCGGCCATCATGGTCGTGAGCTCCTCGGGCATCTCCGCCTTCTCGCCGGCGCGGGCCTCGGCCTCGCTGGTGAAGTAGGCGACGTCGATGCACGAGGTGGGCCCCGTCCAGATGCGGATGCCGCCGAGCAGATCGGGCCGAGCACCGGCGTGGGGCTCGAACGCCGCGTCCATCTTCTCGAGCTGGGCACGGTCGACACCGGTCGACTTCATGACCTGGACGAAGCCGGCGTCGTTGGATCCGCCGCCCATCCACTCCGTGACATCGCCCGACTCGGTGAAGACGGGCTCGCCGTCGTAGAGCTTCGCTGTCTCCGCCCACCACTCGCCCTGCTCGGCCCGTTCACTGTTCTTGCGAGCGGCCTCCTCTGAGGTGAACCGCACGATCGTGATCGCTCGGCCGTCGGCGGTGACGCCCGCCGTCACGCCCAGGAAGCCGACGGCGCCGGGGCCCAGCTCCTGCTGCCAGACCTCGCCGCGCGCGGTGAGCGCCCCGCCGTCGCTGGTCCGTCCCTCGATGATCTGCACGAACATGGTGGTCTCCTTGCGTCCGGGATCACCTCGAGCATGGCCTTCCACACGCCTCCGATCAACGGTTCCTCTCTCTCGCTGCCGAACCCGCTGCTCCCTCGCCGACTCCCTCCGCGTCGCCCCCCACTCCAGCACCAGAGATCCCGGCTCATGCTGGCGGTCAGGTTGGACGATGCTTGGCGGGTATGTCCTCCGCTCCGGATCCCTCGACCGTCGCTGCGGCGCGGGTCGGCGCAGGGTGGGCCTTCGAGCGCCTCTACCAGGATCTGTCGCCTGCCGTCCTCGGCTACGTGAGGTCACAGGGGTGCGGCGACCCGGAGGGAACGGTCAGCGACGTGTTCTTGCGGGTGTTCCGACGCCTCGCCGCCTTCGAGGGCAGCGACGCGCAGCTGCGGTCGTGGGTCTTCACCATCGCGCACAACGTCATCGTCGACGAGCGCCGCTCGACATCCCGGCGCGGGCCTCGACAGCGGTTCGACGATCACGGGGACCGACCCGGCGGAGATGCCGAGCGCGATGCCATGGACCAGCTCGGCACGGGGTGGGTCCAGCAGGTGCTCGACGTGCTGTCGCCGAGTCAACGCGATGTCGTGCTCCTGCGCGTCGTCGCCGACCTCTCCCTCGAGGAGGTGGCCGCCGCGACTGGACGAAGGGTCGGTGCGGTGAAGTCGTTGCAGCACCGGGCGCTCGGCTCACTCCGTCGTCATCTGAACGAGCTCGACCAACCAGCCGTATCTCCAGCCCGGCTCGGACGTTCACCCGTCTGAGATGCGTCACGACACGAGCCACGAACCAACTCGCGCGCTCTTCGACGAGCTCCGCGCCGCGTTCGAGGTCACGGAGCCTCCCGCTCCCAGTCCTGCGCTCGCGATGGTGTTCGCGACGGGTCTCACCACCGACAACGGCGACCTGCTGGCGACAGCAGCAAGCAACGCCAACGGGTCTGCCTCGCAGACGGCCGGGCTACCGAACTGGACAGGGAGACGCATCACCATGATCAAGGACCTGATGATCCATGTGAGGACCCGGGTCGCCGCGGCTGTGCTCGGCGCGACGGTGGCGATGGCCGGGATGGGCGCCGCTGGGGCCTTGAACGCCCCGATCCGGTTCGTGAGCTCGTTCGGCGACGACACCCCGGCTTGTGTGAGCGCCCCGGACGAGAGCACCGAGGACGACCTCGCCGGAGACGCCCTCCCCGAGGACGAATCGGCCGCCTGCGAGGACCAACCAGGTGACGACGGCGTGACCGACGATGACCTCGACGCCGTCGACCCCGAATCGGCATCTGACGAGCCGGTTGCGGGCGAGATCCCCGAGGCCCCCACAACGGTGAGCGAGGCCGCGCACATCCATGACTTCGACGAGGCCTGTGGGAACCACGGGGCATATGTGTCCCACGTGGCGCGGTTCGGCGAGGAGCCCGAGTGCGCCACCGACGTCCGGTCCGGCGTCTCCCAGGACCAGGTCGACGAGGCCGACGCCAACGCGGTCGAGGACGAAGCCGGCGATGATCGAGGCAAGGGGCGGCCAACCTCCCGGTCGAACCACGGCCACGGCAAGCCCAAGGGCTAGCTGGAGCTTCCACCGACGCTGGTCAGTCGACGGTGAGCCGGCTGATGGGTGTGTGCTGTCCGAGCCGCGCCACCCTCGCCGTCTGATCCAGCCCCCGCGGGTGGACCACCGAGTGCAGCGGGCTCAGGCAACCACGCGTTCCATGCGCTCGCTCAGTCGGTCGAGCGAGGCCAGCTCCGTGTCCGCCTCCGAGTCGTGGCCCTCTACCTGGAGACGGTCGACGAGTTCGGTCGATGGCATCGGCCGCCCCACCAGGTACCCCTGGATCCGATCGCAGCCGTGCTCGGTGAGGAAGCGCCGCTGCTCGGGGGTCTCGACACCCTCGGCGATCAGGGTGAGACCCAGGCTGTGACCCATGGCGATCGTCGCTGCGACGATGGCAGCCGAGCTCGGCGTCATGCCCTGGATGAAGGACTGGTCGATCTTCAGGGACGCCACGGGGAGCGAGCCGAGGTAGCGCAGGCCGCAGTAGCCGGTGCCGAAGTCGTCGATGGCAGATCGGACCCCCATCGCGGCGAGCTCCTCGAGTGCCGCCGCGACCTGCCCGAGGCTGTCGACCACCGTCCCCTCCGTCAGCTCGATCACGAGGTTGCGTGGGTTCGCTCCCGTGACCCGAAGCGCCGACGCCACCGTCGACACCAGACCATGGTTGAACTGCCGCGACGAGACGTTGACCGAGATGAAGCGATCCGTCAGCCCAAGGTCGTGCCACATCCGGAGCTCGCGGCACGCCGTGAGGATGACCCGCTCACCGAGCATCACGATGAGGTCGGACTGCTCAGCGATGGGCACGAACTCCCCTGGCGACAGCAACCCCCGCTCGGGATGGTTCCAGCGCGCCAGCCCCTCGGCGCCCACGGTGCGCCCGGTCGCCAGGTCGACGATCGGCTGGTAGTGCAGCACGATCTCGTCTCGGGCGAGGGCCGTGAGGAGATCGGCCTCGACCTGGAGGCGCACCTGGGCCTGGGTGGACAGCGCGGCGCTGAACAGCTCCCAGCTGCTCCCCGAGGTCTCCTTGGCCCGGTACATCGCCGCATCCGCGTTGGCGAGCACCTCGTCGGCCGTGCCGCCGTCGTTCGGATAGACCGCCACGCCGATGCTCCCCGAGAGCAGCATCGGCTGATCCCCGACGGTGACCGGGTGGCTGAGGGAGTCCAAGACCCGACGGGTCACCTCGACGACGTCCTCGGGCGAGCTCAGGTGGGGCAGCAGGATCACGAACTCGTCACCGGACAGCCGGGCGACCGTGTCCTCGTCGCGGACGCACGTCGCCAGCCGGGCGGCGACCGAGCGGAGCAGCCCGTCGCCCGCCGCGTGCCCAAACGTGTCGTTGACCTCCTTGAACCGGTCGAGGTCCATGAAGAGGACTGCGCAGCTCCCGCCGCTGCGGCGGGCATGGGCGATCGATCGGTCCAGGCGGTCGACCACGAGCGCTCGGTTGGGGAGCCCGGTCAACCCGTCGTGGGTGGCCTGGTGCTCGGTGGCGGCGCGCTCCCGCAGCAGGCCGACCAGGTAGGTCGCGAGGATGGTCCCGCTCACGACGGCCCCCGTCGCGAGCGTGGCTGACACAGTCACCCCCCGGGCAGCCTGGACGGCGAGAACCCCGGGCGCGGCCAGCAGCGCGACGACCACCACGCCCGCGTGCGTCGCCGAGAACAGCACCTCGAGCTCGAGCAGTCGGTCGGGCTCCCGCTGGGCGCCGGGATGCAGCGCCGCGAGGGCGACGGCCCCGAACCCGACCATGGCAAGACCCGTGGATACCGACCGCCCGTTAGCACCCCCCGCGATCGACAGCACCTGCGAGAGGTGCGACGCGAAGAGGGAGACCAACCCGACCTGGAGGCACGCAACCGGTCCGCGACGTGCTGCCGGCGACCGCACCGCGCGGGCCGCGACCACGAGGACGGTCACATCGAGGGCAACCAGCATCACCGGGAACGCGCTGCGCGCATCGCTCCACGCAGACATCGCGACGTCGGGTCGCCAGCCGCCGACGGCAACGTGCAACACGATGCCAGCAGCGGTGCCGACGAGCGCTGACTCCACCACCATGTCGGGCTCGCGGACATCACGGTGTGCGACCACGACCCGCACCATCGCGCGGCCCAGGAAGGGGTAGGCGAGGATGGCGAGCATCGATCGGGACGGGGTCGACGCGACGGGCTCGAGTCCGGCCTGTGACAGGGCGAGCACCGCCACCCCCACCGACAGCGGGATGGCCTGGCCCGCGAGCACGGGCTGTCCCCCGACGGCCCGCCCGGCCGTCCAGGCCAGCGCCACGCAGGCCAGCGCACCGCTCCAGGCCAGCGCGCTGTCTCCGCCGATGGTCCGGGCTGCACCCACAGCGACGACCGCGGCGACGACCGGGATGGCCACCTCTGCACTGCTATGCCGAGAACTGCGCATCGGCCCACATCGGCACCCGCCGACGGGTCGCTGTAGCGAACGCACCCCGAATGAGCACCCATGGTTCGGGCAGGCCAGTCACGTTGACACGCCCGATCGCCCGATGAAACGGGCGCCGGCCGGGCTCATCTGGTGGACTGCACCGCGATGGCTGATCTCGTCGTTCGCAACGGGCTGCTCGTCGACGGGTCAGGTGCAGGTCCCCGCCCCGCCGATGTCGTCGTCGATGGAGGCCGCATCGTCGAGGTCGTCCCCGCCGGGAGTGCGTCGACGAGCCACGCCACCGAGGTGCTCGACGCGGAAGGTCGGCTGGTCACGCCGGGGTGGGTGGACGTGCACACGCACTACGACGCGCAGGTCACCTGGGATCCGTGGGTCACCCCGAGCTCCTGGCACGGTGTCACCACCGTCGTGATGGGCAACTGCGGTGTCGGCTTCGCGCCCGCGTCGCCTGACCGTCACGACTGGCTCATCGACCTGATGGAGGGGGTCGAGGACATCCCCGGCTCTGCGATGACCGAGGGCATCTCGTGGGACTGGACGAGCTTCCCGGAGTACCTCGACGCTGTCGAACGGATGCCTCGGGTGATCGACGTCGGTGCCCAGATCGCGCACGGGCCGTTGCGGGCCTACGTGATGGGTGACCGTGGGGCGGCCAACGAGCCGGCGACCGCCGCTGATCGGGCGGCGATGGGTGCGCTCGTGGCTGAAGCCCTGACCGCGGGCGCGCTCGGGTTCTCCACCAGTCGCACCCCCATCCACCGGTCCAAGGCCGGCGAGCTCGTCCCGGGCACCGACGCCTCGGCCGACGAGCTCCTCGCCATCGGCGAGGCGATGGCTCGGGCCGGTCACGGCGTGTTCCAGTTCGCTCCCGACCACGCCCGCGTCCCCGTGCACGAGTGGCCGTGGATGCTGGACCTCGCTCGTCGGACCGGACGAACCGTCAGCGTGAACCTCAACCAGCCCGACCAGGATCCCGAGGTCTGGCGAGCGGTCCTCGGCCTCCTCGACGAGGCCGCGGCGGAGGGGCTCCCGATGTATGCCCAGGTCGCAGGTCGCTCGATCGGCATCCTCTACTGCCTGCACGGCAGCGTGCACCCGCTCCTCTTCCACCCCGCGTACGCCGAGGTGGCTGACCTCCCGATGCCGGCCCGCCTCGCCGCGCTGGCCGACCCCGAGCGCCGCCGCAGGATCCTCGAGGACACGCCCGACGACGGCGGTCTCTTCCAGCGCGCCGTGCTGGCGAAGCTCGATCGCATGTGGCTCGTCGAGGGCGCCGACATCGACTACGAGCCAGCCGCCGACGCGTCGGTCGCGGCGGAGGCCGCCCGACGCGGCGTCCCGGCGATGGCCCTGCTGCTCGACCACCTCACGAGCGACGAGGGCAACGGCATGGTCTACGCGCCCTTCTTCAACTACGGCTACGGCGACCTGTCGATGACCTACGAGGCCGTGCAGCATCCCCGGACCCGCATGGGCTTGTCGGATGCGGGCGCTCACTGCGGCGCCATCTGCGATGGCGGCACCCCCACCTTCATGCTCACCCACTGGGTCCGCGACCGTCGGCGGGGTCCCACGCTCCCGCTCGAGCAGGTCGTGCACCTCCAGACCCGCCAGACCGCCGAGCTCTACGGACTGCGCGACCGAGGGCTCGTCACCCCCGGGCTGCGAGCCGATCTCAACGTGATCGACTTCGACGAGCTGTCCTTCGAGCTCCCCCGCATGGCCTTCGACCTGCCGGCGGGCGGGCGACGACTCATCCAGCGAGCCCGCGGCTACGTGGCCACCTTCGTGTCAGGCGTGCGGACCGTCGACCACGACGAGTTCACCGGGAACCAGCCCGGCCGCCTCGTCCGAGGGCCCCAGCGCGGGGCGTGACCCGCCCGACCCTCCCAGTGGCCAGCCGTCGGTCGCCGTGCAGAGTTCACATATGTGGCTACATCACGAAACCTTCGTGAAACACAACGACATGAACCTGTGGCGAACCTCATCCCCCTGACCTAGGAGCGACATGGAAGTCAATGCTGGCGATACCGCGTGGGTGTTGACCGCGACCGCAATGGTGCTGTTCATGACGCCGGGGCTCGCGTTCTTCTACGGCGGCATGGTCCGCAGCAAGAACGTGCTCGGCATGCTCATGCAGAACTTCTTCGCCATGGGCCTCATCGGTGTCCTCTGGGCCGTGGTCGGGTTCTCCATCGCCTTCGGTGACGGCGGCGGCTACGTCGGGAACCTCGACTTCGCCTTCATGACCGACCTGGTGACGAAGTTCAACGCGGACGGGACCTTCCTGAACCCGCTCCCCGGGCTCGACTTCCTGACCATCCCGCCGATCGTGTTCTTCGCCTTCCAGATGATGTTCGCCATCATCACACCGGCCCTGATCACGGGTGCGACGGCAGACCGCCTCAAGTTCAAGTCCTACGCCATCGTGATCGCCCTGTGGTCGGTGCTCGTGTACTCGCCGATCGCCCACTGGGTGTTCAGCCCGACGGGTTGGCTCTTCAAGCGGGGGGCGCTCGACTTCGCGGGGGGCACCGCCATCCACATCAACGCGGGCATCGCGGCCCTCGTCATCGTGGCGATGATCGGCAAGCGCAAGGGCTACCCCGAGCAGCCGATGCCGCCGCACAACCTGCCCTACACCCTGCTGGGCACGGGCATCCTGTGGTTTGGCTGGTTCGGCTTCAACGCCGGTTCTGCCGGTGCGGCCAACAGCATCGCGGCGCACGCCCTGGTGAACACGAGCCTCGCGGCCTCGGCTGCGATGATCGGCTGGCTCGTGGCGGAGAAGCTGAAGGACGGTCACGCCACCACGCTGGGCGGAGCGTCCGGGGCGGTCGCGGGTCTGGTCGCGATCACGCCGTGCGCCGGATACGTCGGGGGCATGTCGCCGATCATCATCGGTGCCATCGCCGGCGTCCTCTGCTACCTGGCGATCAGCATCAAGAAGGCGCTGAAGCTCGACGACAGCCTCGATGTGATCGCCGTGCACCTCGTCGGCGGCATCGTTGGATCGCTGCTGCTCGGCCTCTTCGGCGACTCTGCCATCAACGCCGCGGGCTTCGACGGTGTCTTCTTCGACGGCGGCACCGACCTCCTCGTCGACCAGGCGGTCGCTGTCGGCGCCGCGCTGGTGTTCTCGGCGGTGATGACCTTCATCATCGCCAAGGCGGTCGACCTGGTCTTCGGGCTGCGCATCGATGAGGACGCCGAAGACACGGGCCTCGACCTGAGCCAGCACGCCGAGACGGCATACTCCAACTGACCGGAAGGAACGACGTGAAGCTCATCACAGCAGTCATCAAGCCCTTCAAGCTCGACGAGGTGAAGGAAGCCCTCAAGGGGGCCGGCGTCAACGGCATGACCGTGAGCGAGGTGCAGGGGTTCGGACGCCAGTCGGGTCACACCGAGGTGTACCGAGGCGCTGAGTACACGGTGGACTTCGTGCCGAAGATCAAGATCGAGATCCTGGTCGACGACCGACTCGCCGACAGCGTGGCCGAGGCCCTCGCGGCGGCGGCCCGCACGGAGAAGATCGGCGACGGCAAGATCTGGATGACCGACGTCTCCTCCGTGCACCGCATCCGCACGGGAGAGCGCGACACCGACGCCATCTGACGGGCGCTGATGTTCCGGCATCGACCCAGGGCCGCCGTCTCGCATCGAGGCGGCGGCCCTTGTCGCGCCAGCGGGTCGCTGTGCGATGGGCAGTAGCCTCGGGCCATGACGCCCGCCGCCACGCCCGCTGCCGCCCCGACCGGCCCGGCGTGGCACATCGAGCCCAGCGGGCCGCTGCGCGGGGATGTGGTGGTTGCCGGATCGAAGAACGCGGTCACCAAGCACATGGTCGCCGCCCTGCTGGCCGACTCACCGTCGACGATCACCAACGCACCGAACGTCGGTGATGTCGGCATCACCGCTGACATCCTGCGCTCGATCGGGCTCGACGTCGTCATCGAGGGCAGCACGATCACCGTCGCGCCCGTGCCCGAGCCCACGCCACGGGTGCCGCTCGAGTTCTCCGGGCTCAACCGCATCCCGATCCTGCTGCTCGGCCCACTCCTGCACCGCGCCCACGAGGCGTTCGTCCCGCTCGTCGGCGGCGACCGAATCGGTCGCCGGCCCGTGGACTTCCACGTGTCGGCGCTGCAGCAGATGGGCGCCGAGGTGGAGGTGCAGTCCAACGGTGTGACCGCCCGCATGAAGGGCCGGCTGCGCGGCACGCGCATCACCCTCCCCTACCCGTCGGTGGGTGCGACAGAGACGGTGATGCTCTCCGCGGTGCTCGCCGAAGGGCGCACCGTCATCCACAACGCCGCCACCGAACCCGAGGTGGTGGAGCTGGCGCTGTTCCTCCAGCGGATGGGTGCGCACATCGCGCTTCGGCCCGATCGGCGCTTCGTGATCGAGGGCGTCGAGTCGCTCAAGGGCGCAGAAGCGCGCCTCAAGGGGGACCGCCTCGAGGCGTTCAGCTACCTCGCCGCCGGCCTGATGACCGGTGGGCGGGTGCGGGTCGGCGGATGCGACCAGGACCGTCTCGTCACGGCCATCAACACCCTGCACCGCATGGGCGCCCGGGTCGACATCGACGACACCTGGGTGAGCGCGAGCGCGACCCAGCTCCAACCCGCCGCGGTGCAGACCGACACGCACCCGGGCTTCATGACGGATTGGCAGCCGCCTCTCATCGTGCTGATGACTCAGGCCGACGGGATGTCCGTGCTCCACGAGACCGTCTACGAGGACCGTCTCGGCTACATCGACGCGATCAAGGCGATGGGCGGCGAGGTCGAGCTCTTCGACACCTGCCTCGGTGGTCCAGCGTGCCGGTTCCACGACTCCTCGGCGAAGCACTCCGCGGTCGTTCGAGGGGTGTCCAAGCTCCAGGGCGCCGACGTCACCATCCCCGACGTGCGGGCGGGCTTCTCCTCGGTGATCGCGGCCGCGGCCGCCGAGGGTTCGTCCACGCTCCACGGCATCCATCACCTCGAACGGGGCTACAACGCTCCGTTCGAGACGCTGGTGTCGCTCGGGCTCCGACTCACCCGCGTCTGAGCCCCCTAGCCCCGCAGCAGGGTCGCGAGCGCCCACAGGGCACCGAGGAGGCCCACCGCGGCGAAGACGAGGCTCCGCCCCAGCGGTGCGCGCTCGAGGTCGCCCTCGCCGTGCGCCTCGGGAGGTCGCACCACCGCGAACAAGGTCCCGACGGCCATCGCGCCGCCGATGGCGAGCACGAGGTAGGCCAGCAGATCCTCGCCCAGGAACATGGCCGCCAGGCTACCCAGACCGACCCGGCCACGGTATGTGACCAGAAGTTCGCGAGAAACCACTCAAGGTGACGGCCGCATGGGTCGATGTGCCTAGAGACCAGTGGTCATCGCCCCCACTGGTCAGCAACGGGAACCGGGACGGGGGTTGCGACTCCCTCCACCCGCATCGCAGCCGGCCTCGCAAGGGGCTGGTGAACATGCCGTGGCCTCCGTCCCCACCCGTCGCCCCCTCGCCCCTTCGCCCGGTCGGCATCTAGGGCTCGAGGTCGGCATCGCTGACGCGACGCCGGACGGTCGATACCGACAGCACCTCGACCACACCCCCCTCGTGATGCACGGTGCTGGACACGACCGCGCCCGTGGCGTCGTCGAAGCAGAACGTGGCTCGCTGGCCGAACGGGGCCCGGGGGTCGACTCGCTCGCGCGTCAGGTGGAAGCAGCCCGGCCGGCGCACCACCACCCGGTAGAGAGGACGGGGCCCGGACGTCAGCATTCGCACCCCCTCGACCTCGCGCTCCACGCTCTGCGCGTACGTCTCACCACCTGGGGGTCCGAGCTGACACGGCGCAGCGCGCGCCTCGTCGCCGAGCGGCGGCGCCGGGCAGACGACGAGCCGGTCGTCGTCTCGACCCGCCACGCCCGCGAGCTGGCGATGCAGGCGCCGGGGCGGACGCTGGGCCACCACGTCCTCCGAGCTGACCGTCGCGCCCGTCACCTCGCTGCGGCGCTCGTACACGCCTGTCGCGAGGTACGTCTCCGTCCGACTCCGTTCCCACGCAGCGGCGAAGGTCTCCTCGGCGGGCACTGCCACCCCGGGTGCGCCGCGATCGCGGTCAGCGGCGTGCAACGACTCCCATGAGGTCCAGCCCATGAGGCCGACATACCCCGCGACCAGTGCGGCCCCGAGGAGCGTGGCGCGCGGTGATCGCATGTTGGTCGACGGTACGCGATCGCTCCCGCGCGCTAGCGCTCGCTCCCAAGAAGCGCGAGGTCGTGCTCGAGCTCCGCCGGTCCGGTCGGGCGACCGAAGTGATAGCCCTGACCCAGCTCGCAGCCCAGCTGGAGCAGGCCGTCGAGCTCGATCTGCTCCTCGATGCCCTCGGCGATGACCGTGCGGCCCAGGGTGCGTCCGAGGTCGGTGATGGTGCGGACCAGGGTCGACGACGGCACCTCGTGACGCAGCGCGGAGACGAACGCTCGGTCGATCTTGAGGATGTCGAAGGGCACGCGCTGCAGATAGCTGAGCGATGAGTAGCCGGTGCCGAAGTCATCGATGGCGATCTGGACGCCGAGATCCTTGAGCTGCTGGAGGCGTCGGAGCACGACTTCGCTGTCGGCCAGCAGGACGGCTTCCGTGAGCTCGAGGACGAGCAGGTTCGGCGGAAGGCCCGCTTCGGAGGTGACGTCGCGGATCACGTCCACGAAGTCAGGGGCAAGCACCTGCGGGCCGGAGAGGTTGACGCTCATCATCCAGGTCTCGCCGGGGTTGGTGCGCAACCAATGCGCGAGCTGCTCACAGGCTTGGCGAAGGATGAGACGGCCGAGGGGCAGGATCATCCCCGTCTCGTCAGCGATGGCGACGAACTCCACGGGCGAGATCGACCCGCGCTGCGGATGGGTCCACCGCGCCAACGCCTCGAAGCCGACGATCTCGCCGCCGACGAGTCGAACGATGGGCTGGTAGGCCACCTCGATGTCCCCGTCGGCGATGGCACGCTCGAGGTCGCCGCTCAGAGCGATCCGATCGACGGCCCGATGCTGCATGCCTGGAGCGAACATCTCGATGCAGCCCTTGCCATTGGCCTTGGCGGCGTACATCGCGAGGTCTGCGTTGCGGAGAAGCTCGTCGAAGGTGGTGGACGCGTCGTGCCGGGTGGCGATCCCGATGCTGGCGCGTGCATAGACCTCGTGCCCCTCGATCACGACGGGGGCGTCGAGCGCGTCGAGGATGCGCTCGGCCACCTCGAGGATGGCGGCGACGTCAGGGGCGTCTTCCAGCAGGACGGCAAACTCGTCTCCACCGAGGCGCGCTGGCGTGTCGCCTGATCGCAAGCAGGCGCGCAAGCGGTCAGCGACCACCCGCAACAGCTGGTCGCCCGCGCTGTGACCAAGGCTGTCGTTCACGAGCTTGAAGTCGTCGAGGTCGATGAAGGCCACGGCGGGGGTCGGCGAGTCATCGCGCCGCACCCGGTCGAGCGCGTGCTCGACGCGGTCCGCGAACAGCGCTCGGTTGGACAGCCCCGTGAGGGGGTCGTGGAAGGCCTGGTGGCGCAGCTGGTCCTCGAGGATCCGGCGGCCCGAGGCGTCCCGGATGGTGAGGACCACCCCGCCGACATCCGGGTTGTCGAGCAGGTTGACCCCGACGATCTCGGCGTGGACCGGGGAGTCATCGGCCCGGAGCAGCTGTGCCTCGAGGGTTCGGACGGAGTCCGGGGGGCTGTGCAGAAGCTGGTCGAGGAAGTTCCCGACGTGGCCGACGTCGCCGGGGTGGACGATGCCGTCCAGCACGGCACCGTCGAGATCGACGGTGAGGTACCCGAGCAGGCGGACGACCGATGGCGTCTGGTACCGCACCCGGCCGTCGCGCCCGATGATGAGCACCGGGTCGCTGCTGTGTCGGACGATCTGCTGGAACCGCGCCGCACTGCGATCGTCGCCGACAGCCTTGGACTGGACCAGGGCATCGAGCGCGAGCGCGCCCTGCATCCCGAGCGTGGCGAGGCTCTGGTCGAGCTCCTCGGGCACGCGCCGCCCAGAGGCGACGACGAACGCCGCACGCCGCGCCAACCGAGTCGCCACGGGAACCAGCACCACCTCGGCGCCGGTGCTGTCGGGCGCGCGCAGGGGAAGCTCCCGGAGCGCCGGGGCCGCGAGGAGGGCGTCGTCGATCCCGGCAGCACTGCGATCGATCGGGCCGGCGGGGCCACGGAGATCAACGGGCGACGCGGCGCCTCGCTCGTTGATCACCACCCACGAGACGTACCTGAGCTCAGGGCCGGCCAGGCGGCTGGCGGCGTGGAGCACCGCTGCTCGCACCCCGGACAGATCCGACGCCGCGCCGAGCTCCAGCGCCGCCTCCCGGATCATCACTTCGCGCTCCGCCTGGACCTGCCCACCGCGGACGACCAGCTGCAGCCGGACGAGGAGCAGGAGCGCAAGCAGCGCGGGTGCGACCACCAGCGTGAACCCGTCGACGGGGGTTCCACCGAGCCGCAGGGCGAGCGCCGTCAGCGGCCCGGCCGCGGCGGCGACCAGGAGGAGCACGAGCCGACGCGCTGACAGCTCGTGGAGGCTGCGATGCTCGCGATCGGTGACGCGGTGGGCTGAGGGGTGGACCGCCGCAGCAGCGAGCAGTCCACCGGCGACGACGAGGCCCGCCGTCCCCCCGCGGTCGAGCGCGGACTCGGTCGTTCGCAGCTGACCGCTGCGCAACAGCACCTCCCCCGCGGCGAGGGCGAGGAGGCCCTCGACCAAGAACCGGCCGGGCGCGAGCGTCGACGCGCGGGTGATCGCGAGCCGAACGGCGGCGCCCACCGCCGCCGCGAGGACCAGGATCGCCCCTGCGGTGACCCACTTGCCGCCGACCGTGAGGTTGGTGTCAGCGTCGTGCGACCACAGCAGCGTGAGCACGACGAGCGCGCCGACGCCTGTGACGAGGGCGTCGAGATGCGCCACCCAGTCGCGTCGGGTGCCGCGGGCCTGCGCCATGCGCAGCGCGGCTACGGCCATGATGACGATCCCCACCGCGCGCGGGAGATCGGAGAGGTGCGGGATCCCCTGGATGCCGAGGTGGTCCTCGAGCCTCCACGCGTACGCCCCGCCCCCGACAGCCCAGACGCTCGCCCCGATGCCGAGCAAGCGCCACGCCGAGGTCGACCGGCTTCGCCCAGGCGCGGCTCCGAGGATGATCGCCGCGGCGATCCCGGCCAGCGCCGCCTGGATCCAGAACCCGGCGACCCGACTCGGAACGAACCGAACCACCGCCGCGACCGGGATCGACCCGAGCACCATGACCGCTGCCGCGCGCCGACGAACGGCCGCAGTCCTGGTGGTCATCGCTCCGCCAACCATTGCCGATCCGGCTCCCGTGTGCCTCGTTGCGCGATCGATGTGCCCTGCCCGCGCGCACTACCCCCATCGTCGCCGATGCAGACGCCACCGTGCTGGCGAACCTTTGCGCGATCGCCGCAACTCGCCCGGTGACGACAGGACGGTATCGGACAATTGGGGCGAAATCCCACTCGGAGCGCGTTCAAGCGGCCGCTTCGGGTGGTGGCGGGTCATCGGTGGCCGGGTCAGCGCTCGAGATCGGGAGGCCGACGGCCGGCCTTGCGATCGGCCTGGCGCTTCTTGCCGGCGAGCCGCCGCTCCACGCTCCCGCGCGTCGGGCGCGTGGCATGCCGCGGCGCCTCGACGCGCAGGGCCGCTTCGAGGCGCGCCGCAAGCCGCTCGAGGGCCAGGTCCCGGTTGCGGGCCTGCGACCGCTCGTCGGAGGCGACGACGCGCACCTCCGGCCCGAGCCGCTCGAGGAGGCGGGCCCGCTGACGCGGCCCGAGCGTGCTGCACGCGAGGACGTCGAACCGCACCTCCGCGCGCGTGTCGGAGGTGTTGGCGTGCTGGCCCCCAGGTCCCCCCGATCGGCTGAACCGCCAGGTGAGCTCGGTCAGCGGGACCGAGCACGTCGGCGACACGCGCAGCACTCCGGATCGGTCGACCATCGACCCACGGTAGGTTCGGCGCCATGACCACAACGGGAACCGAGTGGATCGACGCGTTCGCGACCTCGCTCGGCGTCGAGCCGCCCGATGCTGCCACCGTCGACGCCCTGCTGTCGCTCGCGGGGGTGGCGGCGCACGCTTCGGAGCGCGTCGCCGCGCCGATCGCGTGCTGGCTCGTCGGCCGGGCGGGCCTCGACGTCAGCGCTGCGCTCGAGATGGCGGGCCGGGTCGACACCTGAAGCGCGCAAGCGATGGGGCCGGAGGCGGTCCGGCTTTGCCGGTCGCCGGGAGGCACGTGCGCAGGCAGGAGCGCAGCGACACCCGAAGCACGCAAAGGATTCAGTCGAAGCCGCGGGCCATGTTCGCGAACAGGGTGTACTGCGGGAGGAACGCGAGCGACACGACCCCGGTGGGCCCGGAACGGTGCTTCGACACGATGATCTCCGCCTGGCCCGCGTTCTCCGGCTTCGGGTCGTAGATCTCCTCACGGAAGATGAACATCACGACGTCCGAGTCCTGCTCGATCGAACCCGATTCGCGCAGGTCGGCCAGCATCGGGCGCTTGTCGGAGCGCATCTCGAGCCCGCGGGACAGCTGGGAGAGCGCCACCACCGGGGTCTCCAGCTCGCGGGCGAGGATCTTGAGACCGCGGCTGAGCTCGGACACCTCCACCTGACGGTTCTCCGCGTTCGAGCGGCCGGTCATGAGCTGCAGGTAGTCGATCACGATCATGCCGAGGTCGCCGACCTGGCTCTTGAGCCGACGCGCCTTGGCCCGGATCTCCATGATCGTGAGGTTCGGATTGTCATCGATCCAGATCGGGGCCTCACCGAGGCGGCCCATCGCCCCCGAGATCTTCTTCCAGTCGTCGGGCTGGAGGTGGCCGTTGCGCATCCGAGTTGAGTCGACCTTCGCCTCGGCGCACAGCAGCCGCTGCGAGAGCTCGAGGTTGCTCATCTCGAGCGAGAAGAACAGCACCGGCCGACGGGCGACCAGCGCCGAGTGGGCGACCATGCCGAGCGCGAACGACGTCTTGCCCATGGCCGGTCGGGCGCCCACCACGATCAGGTTGTTCGGCTGCAGGCCAGACAGCAGGTCGTCGAGGTCGAGGTAGCCGGTGGGCGTGCCGGTGATCGACTCGCCGCGCTCCACGAGCGCCTCGAGCCGATCCAGGTTCTCCGAGAGCATGTCGGAGAGCTTCTTGGTGCTGTCGGTCACACGCCGCTCGTTGACCTCGTACACCAGCGACTCGGCCCGATCGAGGGCCTTGGTGACGTCGTCGGGAACCGAGTAGCCAAGCTCGGCGATCTCCCCGGCGACGCTGATGAGGCGTCGGAGCAGCGAGTACTCCTCCACGATCTGCGCGTAGCGCGCCGCGTTCGAGGTGGCGGGGGTGGACGCCATGATCTGGGCGAGCACCGCCGGCCCGCCGATCGCCTCGAGGAGATCAGCTCGCCGCAGCTCGTCGGACACGGTGACCGAGTCGACCGGCTGACCCGACGCGTAGAGCGTGTGAACCGCGTCGTAGACGTGGCCGTGGGCCGGCTTGTCGAAGTCGGAGGCGGTCACGCCACCCGCCGCGTCGGCGATCGCCGTCGAGGACAGCATCATGGCCCCGAGGAGCGACTCCTCGGCCTGGAGGTCATGCGGTGGGACCCGCGCCGCGGCGGTGCGTCGTTGCGGGTCGGTGTCGTCAGCTCGTGCAGCCATGGGGATCTTCACCTTGCGCCAGGTGCCCTGTGGGGGGCTAGGGGTACAACCCTGGGGACCGGCGGTGGACAACCCTGGGGATCCAGGGCGCGAACTGTGGACGGGCGGGTGCCCGTTGGGTGGACGTCAGCGACGGCAGGAGCCGCCGCGCTCAGGACGCGACGATCTCGACGGTGATCGGGAACTCGACGTCGGCGTGGAGCTTGGCCGGCACGAGGTGGGTTCCGAGCGACTTGATCGGCTCGTCGAGGTGCAGCTTGCGCCGGTCGATCTCGATGCCGGTCTGGGCCGACACCGCGTCGGCGATCTCCGAGGTGGTGACGGATCCGAACAGCTTGCCCTCGGCGCCCGAGCGGGCCGCGATGGTGATCGTGTGCGGCACGAGCGACTTGGCGATGGCCTCAGCCGCGGCCCGGTCGGTGGCGTCGCGCAGGTCTCGGCCTCGACGCATCGACGTGGCCTGGGCCTCGATCCCGGGGGTGGCCAGGAAGGCCAGGCCCTTGGGGACGAGGAAGTTGCGGGCGTAGCCATCGGCGACATCGACGATGTCGCCCTTCTTGCCGACCTGGTCGACGTCGGAGCGCAGGACGATCTTCATCAGTCCTCCTCACCAGCGCCGACGACCGCGTCGTCGCCACCGAGCTCGTCGGTGCCCAGGATGTCGTCCGTGGTGTCGTCCCCGAGATCCACATCGAGCTCGACCAAGGTGCGATCCATGGGCTCGGTGTCCGGTGCCGGCAGATCGCGGTCGCGCTCGCGGCGACCGCCGCGCTCGCCGTCGCCCCGCTTGGGGCCACGGGTCTGCGTGACTCGGCTGGCGTAGGGAAGCAGGGCCATCTCACGGGCGTTCTTGATCGCCCGCGCGATCTCGGCCTGCTGCTGCACGTTGTTGCCGGTGACGCGGCGAGCGCGGATCTTCGCCCGATCGGACATGAACCGGCGGAGCAGGTTGACGTCCTTCCAGTCGACGTACTCGACCCGCTCGGTGATCAGCAGGCTGATCTTCTTCTTGGCGCGGCGGGCGTTGTCTTTGTTCTTCGTGCGGACGGGCTTGGCCATCAGAACGGCTCCTCAGCGGGGTCGTAGCCGCCGGCGGCAGCAGGCTGGTTCGGGGCGGGACGGCTGGGGGCGCCGCCCGAGGGGGCGCCGTCGCCGTCGCGACGTTCGTTGCGGGTGACCTCCGCGGTGGCGAAGAGCAGGCTGGCGCCCACCTCTTCTGCCACGATCTCGACGGTCGACCGCTTGTCGCCCTGGTCGGTCTCCCACGAGCGCTGCTCGAGGCGGCCGGTGACGACGACGCGGTTCCCCTTCGAGAGGGAGTCGCTCACGTTCTGGCCGAGCTGGGCCCAGCACTTGACGTCGAAGAAGGAGACCTGCTCCTCCCACTCCTGGGTCTGGCGGTTCTGCCAGCTGCGGTTGACCGCGAGGCCGAACGAAGCGACAGCCTGCCCGGAGGGCGTGAAGCGCAGCTCGGGATCGCGGGTGACGTTGCCGGTGACCGTGATGGTGTTGGTGTTGCGTGCCATGGTGATGTTCTCCTAGCCGGCCGCGGGGGCCGGTTGGGCCTGCGCTCCGAGGAGGCCGCGACGAGCGGCCTCGTGATCGGGCAGGCGCACGAGCTTGTGGCGGACGACCTCATCCGCGAGGCGCAGGAACCGCTCGAGGGCTTCGAGGTCGGCGCCGTCGGAGGTGATCTCCCAGACGACGTAGTAGCCCTCGGTCTTGTGGTCGATCTCGTAGGCGAAGCGACGACGGCCCCACCGATCGGCCGACACCACGGCACCGCCACGAGTGGCGACCTGGGCGGCCACTGCCTTGACCTGGTCGTCGATCATGAGGTCGTCGAGACCCGAATCGAAGATGACCATCAGCTCATAGGCCCGCACGGGCATCGTCCTCCTCCTGGACCCGGCATGCCGGGGCCCCCGATCTGGGGGCAAGGGGCTTCTTGTTGGCCGGGAGAGCGTAGCGGTGGGCGGGGTTCCTGCACACATCGGACCGTACCCAGCCGGTGTGACAAGGCCCTGAGAGGCTCCGCCTACGCCCTCGGGGCGCAGGCCCCACCGATGGTCACCGTGGCACCGGGGTCGATGCGCATCATCGGGAGCGCACCCTGCGGAACCTCGATGGCGCTCCGGTACGAGCCAGCGGGCGGGTAGCGGGGGCAGTCGTCGCGGTCGTCGCAGGGCGCCATGTCCGCGGTGGACACGATGCCGCCGGCCTCGTCGAGCCACGCGATCGACAGCGGGGTGGGGGTGTTGCGCATGTAGAACGGGTGGTCGACGTCGCGGTCGTAGAGGAACGCCATCCCCGAGTAGCCGCGCAGGTCGGTGACGCCCATCAGACCTCGCGCTCGCTGCTCGGCCTGGATCGCGGCGAGGAGGCACCACGCGACGAGGTCGCCCCCTCCCGCTGGTGCGACGGTGATGGCGATCTCCTCGAACCCCTCGATGGGGACCCTGGCTGGATCGCCGGGGGGCGCGACGCCCGCGGGGAGGCCGCCGTTGCCCGGCAGGTACGGATCGGCCGGCTCGTCGGCGCCGACGAGGAGAAAGGCCCACAGGCCCAGACCCACCGCCGCGAACGCTGCCCACAGGAGCTGCCGGATGCGGCGCTCGTCGAAGGTCACGGCGCCATGGTGGCACGCGGGGCCGCGGTCCCCGGACTCGGCCGGATTCGCCGCCGTCGGGGTCCAAGGTGTCAATACTAGGGGCGACTCGTCGTCGATCGAGGTGGACAGGGGGACGCGTGGACCAGCGGGAGAGGCGGCTCCCAGTGCCGACGACGGTCGCCGAGGGGCTCGACCCCACCGCGTGGCTGGCCGCGCTCATCGACTCGAGCAGCGACGCGATGATCGCGCTCGACCTCCACGGCACCGTGCTCGCGTGGAGTCCGAGCGCCGGCGAGGTGCTCGGGTACACCGCCGCGGAGATGGTCGGACGCCGCGTCGGCGATCTCCTCATCGGTCCGGCCGAGCCCGCTCTGGCCGAGCTGCTGGGCGCGCTGGGCACGGGCACCGACCGGACCGTCGAGACCACCGTCGTCCACAAGGAAGGCCGACGGGTCCACGTCTCAGCCACGCTCGCGCCGATCCGCGATGACCTCGGCGACGTCTGCGCCATCTCGGCGATCGTGCGTGACGTCACGTCAACACTCCGCGCCGAGCGACACCGCCGGCGGGCGGAGCAGGACATCGCCACCCAGCAGCAGATCCTGGAGCAGATCGCCCGCGGCGACGACCTCACCCTCGTGCTCGCCGACCTCTGTCGTGAGGTCGAAGCTCGGTACCCGGGGGCGCTGTGCTCCCTGCTCATGGTCGACCCAGTCGACCGCGTGCTGCTCGACACCGCCGGCCCAAGCCTCCCGGCCGCGTTCCGCGCGGCGATCGATGGCATCCCGGTCGCCGTGGGCATGGGGTCCTGTGGCACTGCCGCCGCCCGCGGGGTCGACGTGATCGTCCGCGACATGCTCAACGACCCGACCACCGCCCCGTTCGCCGACCTCGCGCGCGAGCACGACCTCAGGTCGGTGTGGTCGCACGCCATCGTCGACCAGACCGGACGGATCCTCGGCACCTTCGCCGTGTACTCCGCCGTCGTGCACGAGCCGACCGAGTTCGAGCGCCGCCTGATCTACGGGGCGGGCCGCCTGGCTGGCCTCGCGATCGAGCGGCGCCACTACGAGGACGCGCTCCAGACCGCCGCGCTGGTCGATCCGCTCACCGGTCTCCCCAATCGGAACCAGTTCCTCCAGGTCCTCGCCAAGGGCCTCGAGGACGTCGACCGCTCCCTCGCGGTGCTGTTCCTCGACCTCGACCAGTTCAAGACGGTGAACGACACCCTCGGCCACCCGGCCGGTGATCGGCTGCTGCGCGAGGCCTCGCGGCGCCTGATGTCGGCACTGCGCGAGGACGACGTGCTCTCCCGGTTCGGCGGAGACGAGTTCACGGTGCTGATCCGCGACGCCGAGGAGCGCGGACTCACCGTCGAAGCCGAGCGGCTCCTCGCGACCTTCGCGGACCCGTTCACCCTCGACGACCGCGAGTTCTTCATCACAGCGTCCATCGGCGTGGCGATCCGCGGACCGGCCTCGGCTCCGTTCGACCTCATCCGCGACGCCGACGTCGCGATGTACCAGGCGAAGGCCCGCGGTCCGGGCCAGTGCGCCGTGTTCGACGAGGATCTCCGCACCCGCACGCTCGCCCGCGTCACGCTCGACGCCGAGCTTCGTCGAGCGTTCGAGCGGCACGAGCTCGTCGTGCACTACCAACCCATCTTCGAGCTCGCCACCGGGCGATGCACGGGCGCGGAGGCGCTCGTGCGGTGGCTGCACCCCGTCCGCGGGCTCCTGCCCCCTTCGGAGTTCGTGCCGCTCGCGGAGGAGACCGGGCTCGTCCTGCGGCTCGGCGCCACCGTGCTCGACGAGGTGCTCAGCCAGATCCGACGGTGGGGTGAGGTGGGCATCGACCTGCCCATCGCGATCAACGTGTCACCGATCGAGCTGTCGAACCCGAGCCTCGTCGACGAGATCGAAGCAGCGCTCGACCATCATCGGGTGGCGCCGAACCGCCTGCTCCTGGAGATCACGGAGACCGCGGTGATGGAGCAGATCGACTCCGCTCGCCGTGCCCTCGAGCGGGCCACCGGGCTCGGCGTCGGGGTGTTCATCGACGACTTCGGCACCGGCTACTCGTCGATCAGCCGGCTGAGCGACCTCCCCGTGATGGGGCTCAAGGTGGACCGCCGGTTCACCGTTGCGCTCGGGCTCGACCCCTCGATCACCAAGGTGACGATGGCGATCATCGATCTCGCTCGCGCGCTCGACCTCGAGGTCGTGGCCGAAGGGATCGAGACGAACGAGGCGCTCGAGGAGCTCATCGCCCTCGAGTGCGGGCACGGTCAGGGGTACCACCTGGGCATGCCGGCGGGCCCCGAGGCCATCACCGAGCTCTTCACCGGTGTGCGCGGCTATGCGCCCACCGGGCCGCTGCCGTAGAGGCCGAGCGTCTCGGCGACCTCCGCCGCGAGGTGGTAGCTCTCGCCCGCAGCCGGGAACTCGCCAGAGCGCACGTCGTCGGCGTAGGCCGTCAGGGCAGACACGCCCGCTGTCTTGAGGTCGGCGTAGCGACGAACGAACTTCGGCAGGATGCGATCCTCGATGCCGAGGACGTCGTGGTAGACGAGCACCTGACCGTCGCAGCCGGGGCCGGCACCGATCCCGATGGTGGGGATGTCGACGGCGGCGGTGATCATCCGCGCCACCTCGTCCGGCACGCCTTCGAGCACGATGGCGAAGCAGCCGGCTGCTTCGAGCGACTTGGCGTCGGCGACCAGCTCGAGCGCAGCACCCGTGTCACGGCCCTGCACCTTGAACCCGCCCATCTGGTGGACGGACTGCGGCGTGAGCCCGAGGTGACCCATCACGGGCATCTCTGCATCGATGATCGCCTCGATCATCGGGAGTCGCTTGCGACCCCCTTCGAGCTTGACCGCCTGCGCGCCCGCCCGGATGAGGGCGGCGGCGTTGCGGACCGTGTCGACCGTCGTGGTGTGGTAGCTCATCCACGGGAGATCGGCGACCACGAGGGGCTTGCGCTCTTCGCGCTCGGGCGCCGAGGTGGACAGACCCCGCGCGACTGCGGCGGTGTGGTGGGCGAGATCGTCGACGGTGACCTGGAGGGTGTCGTCGTATCCCAGCACCACCATGGCCACGGAGTCGCCGACGAGGATGAGGTCGACCCCAGCCTCGTCTGCCATGCGGGCCGACGGCGCGTCGTAGGCGGTGACCATGACGAGCGGATCAGTGCCGGCGCGGACCTTGCGAGCGCGGACGGCCGGCGCGGTGAGCTGCGAGCGCATCTCGTGTTCCTCCTACCGTCCAGCGCCTGGGTGGCTGCCGGCGGCACCCGAGAGCGTACGCCGTCCGCTGCGTCGACTCCAACCGTGTGGGGCATCGCTACGTTGGGCGGCATGGACGAGATCGGCGCGTGCGACAGCTGCGGCAGCGAGGGCGTCGACGTGCGCCTCGTGCACCGGGCCTACGTCACGCCGGAGGCGTGGGACACCGAGGAGAAGGTCGAGATCGTGGACGCCACGGAGCGCTGGTGCTACCCGTGCCGCTCGCACTACCCCCACGCCGAGGTGAGCTGAACCCGCCCGTCAGTTCGGTGCCGGGGGGTTCGTCGTCGGCGACGACGTGGAGGTCGGCGGGACGGTCGACGGGACAGTCGACGTCGAAGAGGGCGGCGCGGCGGCCGTCGTGGTCGTCGGCTCGCTGGAGGTCGTCGTGCTCTCGGTGGAGCTCGTCGAGGAGGTGGGGACCTGGAGCTGCGGGTTCAGCTCGCGCCCGCCGAAGGAGCTCGGCGTCTTGAAGCTCCCGACCGGCAGGTCCTCCGTGGCCTTGCGCATGAACTTGGCCCAGATCTCCGCGGGGAACGACCCACCCGTGACCGCCCGGCCGTGGACGGCCTCCATGAACCTCGGCTCCTCACCCGGCGCTCCTGGGTAGCCCATCCACACGGCAGCCGTGAGGTTGGGTGTGTAGCCGACGAACCACGCGTCACGGTTCGACTGCGTCGTCCCGGTCTTGCCCGCGACCGGCCGGCCGATGTTGGCAGCCCGGCCCGTACCGGCCTCCACCACTGTTCGCAGGCAGTAGGTCACGAGGTCGGCCTCGGCCTCCGTGAGCACACGCTCCGCAGACGGTGTGAACTGCTCGACCGCGCTCACCCCCTTGCCGTCCTCGTCGACCTGGTCGATCTGCTGGATCAAGGTCGGCGTGTTGTGGACGCCACGGTTCGCGAAGGTGCTGAAGCCGCTCGCCATGTCGAGCACGGACACCTCGCCGGTGCCGAGCACGAGTGAGTTCACCGCTGGCAACGGGGCCGACACGCCGAGCTGCTCCGCGAGGTCCACCACCGAGCTCGGGCCGACCTCCAGCATCAGCTGCGCGTAGGCCGTGTTCGACGACACCCTCGTCGCGTCGACGAGATCGAGCACGCCCTGCTCGGAGTCCGCGTAGTTGCGGACCTTCCAGTCCTTCCCCGCGTTCGCGTTCGGCAGCACGAGGCGTGCCGGTGCCTCGAACTTCGAGTTCAACGAGATCCCCTGCTGGATCGCCTCGGCGAGCACGAACGGCTTGAACGACGAGCCAGCCTGTCGTCCCGACCCGCCCCCCTTGGTTCCCATCGCGAGGTTCACCTGGTGCTGCTTGATGTCCCGACCGCCGATCATGGCGCGCACCCGTCCGAACTCGTCGACGGCGACCAGCGCCGCCGCCGGATCGTCGGGCTCGGTGAGGGTCGAGGTGACGGCGTCCCACGCCGCGGCCTGCATTGCGCGATCGATGGTGGTGTAGACCCGCAGCCCACCGCCGTAGAGCATGTCTTCGCCATACTCGTCGGCGATCTCCTTGCGAACGGCCTCGATGAAGTACTCCGCGCCGATGCCCTGCCAGTCCTCGCGCAGCTGGAGCTCGCGGCGGTCCCGTCGCGGCACCACGTAGCTCCAGTCCATCGCGCCGACCTCGGCCTCGATGGCGGGGCTGATGTAGCCCTCTTCTCGCATCGCGGTCAGCACCGTGCCCCGACGGCGGGTGGCCTCCTCCGGGTCGTCCTGCGCATCGGCCGACCCCGGCGAGCGGATGAGCCCAGCGAGGTACGCGGCCTCGGGCACCCCGATCGTGCGGACGTCCTTGCCGAAGTAGGCACGCGACGCAGCGCCCACCCCGTACGCGCCTCGACCGAAGTAGATGGCGTTGAGGTACCGCTCGAGGATCTCGTCCTTCTCGAGCTGCTGCTCGAGCTTCACCGCCAGCACCGCCTCCTTGATCTTGCGCGAGATGCTGCGCTCGGAGGTGAGGTACGCCTTCTTCACGTACTGCTGGGTGATGGTCGACCCACCCTGGCGCGCGCTCGTGCCTCGCAGGTCCTGGTAGAGCGCCCGAGCGATGCCGGCCGGGTCGACGCCGCCGTGGTCGTAGAACGAGCGGTCCTCCGTGGCGAGCACCGCCTGCACGAGCACCTCTGGCAGCTCGTCGAGCGGCACGTTGATCCGGTCCTCCACCGCGCTGAAGGTGGCGATCGCGTTGTCTGGGCCGCATGCATCGGTGACCTCTGCCGCACACAGGAACGACGTCTGCAGCAGCGAGTCTGTCGGTGGGAGCGCGATGTTGAACGCGATCGACGCCAAGCCGCCGACGAGACCCACGACCACCAGCCCGCTCAAGAACAGGCCCCGGCGCCGCCGCCAGAGGACGCTCCGACGTCGCGCCTGCGAGGGCGGTGTAGCGGCGCGCCGCGCTGGTCCTCGCTTGGCGGGGGCGGATCGGCTTCGGGCGGGAGGGCGGCGCTCGGTCATGCAGGGGGTGCCGTCGGCAACGGGCAGAGCCCCGTCGGACCCGCCGAGCGTACGCGTCACGCCGGGCGATCCCCCATCGCGGCCACCGCCCGATGGCCGACGCTCACGAGCGCTACGGCCGCCGCCAGGATCGCTGCCCCCTCGAGCAACGCGGCGCCATCGACGGTGCCCGACCAGCCGGGAGCGTCGACCGCGACCGCGAGCAGCGTGCCCAGGGCCGCCACGCCCGAGAGCGCGTCCAGCGCCCGATCGCTGGTCCGTCGGTCCCGGAGCCGCCCCAGCCAAAGGGCGGTGCCCGCTGCCCCCACGCTCACGACCCCGCGCTGCCACAGATCCCCACCGGGTCCGGAACCGGCGAGCACCACCCCGACCGCGGCCCCACTGGCCAGCGCAACGATCAGCCTCCCGGCCGCGCTCGACGAGATCGGGCGAGGGGCGGCCAGCAGCACGGTCACCGCGGCCAGTCCCGCCGCCGCGGCCGCGCTGCTGGGCCCCACCAGGGCGGCCGGACCGAGCACCGATTGCGCCCCCGCGATGGCCTCGAGACTGGTCGACCCCCATCGCCACGATGTGGCGAGGAGCGCCACCACCACGCTGACGGCAGCCGGGCGCCATGCGGTCGCCACCAGCGCGACCGCGAGGACCGACGTGTCGCCGCGCGAGAGCAGCGCGAGCACCACTGCAGCCAGGGCGGCGCCGGTGCGAAGGCGATCGACCTGGGCTCGGCTCACTCCTGCCCGAGCAGGAAGGTCTGGGCCAGGTGGTTCCACGAGCACGAGGGGCACACCTCGACGACGTAGCAGGCGAGCCGTCGCCGGCCCTGGGCGAGCTTCGTGAGCTCGCCCTTCACCGTGATGCAGCGCCCCGACGCGGGCAGCCGGTCGCCGAAGGCGTAGGTGACGAGGACGATGTTGTCCTCCGTGCAGATCGGGCACTCCATCGAGGTGGGCTCGCTGGCCGACTGGGCGGCCCGCTTGAGCTCAGGGTGGGCGTCGCACACCTCGTGCTTGGCCAGCCGCCCCTTGCGGAACTCCGACACCACGCCCATGCGCGCGAGCCGGTAGTCGATCACGCCACCGGCCCTCTGCTGGCCGTGGCCGCGAATCGCGTCGGGCCGGAACGTCACGGCAGCGAGGCTACCGGTCCCTCCGCGTGACGAACGTCACGCCGCTCTGGGGTTGACGGGAGCGGGCTCGTCATACACTCTGTCGTTACATCGATTCGATACATCGACGCGGTGCCCCCCTCATGATCGACCTCGCCATCCTCGGCCTCCTCACGGAGCAAGAGCTCCACGGCTATGAGCTCAAGAAGCGGCTCGGCGAGCTGCTGACGAGCCGCGCCTCCATCAGCTTCGGCTCGCTCTATCCCGCCCTCGCCCGCCTCGAGGCCCAGGGCGCGGTGAAGGCCGTCGAGGAGCGCACCACGGTGCCCTCCGCCCCCATGTCGGGGTCGCTGGCCGCCGAGCTGGCCGCCTTTCGGGCCCGGGTGCGCGAATCTGGGCTGCGCAGCTCCACAGGCCGCGGCAAGAAGGTGTACGGCATCACCGACCTCGGCCGCGAGCGGCTGGTCGAGCTCCTGGCCGACCCAGACGTCAGCGACGACCGTGAGTTCAACCTCCGGGTCGCCTTTGCCCGCCACCTCCCGAACGGTGCCCGCCTCGAGCTGTTCGAGCGGCGCCGCACCGAGCTTCTCGGCCGCCGCGACGACCTCCGTCGACGCAGCGGATCGGGCCACGACACCTACCTCGGCGCACTGCGCGAGCGCGACGCCGAGAACCTCGTCAACGACCTTGCCTGGCTCGATCGGCTCATCGCCGCAGAGCGCCAGGCACTCATCCAGGAGGAACAGACATGACCCAGATCCGCCTTGCCATCGCCGGCATGGGCAACTGCGCGAGCTCACTCGTGCAGGGCCTCACCTACTACCACGACGCGGATCCGACCGACCGCGTACCGGGCCTCATGCACGTCGAGCTCGGCGGCTACCACATCCGCGACATCGAGCTCGTGGCTGCCTTCGACGTCGACGCCACCAAGGTCGGCCTCGATGCGTCCAAGGCGCTGCTCGCCGACATCAACAACACCATCCGCTTCGCGGAGGTGCCGCACCTCGGCGTGCAGGTGCTGCGCGGGCCGACCCTCGACGGCTTCGGGGAGTTCTACCGAGAGGTCGCCGAGGAGAGCCCAGCCGAGCCCGTGGACGTGGCCCAGGTGCTCCGCGACACCAAGACCGACGTGCTCGTGTCGTACCTGCCCGTCGGCTCTGAGGACGCCCAGCGCTACTACGCCCAAGCCTGCCTCGACGCCGGCGTGGCCTTCGTCAACGCCATCCCCGTGTTCATCGCGTCCGACCCGGTGTGGGCCGAGAAGTTCCGGGCCGCCGGCCTCCCGATCGTGGGCGACGACATCAAGAGCCAGGTGGGCGCCACCATCGTGCACCGCACGCTCGCTCGCCTGTTCGAAGACCGTGGCACCACCATCGACCACACGTACCAGCTGAACTTCGGCGGGAACATGGACTTCATGAACATGCTCGAGCGCAAGCGCCTGAAGTCGAAGAAGATCTCCAAGACGCAGTCGGTCACCAGCCAGATCGACCAGGGGATCTCGGATCGCGACGTGCACATCGGCCCGTCGGATCACGTGCCGTGGCTCGAGGACCGCAAGTGGGCGATGATCCGGCTCGAGGGACGCAACTTCGGCGACGTGCCGCTCACGGTCGAGCTCAAGCTCGAGGTGCACGACTCGCC
>JBQTKH010000059.1:0-4651 GCA_052386335.1 Microthrixaceae bacterium
CTTCGGCCGCCTGACGGGCCTCGGTGAGATGGACGCGGAAGAGCTGCGCGTCCCAACGATGGAAGACGGCCTTCGCACGCTGCTCCAGATCAACGTCGAGCAAGCCGCGCTGGCCGACGACGTCGTCGCCACGCTCATGGGCGACGTCGTGGAGCTCCGCAAGCAGTTCATCATCACCAACGCCAAGGACACGAGGTTCCTGGACATCTGATGTCAGACCAGACCCCCCCTTCCGACGACAACGGCGCCGACGACCTCGTCGAGCCCGGCAACGTCCGTGCCGCGATCGAGCCCATCGAGATCCAGGAGGAGATGGAGAGCTCCTTCCTCGACTAAGCGATGTCGGTCATCACCACGCGCGCCCTGCCCGACGCGCGCGACGGCCTCAAGCCCGTGCACCGCCGGATCCTCTACGGCATGGACCAGCTCGGCGCCCGCCCCGACCGCTCGCACATGAAGTGCGCGCGCGTCGTCGGCGAGGTGATGGGCAAGTACCACCCCCACGGCGACGCCTCGATCTACGACTCGCTCGTCCGCATGGCGCAGGACTTCTCAATGCGCCATCCCCTCGTCGACGGGCACGGAAATTTTGGGAGCCCAGACTTCGGCGCGGCTGCCTCGCGCTACACCGAATGCCGGTTGGCGCCAATCGCGATGCGGATGCTCGACGGCATCGGCGAGGACACGGTCGACTTCGCCGACAACTACTCAGGCGACGAGGTCGAGCCCACCGTCCTCCCGGCCCGGTTCCCGAACCTGCTCGTCAACGGCAGCCAGGGCATCGCGGTGGGCATGGCCACGAACATCCCGCCCCACAACCTGGGCGAGGTCATCGACGCCACTGTCCACCTCATCGACAACCCCGACGCCACGCCCGACGACCTCATGCAGTTCGTGAAGGGCCCCGACTTCCCCACCGGTGGGCTGATCATGGGCCGTCAAGGGATCCTCGACGCGTACCGCACCGGCAAGGGCTCGATCCGGATCCGCGCCGTCTGCGAGATCGAGGAGGGCACGCGCTCCGACCGGATCGTCGTCACCGAGATGCCGTACCAGACGTCGATCTCGGTCACGGCGGCGCGCATCGCCGAGCTCGTGCAGACGCGGGCCATCGAGGGCATCAGCGATGTGAACGACGAGTCGGCCAAGGGCAAGACCCGCCTCGTCATCAAGCTGAAGAAGGACGCTGCCGGCCTCGTCATCCTCAACAACCTCTACAAGCACACGCCGCTGCAGACGAACTTCTCGGTGAACACCGTGGCGCTCGTCGACGGGGTGCCGCGCACGCTCAACCTCGTGCAAGCCCTCCAGGCCTACATCGAGCACCAGGTCGACGTCATCCGTCGCCGTTCCGCCTATCGACTGCGCGAGGCGGAGCGCAAGGCCCACATCAACGAGGGCCTGCTCAAGGCCATCAACGTCATCGACCAGGTGATCGCCACCATCCGTGCCAGTGAGGACCGCGCCAACGCCCGTGACGCGCTGATGGCCGCACCCTTCGAGTTCTCCGAGGTGCAGGCCAACCACATCCTCGAGCTGCCGCTGGGTCGCCTCACGCGCTTGGCCCGGATCGACCTCGAGACGCTGATCGCCGAGCTGCAGGCGGAGATCGCCGAGCTCAACCTGATCCTCAACGACGAGGTGAAGCTGCGCCAGGTCATCAAGGACGAGCTCGCCGAGGTGCGCGAGAAGCACGCCGACGCGCGCCGCTCCAAGATCACGCTCGACGCCGGCGACATGAACATCGAGGACCTCATCGACGACGAGGAGCTCGTCGTGACCCTCTCGGCCAAGGGGTACATCAAGACCGTGGCCGCTGACGCGTTCCGGTCTCAGGGTCGCGGTGGGCGCGGTGTTGCCGGGGCCAAGCTGCGCGATGAGGACTACGTCAGCCACATCCTCACCACCACCGCGCACGCGTACCTGCTGTTCTTCTCGAACCTCGGTCGGGTCTACCGCCTCAAGGCGCACGAGATCCCGAAGAAGGAGCGCACCGCTCGGGGCACGGCGATGCCGAACCTGCTGCAGCTCCAGCCCAACGAGCACATCCAGACGATCATCGACACGCGCGACTACGAGACGAGCCGCTTCCTCTTCTTCACCACCAAGAAGGGCCAGGTCAAGAAGACGAAGTTCAACGAGTACGACTCGTCGCTGCGTACCGGGATCATCGCGATCAACCTGCGTGACGGTGACGAGCTCGTGAAGGTCATCCCCACCAACGGGGGCGATGACATCCTGATGCTCTCCAAGCTCGGTCAGGCGATCCGCTTCAGCGAGGACGACGTCCGCTTCATGGGACGTGCCGCCGCGGGCGTGCGTGGCATGAAGCTGCGCGCGAACGACGAGGTCGTGAGCCTCGACACCTGTCGCGACGACGTCGCCATGCTGATCGTCACCGATGCGGGCTACGGCAAGCGCACCCAGCTCGAGCACTTCAACCGTCAAGGCCGAGGCGGCCAGGGCGTGCGAGGCATCAAGCTCACCGCCAAGAAGGGCTTCGTCGTGGCCGCGTTCATGGTGGGTCTCGACGACGAGATCTTCGTGATCAACTCGGCGGGCACGCTGATCCGCATGGAGGTGCGTGAGATCTCCAGCCAGGGGCGAGACGCCACCGGTGTGCGCGTCATGAACCTGGCGGCGGGCGAGACCGTCGCCTCGGTGGCGCCCGTGCTCTCCGCTGACGACGCCGACGCCTGACCGGGGTCGCAACCGCACCATCGACATGCGGGGGCCACACCTCTAGCCTCGGCTTGCGCTTCCCCCAGCTGCCAGCGAGCTCGGGCCCCCGGGGCCGTCGGGGGTGCGCCATGGGTTGTGGTCGGCGGAGAGACGTCCGTGCTCGGGATGGAGGGCAGGCCACCGCGCTCATGCTGGCCGTCGTGGCCTTGGCCGTGGTGGTGGTCTTGGCCCTCGTCCCGTTGGCGCGAGCGGCGGGGGAGCGGGCGCGGGCGCGCAGCGCGGCCGACGCTGCGGCGCTGGCCGGGGCCGCCGAGGGCGAGGACGCGGCGCGCGAGCTCGCCCTGCGCAACGGGGCGCGCGTGGTCTCGTGGCACGCTGACGGGCGAGACGTGTGGGTGGTGGTGGTCGTCGGCGACGCTCGCGCGGCGGCCAAAGCCCGTCGCGACTGACCTGGTCGAGGCAAGGCCGTGTCCTACACTCCGGCCGTGCCCGATGATCCGCCGAACGATTCCGGCGACGCGCGGCCGGAGGATCCATCGTTTCGTGGCGGAGCGGAACGAGCGGACGAACGCCCCCCCCACGATCCGCCGCCACCGTCGACCGAGCCCCCGCCCACGGTCCCCTCCCCGAGCGAGCCCCGCGAGCGCTCGCCAGAGCCCGACCGGCCGGCACCGGTTGTACCGCGGCCCCCGGCCTCGGCCCCGGCCGCGAGCCCCCCATCGGCATCGCGCGATCCGGGTCCGAGCACGCCGCCGAGCCCCGCGTGGACACGCCCGACGCCCCCGACACCATCGACGCCTCCGGCACCATCGACGACTTCGGCACCATCGGGATCCCCGCGGGGCGCGCCCGGGTCCACCGCGCCACCGGTGGTCCCTCCGGCCACGCCGGTCCCATCGCGCTCGTCAGCGCCCGCCCCGACGCCGACGCCGTCTGCCCCGACGCCGCCTGCCCCCGCGCCGTCTGCCCCCACGCCACCGCCGCCGCCACGATCGGGACCCGGCGTCCCCTCGACCACTGGACCGTCGCCGTCGCCGCCCCTCGACCGAGGCAGCGTCCCCCCCGGCGGTCCCTCGCCCGGCGCGTCCACCACGCCTGCGCCGCCGCGTCCGGTACCCGAGAACCGCCCGAGCCCACCAGCGTCGCCCTCCCCTTCCACCCCCACCGGGGCGCCCTCTGGGCTGAGCGCCACGCCGCCCGCCGTCGCGCCGGCCCCACCGTCGGAGCCCCCTTCGTCGAGGGTCCCCACCGGTGCGCCGATCATCAAGGCACCAACCGCTGGCATCCCCACGACCGAACCGGCCGCCGTGCCGGTGCAGCCCGAGGACGGGACCCCACCCGACGGGAAGGCAGTCGCCACCAAGGACGCGCCGTCGCGGCCCGGCAAGCCGCGGGTGCGCAAGGTGCGTCGGATCCTCCGCCATGTAGAGCCGTGGTCGGTGCTCAAGCTCTCGCTGCTGTTCTACGCGGCCTTGTTCCTCATCGTCAGCGTCGCCTTCGGCGTGCTGTGGGGTGCAGCGCGCGCCACCGGCGTCGTCGACAACGTGGAGAGCTTCGTCACATCGGTCGGCGGCTTCGGCAACTGCGAACCGATCGACGGGGCCGCGCCCGAGACGACCACCACCCGGCCGGGAACGGCCACCGGCGGCCCCGTGGATCAGCTGGACCCCGCGGAGTCGGCCACGACGGTGCCCGACCCTGGCGCCCCTGGGGCCGCCTCACCGGGCGACGAGGCTGACTGCCGCGAAGGCGAACGGCTCGTCGGCGAGTTCCGCTTCGAGGATCTGCGCATCTTTCTGGCCTTCGTCCTCGGCGGTGTCGTGCTCGTGCTCGCGGGCTCCGCGGCAAACGTCGTGCTCGTGCTCCTGTTCAACATGATGAGCGACATCACCGGCGGGCTCCGCCTCACCGTGCTCGAGGAGGAGCCGGCGCCGGCGGCTCGAGCAGCGTCGGGCTCGCCCCCGGCTCG
>JBQTKH010000060.1:0-2382 GCA_052386335.1 Microthrixaceae bacterium
TTCGACAGGTCCGTTCCCGCGGCCCGCAGGTCGACCAGATCAACGTCCCGATTAAACCGGGCTCCGAGATCCGCGGCGGCCTCGAGCAGACGCTCCGGATCGGCACTGCGGCCACCGGCCAGCAGCACGCCGAGG
Source organism: Microthrixaceae bacterium (assembly GCA_052386335.1). Taxonomy (GTDB): domain Bacteria; phylum Actinomycetota; class Acidimicrobiia; order Acidimicrobiales; family VFJN01; genus VFJN01. The sequence goes on from JBQTKH010000060.1 coordinate 136, forward strand.
TCCACGTCGCTGGACGGCCACGGCTCGTCCCCGGCGAAGCTGCCGTAGAGGTAAAGGGCAAGCAGATCGGGAAACGCGCAGCAAAGGTGCTCCCGGGCCAGGGCCTCGATTTCAGATGCCTTATCGACACGTGCCGAACGCCGCGACATCTGGCTCAAGGGTTCTCTCCGGGGTCGCGCGACGATGATAGCCAGTCGCGTGGACCGGCGCACACGATCCGGCGCGAACGCGCCCGGCCTTATTCCATCGAATGGTCCGCCGCACCAACAAAAAACCCCGCCGGATCGCTCCGGCGGGGTCGTCGTGAACCTCGGTCAGCGCGTCAGAACGTGACCTGCAACCTCACGTACGGCGTGCGGCTGCTCCACGGATCGTAGGTCGCTTTGTCGTAGCTGTCGGCGAACGCGCTGCGCGAGGCCGGCGGATCCTGGTCCAGGAAGTTCACCACGCCGAACACCAGCTTGGTGTTCCAGTTCGGCACGGTCCAGCCGCCCTGGATGTCGCTGTAGACCGTCGCCTGCAGCTCGTTGGCCTTGCCCGGGTTGACGGTTCCGTCCTCATCGACGGAGTAGCCGAACAGCTCGCTGGGGTTGTTCGTGTCCGAGCACAGGCCGTACTGCTCCAGCGACAGCACCGGCGTCGGGTTCTCGAGGACTCCGCCCCGGCATAAAATGCCCTGACGATGTGTTCAGCTTTGGAGCGTCGATGAATCGGCTTTACGGAGTGGCAGTGGTGGCGGCCATGGCCTACGTCGGTCCGGGCCTAGCGGAACAGCCCAAGCAGACGTCGCCGTCGAGCGACCGCGATGCGGTCTGCTCAACCGGAGCCTCCACCGGATCCCACATCAAGAAGCGCGTGTGCACCACCCGTGCCGAGCGCGAGCGCCGCGCCCGCGAGGATCAAGAGGCGATGAACCGCGTCAAGCGTGGCCCATCGGGCAACACTGCAAACACGGGACCCTAGTCGCTTCGGCAGCGTCTTGCATGGACGATGCCTCCGGATGACCCGGGGCCTGTTTTTTGGGCACCAAAAAATCAGCCCCGCCGAAGAGGGGCTGACGGTTTCTTCCAGGGTCGAGATCAGAAATTGATCTTGAAGCGCAGGTACGGCTGGCGGCTGCCCCACGGCTCGTACAGCGTGCGCGCCATCGAGTCGGCGAAGGCCGACTGGGAGATCGGCGGATCCTGATCGAGCAGGTTGTTCACGCCAAGCGTGAATTCGGTGTTCCATTCGGGCAGAGCATAGATACCCTGAATGTTGTGATACCAGGTCTCTTTCATCTCATTCGTCGAATCGTCGATGCCGTCTGCCGTGTTCGGGTCTGGATTGGAACAGACACCGTAGCTTTGCAGCGACGGTGAAATGCCATCATCGCACGGCTCCGTAACCTTGCCGATGAAGCGCGTGGACCAACTGGCCTTCCAGTTACTGAGCGCCCACTCGATCGTGAAGTTGGCCTTGTACCGGGGAAGCGGGCTATCGCCACCGACGTTGTCGCCGGCAAACCCCTTGTCCGTGCTGATGATGCCGTCCTCTTCCTCGCCGCCGCCGGCGACCGGTGAGAAGCGGTTGTACTTTAGGAGGTACTGCGAGTCGTAGACCACCTTCCAGACGCCGTACTGCTCCATGCCGGGGAACCAGTCGGCGATCGGCAGCACGTAGTCGAAGGCGACGTCGATGCCGGCCGTGTCGAGGCGCGAGAAATTAAAGGACTTCGCACTGACGAACGAAATGGAGCCGTCGGCGTTGCGCGCGACGAAGTCACAGGTCTTCGGCCGCGGGCTGCCGGCCGGACGCTGGTAACAGTCGGTCAGGATGAACTGCGGATCGAGGAAGTTGATGAACTCCTCGAGCTTGACGCTGAAATAATCCACGTAGACGTTGAAGTCGCGGACCATTTCCGGACTCCAGACCAGGCCGGCGGTGAGCGTGTCCGCCGTTTCGGGCTGCAATTCGGTGTTGCCGCCGAAGCGGGTGAGGATCTGCGAGCTGAACTGCGGGGCGTTGTCGGGCACGCCCTCGGCATCGCAGTTGGCGTCGACGTCCGTGCCTTGCGGACGGTTCGCGCCCGGCGCCGGGCCTGTGCACGGGTCGGTCAGCGTTGGGAACGAGTCCGTCGCGCCGAGGAACAGATCCGTGATGGCCGGTGCGCGGAACGCCTGAGAGTACGTCGTGCGGACCAGAAGGTCTTCGATCGGCTTCCAACGTACGCCCAGCTTGCCGGTAGTTTTGGGAGAGAAGGTGTTG
>JBQTKH010000061.1:0-20550 GCA_052386335.1 Microthrixaceae bacterium
GGCGGCGGGGGGGCCCCGCCGCCCCGGCCCCACCGGGGTACCCCGCGCGCCGACGGCCACCCCGAACCAGACCCACCGGAACCCCCCGCTTTCCCCTCGACTACGAGCACAGCTCGACCCAGTCCTTGTAGCGGTCGACCTGGCCTCGGACGACCTTTGCGTACTCGTGGCCGACGGCGAGGGTGATCTCACCGGGGCAGGGGATCTCGCGGTCGTCGATCGAGCTCACCGCGGAGACCTCTGCCGCGGTGCCGACCACGAACATCTCGTCGGCCACGTAGAGGTCGCTGCGGGTGAGGTCGCCGAACACCACCTCCACGTCGAGGTCCATGTCCTTGACCATCTGGATCACGGTGTCCTGCGTGATGCCCTCGAGCGCACCCGCCGACAGAGGTGGTGTGATGAGCCGGCGACCCCGCAGCACGAAGATGTTCTCGCCGGTGCACTCCGACACGAGACCCTGCGCGTTGAGCATCAGCGCCTCGTCGTAGCCGGCCTTGAGCGCCTCGACCTTCGCGAGCGACGAGTTCACGTAGTTGCCGGTCGTCTTGGCGGCGGGCGGCATCGTGTTGTGGTCGTGGCGGGTCCAGCTGCTGATCTTCATGCGCACGCCCTTGGTGAGCGCGTCGTCGCCGAGGTAGGCACCCCACGGCCAGCAGGCGATCGACACATCGACCGAGCACGGCAGCGTGTTCAGCCCCATCTCCCCGTAGCCGTAGTAGGCGATCGGACGCACGTAGCAACCGGGGAGGCCCGAGGCAGCCACGGTGTCCTTCGACGCCTGCACGAGCTCCTCGACCGTGTACGGGATCTCCATCCCGAGGATCTGCGCCGAGCGGAAGAGCCGCTCGATGTGGTCGGTGAGGCGGAAGATGCCCGGGCCGTTGTCGGTCTCGTAGGCGCGGATGCCCTCGAACACGCCCATCCCGTAGTGGAGGGTGTGGGTCAGCACGTGGATGCGGGCGTCGTCCCAGGCGACGAGCTCGCCGTTCATCCAGATCTTCTCGGTGGGGGTGATGGGCATGTGCTGATCCTTGTCTAGAGCGCAGCGGCGACCGCGTCGCCGATGTCGGAGGTGGAACCGGAGAGGGTGGCGGTGTCGGCGCAGGCCTTGCGAACACGGGCGGCCGCATCATCTTCGCCGAGGTGGTCGAGCATCAGGGCCGCGGAGAGGATCGCCGCCACCGGGTTGGCCTTGTTCTGACCGGCGATGTCGGGGGCCGAGCCGTGCACCGGCTCGAACATCGACGGGCCGGTGCGAGCGGGGTTCAGGTTGCCGCTGGAGGCGAACCCGATGCCGCCGGATACGGCACCGCCGAGGTCGGTGAGGATGTCGCCGAAGAGGTTGTCGGTCACCACGACGTCGTACTGCTCGGGCGACTGCACGAAGTAGATGCAGGCGGCGTCGACGTGGTTGTAGGCGGTGGTCACGCCGGAGTGCTCCGCGGCGACCTCGTTGAAGGTGCGCTCCCAGAGATCGCCGGCGAAGGTGAGCACGTTGGTCTTGTGCACGAGGGTGAGGTGCTTGCGCTCCCGGATCTCCGCGAGCTCGAAGGCGTAGCGGACGCAGCGCTCCACGCCCATGCGGGTGTTCACGGAGCCCTGGGTGGCCACCTCGTGAGGCGTGCCCTTGCGCAAGGCCCCGCCCTCACCGGCGTAGGGACCCTCGGTGTTCTCGCGGATCACCACCATGTCGATACCGCGCTCGGGGAACAGGAACGGACGCTGGTTGATGTAGAGGTCGAGCTCGAAGCGCATCTTGAGCAGGAGCCCGCGCTCGATCACCCCGGGCGGCACCCCGGGGGTGCCCACCGCGCCGAGGAGCAGGGCGTCGAGGCCCCGCCACTCCTCGAGGATCTCGTCGGGCAGGACCGTGCCGTCACGGAGGTAGCGGGCGCCGCCGAGGTCGTAGTCGACGGTGTCGAGGGGCACCCCGGCCGCGGCGACGACCTTGAGGGCCTCGGCGATCACCTCGGGACCGATCCCGTCGCCTCCGATCACTCCAACCTTGTGACCCACGATCACTCCTTGCTCTAGAACGGAAAAACCGCCCACCGAGGTGGACGGTCGAGGGCAGCGCACGCCGGCGGGCGTGCGCTACATGATGATGACTACGGCCTGGGAGGTGATCGACATCCCGGGAAGTGTCCCCCTGCTGCTGACCGTGAGTCAAGCAAGTACGGTCCACCCCGCAGTTCCGACAAGGGGGATGGATGCGCACACCACTCACCATCGGTGGGCACCTCGAGCGAGCGGCGCTCGTGTACGGCGACCGCGTGGGCGTAGTCGACGAGCCCGACGCGCCCGGCGGCGGCCTGGGGACGATCACCTACCGACGCATGCGCGACTTGGCACGAGGCCAGGCCGCCGGCCTCGACGAGCGCGGCATCGGGCTCGGCGAGCGCGTGGCGATCCTCTCGCAGAACGCCGGTCGGCTCCTCACGTCGTTCTTCGGGGTGAGCGGCTACGGGCGAGTGCTCGTGCCGGTCAACTTCCGCCTGTCACCGGCGGAGATCGAGTACATCCTCGAGCACTCAGGTGCGTCGATGCTCCTCGTCGATCCGGAGCTCGCCGACTCGGTCGCGCACCTGCAGGTGAAGCACCGAGTGGTGCTCGGCACCGACACCGACGCCGAGGTGTTCCTCGACGGCGCCACCCCGGTGAACTGGGAGGGCCAGGACGAGGACGCCACCGCCACGATCAACTACACGAGCGGCACCACCGCGCGCCCCAAGGGCGTGGAGCTCACCCACCGCAACCTCTGGACCAACTCGGCGATCTTCGGCTGGCACACCGGTGTGAGCGACCGCGACACCTACCTGCACACCCTGCCGATGTTCCACTGCAACGGGTGGGGCATGCCCTACGCGCTCGCGGCGATGGGTGTGCCGCAGGTGGTGCTCCGCAAGGTCGACGGCGCCGACATCCTGCGACGGATCGACGAGCACGGCGTCACGCTCCTCTGTGGTGCCCCCGCCGTCGTCTCCATGGTGCTCGACGCGGCATCGACGTGGGACGGCCCGATCCCCGGACGCGACCGCGTGCGCATCGTCGTCGCGGGCGCGCCGCCTCCCACCCAGACGATCGAGCGTGTCGAGACGGAGCTGGGCTGGGAGCTCATCCAGATCTACGGGCTCACCGAGACCGCTCCGCTGCTCACGATCAACCGCGGCCGCGAGGAGTGGGACCACCTCACCGCTGGCGAGCGCGCGTCGCGCCTGTCGCGCGCCGGTGTTCCGGCCGTGGGCATCGACCTCACGGTCTCCGACCAAGGTGAGGTGCTGGCCCGCGGCAACCACATCCTCAAGAGCTACTGGGACCAGCCCGAGGCCACCGACGAAGCCCTCGAGGGCGGCTGGTTCCACACCGGCGACGGCGGCACCCTGGACGATGGCGGCTACCTCACCATCAGCGACCGCAAGAAGGACGTCATCATCAGCGGCGGCGAGAACGTCAGCTCCATCGAGGTCGAGGACGCGCTGTTCTCCCACCCCGCCGTGGCCGAGGTGGCCGTGGTCGGCGTGCCCGATGAGCGCTGGGGCGAGACGGTCAAGGGCCTCGTGGTCCTCGCCCCCGGTGCCACCGCCACCGAGGGCGAGCTGCGGGCATGGTGCAAGGAGCGCCTGGCGGGCTACAAGTGCCCGACCTCGATCGAGTTCCGCGGCGAGCTGGCCCGCACCGCCACCGGCAAGCTCCAGAAGTTCAAGCTCCGCGCCCCGTACTGGGAAGGCCGCGACCGCCAAGTGAACTGAACTGATACATACGGCTCCGGGCGTCGCTGCGCTCCTGCCTCCGCCTGTCCGGCGAGGCCGCACTCCGGCTAGGCCTCGCCGGCATCGCGCGGCGAGCCCGGGGCCGTCCCCGCCCGTAGTGGGGGGGTCACTCGTAGGCGAGGGCCTCGACGACGTTGACGCGGGAGGCGCGCCAGGCCGGGAGGAGTGCGCCGAGCCCGACGAGGACCACGGTGATCACGCCGTAGACGGGCACCGACCACAGGGCGAAGCGCATCGGGTTCTCCCAGCCGATGAGGAGGGGTGTCAGCGCGTAGAAGGCCAGGAACATCCCCACGGCGAGGACGGCGCCCACGACCGATCCGAGCACGCCGACGACCACGGCCTCGAGCACCACCATCCGTCCGATCGAGCGCGGCTCCATGCCGACCGCGGCCAGGAGCGCGAGCTCGCGGGTGCGCTGGACGCCGATGAGCAGCAGCGTCGACAGCACTGCGATGAACGCCACGACCGTAAGGCCGCGCTGGAGTGCCCAGAACGGCGCCAGCTGCGTGGACGCGTTCGCCGCGATCCGGGCCGCCACCGCCTCACCCGGCTCGGCGCGCAGGGCCGGGTCGTAGCCGGCGGCCTTGATGCTGGCCGCGAGGTCGGCGACCGACACACCCTCTGCTGGCGTGAGCAGCAGGTTGTCGACCGGCTGCGGTCCGAACAGCTCCTCGAGCGTGGACAGCGGCATCTGCACGATGTTCCCGACGACGTTGCCGTCGGCCCAGATGCCCTGCACCGGCAGCGACGCGAAGCCGTCGCGCACCGGGATCCGCACGTGACCGCCGGGTTCGATGTGCTGACGGCGGGCGACGGCGGCCCCGATGAGCACCTCACCCTTGGCGAAGCGCACCGGATCGGCCGTGCCTCGATACACCCGCAGGCCGGCGGGGGCCTCCTCGGTGCCCTCGATGCCCATGCCGATCCCGTTGCTCACGAACAGGAACGCGCTCCGGGTCGTCGCCGCGACACCAGGGTGGGACGAGATGGCCTCGACGGTGGCCGGCGGGATCCTCGTGAACAGGTCCTGGTCCTGCGTCTCGGACCCGATGCTGATCGCGAGCTTGCCGGCCAGGTTCCTGCTGACGCCGTCGGAGATCCCGGCGCTCGCCGACTGGTTGAAGCTCGCCACCATGAACGCCACGCCCACCGCTGAGCCGACCGCGAGTGCCATCACGCCGGTGCGGGCCGGCTCGCGCACGAGGTTCGCGACGGCCAGTCGCACGCTTCCTGATCTGGGGCGGAGCCGGCGGAGCACGAGCTGCGCGACCACAGGGGTGAGGCGAGCTGTCCCGATGCTCAGCCCCAGGATCGTCACGAGCAGGCCCACCGGTGCGAGGCGGGGCTGCCAGCCCTCGAGGGAGCCGTTGGCGCCGGCGGCGCCGGCCACGCCCGCACCCGCCATCCCCAGGGCGATGGCGATCACCGCGCGCGCGGCCAGCAGCGAGGTGTCGGCTTCGGCTCGGCGATCTCGGTTCGACAGCTCGGCCGCGACGTCGCTGCGCAGCGCGCGACGGGCCGGTCGCCACGCGGCCACGACCGCCACCCCGGCGCCCATCAGCAGGGCCAGCGGCACGGGAGCCTCTGACGGCAGCGCCTGGACCTCGATGCCCGCGATCGGCAGGGTGAACCCGGACACCGACGCCGTGAGCGGGTAGGCCAGCGCGATGGCCCCGCCGATGCCGAGGATCCCGCCGAGCAGCCCGATGACGGCCGCTTGGAGGAGCGCCCCGCCCACGACGGTGGCGTTGGTGCCACCCAAGGCGGCCACGATCGCCAGCTGCTGGCGGCGCTCCTCGAGGGACAGGGCGACGGTGTTGGCGACGAGGATCATCCCGATGGCCAGCGCGAACAGTCCGAGGATCCCGAACAGGGGGATGATCGTGTTGAGCACCTGCTCGAACTCGAAGGGGGGTTCGGCGACGGTGAGCACGGTGGGCCCGGGGCCGAGCGCGGCACGCAGGCGTCCCTCCAGGTCGGCGACGGGTACCCCCTCGGAGGGCACGACGTAGATCACGTCGAGGCCCTGGCCACGGCCGAACATGGTCTGCGCGGCGGGGATCGTGACCACGGCGACGCGCTCGCCCAACCCGTCGAGCTCTGGTGCGACGCGTGCGGGATCGAGGGCGACACGACCGCCGTCGGTTCGCAGCGACCAACCGGTCCGCGCGTCGTTGGCGAGCGAGGTCGACACGAGGGGCACGTCGGTCACGGTGGCGCAGTCCGTGCCGAGGAAGGAGGCCGTCTGGCAGTCGATCCCGAGGACCAGCACGTCGTCGCCGAACACCAGTGCATCTCGGTGGTCGTGCTCCACCGTGACGACGCTGCGGATCATGGGGATCGCCGCCGCTACGCCCTCGGTCGCCCGCACCTCCTCGACCCTGGTGGCGTCGAGCCCTCCCATCGAGGTGACGCCGGTGACCCGCAGCGGCGCTGGTCCGGCGAGCGCGGCGGACTGCCGCTCGAAGCTCGTGGTAGTCGATCGGACGACCACGACGACCGACAGGATCATCGCCACGCCGGCCGCCACGGACACGATCGAGATCCCGGTGCGGAGCGGGTGGAGTCGCAGCTCGCGCAGGTGCAGGAGGCGGATCCCGCGGACCGGGGCCCGCCAGCGCCTCACCGCGGCGACCTCACTCGAACCGGCCATCGCGCAGTCGCACGACCCGATCGGCTCGCGCCGCGACGCCCTCGTCGTGGGTGACCAGGAGCATGCCCGCGCCCGAGTCGCGGACCGCCGTCTCGAGCACGTCGAGCACCGTCGCGCCCGTGGCCGAGTCGAGGTTGCCGGTGGGCTCGTCGGCGAGGATCAGCGAGGGCTCGGTCACCAGCGCTCGGGCGATCGCAGCGCGCTGGAGCTGGCCACCTGACAGCTCGCCAGGGAGGTGCAGCGCACGCTCGGTGAGCCCCACGCGCTCGAGCAGGCCCGCGGTGAGGCCGTTCGGCGTCCGCCCATCGAGCAGCAGCGGCAGCTCGACGTTCTCGGTCACGGTGAGGGCGGGCAGAAGGTGGAAGAACTGGAAGACGAGACCGAAGCGCTGCCGACGGATCTTGGCCCGCTCGCGAGTGGAGCAGGTGGCGAGGTCGCGTCCGTCGAGACGGATCACGCCGTCGTCGGGATCGTCGAGCCCGGCTCCCAGATGGATGAGGGTCGACTTTCCCGACCCCGAAGGCCCGTAGAGCGCGACGAACTCGCCGGCGCCCACGTCGAGATCGACGCCGTCGAGCGCGGCGATCACCTCCGTGCCGCGGCGGAACCGCTTCACTGCACCTCGGACCTCAAGTAGCACGACGGCTCCCCAGCTCATACGCCCAGCGGTCCGGACGCTAGCCACAACCTCCCGTTCTCTGCGCACGCATTCCCGGAATCCGATGGCGGGTGCGCACAGAGCGGTGGGTCGTAGCATCGCGGACGTGATCGAGCTGCGCACCGAGCGGCTCCTGCTGCGGGCCTGGCGGCAGGCCGACCGAGCGCCGTTCGCGGCCCTCAACGCCGACCCCGCGGTGATGGAGCACTTCCCGGCGTCGCTCTCCCGAGCGGAGAGCGACGCGTTCGTCGACCGGATCGAGGCGACGCTGGCCACGCAGGGTTGGGGGCTGTGGGCCGTCGAGGTGCCGGGCCAGGCCGAGTTCATCGGGTTCATCGGCCTCGCCGTCCCCCGCTTCGAGGCTGACTTCACGCCGTGCGTCGAGGTCGGGTGGCGGCTCGCACAGGAGGCGTGGGGCAAGGGCTTCGCGCCCGAGGGCGCCACCGAGGTGCTGCGGCTCGCCTTCGACGAGCTCGAACTCGACGAGGTGGTGTCGTTCACCTCCGTGGGAAACGCCAAGAGCCGGCGGGTGATGGAGAAGATCGGCATGACCCACGAGCCGGGGGACGAGTTCGACCATCCCAGCCTCCCGCCCGGCCACCCGCTCAGCCGTCACGTGATCTACCGCGCCCAGCGCGCCCACCGTCCGACCTGACGAGCGTTCCCCCCACCCTCACGACTCCCACGGTGAGCGAGCACCGGTACGCTTGTCCGACTATGGCGCAGACGCACCACCTCTCCCAGAAGGCGTACGACCGGCTCAAGGCCGAGCACGACGAGCTCACCACCGTCGGCCGCATCGACATCGCCCGCAAGATCGAGGCGGCCCGCGAGCTCGGCGACCTCAAGGAGAACGGCGACTACCACGCCGCCAAGGACTTCCAGGGTCAGATGGAGGCCCGCATCCGCCAGCTGGCGGGGATGATCGAGAACTGCGTGATCGTCGAGGCCACCGACGGCGACGTGGTCGAGCCCGGCTCGATCGTGCAGCTCCGCTACGACGGCGACGACGCCGCCGACACGTACTTCTACGGCTCCGTCGAGGAGCGCGGCGTGGCGCACGACATCATCAGCCCCCGCTCCCCGCTCGGCGAAGCCCTGGCCGGCGCCAAGGTGGGCGACAAGGTCAGCTTCACCTCCCCCACCGGCGCGAGCCTCACCGTCGAGGTCGTCAGCATTTCCTAGCTGCACCAACCACCACCCGGTGTCCGATTCGCGGCATCGTCCTACGATGCGGGCGTGGTGCAACGGCCCCTGACCCACTACGTCAAGACCGCCGACGGCGTCCACATCGCGTATCAGGTCATCGGCGACGGCCCCGACCTGCTCCACAGCGTCGGGGCCTGGTGGCACCTCGACTACCAGTGGGAGATCCCCGACATGCGGCGCCGTCTGGAGCGGCTCGCTCGTTCACATCGCGTCATCCTCTTCGACAAGCGAGGCACGGGACTCTCCGATCGGGTACCCCCTGATCGCGTGCCCGATCTGAGCGGGCGCCTCGAGGACGTCCGAGCGGTCCTGGATGCCGTGCAGTCCGAGCGAACGTCGCTCGTAGGCCTCGCGCACGGCGGCGATCTCGTCATGGCGTTCGCGGCCGCCGAACCGGAGCGCACCGAGGCGCTGGTGCTGATCGACACCTACGCCACGCTCCTCCAGACAGACGACCATCCCTGGGGGCTCACTGCCGAGCAGGCCAAGACCTCGCTCGAGCGCATGGAACAGCACTGGGACGAGCCACAGGGCTACGACCGCCTTGCTGATCCGGGTGACCACGATGCGCTGGCACTCGAGCGCTGGATGATGATGCAGCGCATCTCGGTCAGCCCGAGCGCAGCACGTGCGCTCTGGCAGACCGCGCTCGAGACCGACGTCCGGCCCCTACTGAGCAGCATCCGCGCCCGAACGCTGGTGCTGCACCACGATGCGAACCGGCTGGTGGACCCACGATGCGGCCGCTTCTTGGCCTCCGCGATCCCGAACGCGACGTTCCAGATCCTCCGCAAGCAGGCGGCGGTGTGGGACGACAACGCGGAGGAGATGATCGCCATCGAGGAGTTCCTCACCGGGCGATCAACGACCTACGAACCCGAGCGCGTGCTCGCAACGGTGCTGTTCACGGACATCGTCGACTCCACCGCACTTGCCGCCCGCGTCGGCGACCGACGCTGGCGGTCCCTCCTCGACGAGCACGATCGAATCGTGGCCCGATCCCTGCAACGACACGGAGGCCGCAAGGTCAACCCCACGGGCGACGGGATGCTTGCCACCTTCGCCTCGCCAGCTCGTGCGATCAGCTGTGCAGCCGAGCTGCGAGACCTGCTCGCATCCATCGACGTCGCCATCCGCGCTGGGATCCACGTCGGTGAGGTCGAGGTACGAGGCGACGACCTCGGCGGGATCGCCGTCAACATCGGCGCGAGGGTCTCAGCGCTCGCCGGAACTGGTCAGATCCTCGTCACCCGCACAGTCACCGAGGTGGTCGCAGGTTCTGACGTCGACTTCGTTGACCACGGCGAACACGAGCTCAAGGGCATTCCCGGCACCTGGCATCTGTACGCCGCGGCACGCTGACATCGGCCTCAGCCTGACCCCAGGCGGCTCGGCGCCCTGCCTCACTCGGTGCGGAGCGCCTCCGCGGCTCGCACCCGCGCCGCGGCCTGGGCGGGCCACATGGCCATCGCGGTCGCTGCGATGAGCGCACCCGGGACGAGCGCCGCCAGGATGCCGATCGGCACCGTCGGCGAGGTTCCGACACCGAGACCCCCCGCCACCAGCGACCACGCCGCGCGACCCGCCACCATCCCCAGTGGAACCCCCAGCAGGAGCCCCACGACGACGAGGGTGGTGGACTGCACCGCGACCGTCGCCAGCACCTGCCGGCGGCGGAAGCCCAGCGAGCGAACGATCCCGATGTCGCGACGCCGCCGACGAACCGACGTGATGAGCGCGTGCCCTACCGCGGCGACCGCGATCATCACGAGGAAGCCGGCAAGGGCGAGCGGGATGGTGCGCACCTGATCGAGGTTGGCGACGTCCGACGGCTTCGAGGGGTACGCGTAGACCGACAGCGAGTCGGGGGCGATGGAGGCAACCGCCGACTCGCCCTCCGTCATGGTGACCCCGGGCGCGAACCGGACGAGCGACGCGCCGAACCCGTCTGAGAGCTCGACATCACCGAGCAGGTCAGGGTGGAACGCCACGCCCGCGTTGAACGGGTTCTCATCGAACACTGGGAAGAGCACCTCACCCACCACCGTGACCGTCCGATTCGAGTCGTCGTTCGTGGCCACCGACACGTGATCGCCGAGGGCGACGTGGAAGTCATCCAGGGTCTTCGGACCGAGCGCCACCTCGTCGGGGGTGGCAGGCATCCGGCCGTCGAGCACCGTGAGCGAGGGGCTGCCCTTCACCGGTTCCACCGCCATCCCGTCGATGGCCTGACCCTCCACCGCCGTCTGGCGGAACAGGAGCAAGCCCACGTCGCGGACGGCGTCGGACTTGGCGAGCGCCTCAGCGTCACCCTCGAAGAGGTCGGGGCTCACCGACCAGTTCCAGCCGTAGGCGGCGGGGGTGGACACAAGATGATCGAGGCTGCTGCCGAAGGTGAGCGCAGCCACCACCCCGGTGATGCCGAGCACGGCGCCCGCCAGAGCCGGCCGGACCGGCACCGCGGTGCGCCCGCGTCCCGGTTCGAGAGCCATGCTGATGCCGAGCACGGCGGGGGGCGACCAACCCGCCTTCGCCGCGACCGCCGCTCCGATCGACTGGCGCAGCGGTCCATCCGCGCCTTGGGTCGCGCGCGCCGCGGCGTGCGGACTCGTGAGCCGCCAGGCGCTGGCCAGGGCGCCCAAGCTCAAGAGCAGCACGACCACGAGGACCCCTGGGCCGAGCACCGTGAGGTCGATGTCGACGCCAGGCGTTGGTTCGGCGCGTCGGGCGACGCCGATCGGCATGAACAGCGACCCCAGGATCGCCACACCGACAGCGGCAATCGCTCCCGCCGCGATGATCGGCGCAGCCAGGAGCATGAGGCCACCGGCCCGTTGTGCCCGCGTGAAGCCCATCGACTGCAGCGCGGTCTGGTCGGCGCCCAGCGCAGCGAGGCGACGGTTCACGGCCTGGGTGGAGGCCACGAGCGCGGCCAGGGCCGCACAGGTGCCGAACAGGATGAGGCCGATGGCGATCACCCGGGTGCCGTCTCGCACCCGATCGTGCAGGGTCGCCAGGGATTCGACCTCGGGCGTCTCCTCGAGCGTGAAGCCGGCGAGCGCTTCCTCGACGATGCGGTCGACGTCGGCCCCGGGCTCGAGGATCAGCTCCACCGACGGACCGAACTGTCCCGCCTCGCCAGCCACCGACGCCTGGTAGGCAGCGCTGGCCAGCATGAGCGAGTTCTCATCGTCGGCCACGTCGTCGGGCAGACGACCCACGCCCACCACCTCGAGCTCGAGGGTGGGGCCCGCCAGCTCCTCCCCGAAGGCCTCCTCGGCGAGCTGCTCCGCGCTGAACGTGGAAAGCGTGATCTGCTCGCCAACCCGCACACCCATGGTGCGACTCAGGAACTCGTTGATCACCACCTCGTCGGCGGCGTCCGGATCAGGGAGGCGGCCGTCGAGCAGCCGGGGCTTGTCGACGTCTCGGAGGAGCCCCGGGTCAGGGCTGCTGACGATCCCGATGTCGTACTCAGAGTCCTCGCTGAGGGCCACCGTGAAGTAGAGGGGCACGGCGGCCTCGACCGATGGCTCGGCGAGGAGGCGACGCATCACCTCGTCGTCGATGTCCTCGAGGGACGAGTACTGGAGTCGGTGGGTGGCCGTGCGACTCATTGCGGCGAACCGCTCGAACGCCGTGTCAGCCCGCTCCGCCCCCGCGATCGCCGTCAGGGCCACGCCGGCGCTGAGACCGATCAGGAGCACGAGCGCCAAGGACGCCCGAAGCCGCCCACGCAGCTCGGGGCGCACCCACGCCCACGCCGCGCGCACCTACCTCAACCCACGATGCTGGCCCATGGCCCCATCAGAGCCCATCAGCGCCCGCCCGACTAGGACGCTGCCATGCACCGCGACGGTGGTGCTGCCACCCCGGCGCCGCCGTGCTTGCGCCCCTCAGCGATCCGCGCGGGCTGCAGCGCGAGGTTCAGCGGAGCGGGACGAAGCCGCACGGGGTGCTGGCCCGCTCGATGAGCTCGCCACCGGATCGGTCATACGTGACGCACCGCCCGATCCGATCGCGGCCGGTCAGGGGCACGACCAGGCGGCCCTGGTCGCTGAGCTGCTCCCTCCACGCCTCGACCACCTCCGCTGCCCCCGCGGTGATGATGACGCGGTCGTAGGGTGCGCCGTCGAGGTGGCCAGCTCGGCCGTCGCCCGCGACCACCCGCACGTTGGTCAGGCCGGCCAACCGCGCGGCCGCAGTCTCCGCGAGGACCCGGTCGATCTCGACGGTCACCACTTGGCCCTCGTCGCCCACGAGGTGGGCGAGCAGCGCCGCGTTGTACCCGCTGGCGGTACCCACCTCGAGGACGCGATGTCCGGGCTCCACTGAGAGCTCCTCGAGCATGTGCACCACCATCGTCGGCTGCGAGATCGTGCTCGTCGCCAGGCCATCGGCGCCCCGTTGCAGCACGACGGGCGCATCGCGGTACGCGTCGGCAGCGCCGTGGGGGACGAAACGGGCTCGATCCACCGCCAGCATGGCGGCGCGGATCGAGGGCGAACGAAGCACCCGGCTGGCAGTCAGTGCGTCCACCATCCCCCGAAGCGTCCGGTCACGTGGCACGACCTCATCCTCCCAGGCGGACCATCTCCTCGCCGCCGAGGGGTGATCCGGGGGCTAGTCTCACATCTCAGTACGTCTGTCCTAGGATGTGAGACCGTAGGATGTGGATCCCGATCACGCTTGCCGCGGCGACCTTCCAGATCCTGCGCACGTCCAGGCAGCACCGTCTGCGCGACCAGCTCTCCACCGTGGGGGCCGGGTTCGTGCGCTACCTCTACGGCGCCCCACTGGCGCTCCTGCTGGCGGCGGGCTGGTTCGGACTTGGCAGCCGCACCCTTCCAGACGTGCCGGCGCGGTTCTGGGTGATCGTCAGCGCGGCCGGCGTGGCGCAGATCGGCGGCACGATCGCGCTGCTCCGCGCGTTCAAGGGGCGCAACTTCGCACTCGGCACCGTGTACGCGAAGACCGAGGTGATCCAGGTGGCACTCGTGTCAGCCGTCGCCCTCGGCGAGCCGCTCCGTGCCCTCGGGTGGGTGGGCGCCACCGCCTGCATGGTGGGGGTGGCATGGCTGGCGGGCCACGGCGACCTGCGGCGCGTGCTCCGCCGGGCAGGCGACCCGGCCGCGCTGGCCGGCATCGTGGCGGGCGGCCTGTTCGGCGCGGCGGCCGTTGGGATCCGCGGGGCGTCACGCACGTTGGGCGATGCGCCGACCTTCGACCGAGCGCTTGTCACCCTCACCGCCATGCTCACGATCCAGACCCTCGTGAACGGCGCCTACCTCGCATGGCGGGAACGACCGGAGCTGGCGCGCACCGTCGCCGCGTGGCGCGCCGCCCTGCCCGTCGGCGTGCTCAGCCTGGCGGGGTCCACGGGCTGGGCGGTGGCCGTGACGATGGAGAACGCCGCCAAGGTGCGCACGCTGGGCCAGGTCGAGCTCCTCCTCGCCTTCGCCATCGCCCACCGGCACGGCGAGTCGCACACGCGCGCGGAGCTGGCCGCCAGCGCGCTCGTGCTCCTCGGCGTGATCGGCGTGGTGGTGGCGGGATGACGGGCTCAGCCGAGCCCGACTGCTGCCTCGATACGACGGGCCGCCTCGGCCACCTGGGTGCCGTAGCGCTCCCCTGGCCTGCGGGTGGTGCGCCCGATCGGTCCGCTGACCGACACGGCCGCCAGCACACGCCCGGCGATGTCGACGACCGGCGCCGACACCGACGCCACCCCCTCCTCTCGCTCCCCGACGCTCGCCACGAACGGCTTGCCACGCGCATCACCCGAGAGCACGCGACCAGCGGAGCCCGCCGACAGGGGAAGGCGCGCACCGACGGGCACGATCGTGCGCAGCTCCTTGGCGGACTCGAGCGACTCCACGCACACGCGCGCATCACCGTCGCGCACGTAGAGCTGGACGCTCTCACCTGTCTGCTCGTGGAGCCACATCAGGGCGGGACGGGCCGCCGCCCACACCGGCATCGAGGCGGCCGCCTCGTGCCCGAGCGAGATCAGGCGCAACCCGAGGCAGAATCGCCCGTCGTCGTCGCGCCGGACCAGGCCATGCACCTCGAGGGCCCCGGCCAGCCGATGTGCCGTGGCCCGGGACAAGTCGGTGCGGTCGACGAGCTCGGCCAGCGTGGCTGGCGAGGCCTCCAGCGCGTCGAGCACGTTGACCGCCTTGTCGAGCACGCCCACGCCGCTTAGGCTTTCCATAAGGCAAGATCATTGTCTCACGATGTAAGACAGTCAAGAGGAACGAACGCCATGGCCAAGACGCTCTCCGAGAAGGTCTGGGATCAGCACCTCGTGCGCAGCGCGCCGGGTGAGCCCGACCTGCTCTACATCGATCTCCACCTCGTTCACGAGGTCACGAGCCCGCAGGCCTTCGACGGCATCCGTCTCGCAGGTCGACGGGTGCGACGGCCCGATCTCACCGTGGCCACCGCCGATCACAACGTGCCCACCGAGGACATCGACAAGCCCGTCGCCGACCCGATCTCCGCCAAGCAGCTCGAGGTGCTCGCCGCCAACACCGCGGAGTTTGGGATCACCCACTACGGCATGGGCGACCCCAACCAGGGCATCGTGCACGTCATCGGCCCGGAGCAGGGGCGCACGCTGCCGGGCATGACGATCGTCTGCGGTGACAGCCACACCTCCACGCACGGCGCCTTCGGAGCACTCGCGTTCGGGATCGGCACGAGCGAGGTGGAGCACGTGCTCGCCACCCAGACCCTCCCCCAGACCCGTCCCGGCACGATGGCCGTCACCGTCACCGGCGAGCTCCCCGACGGCGCCACCGCGAAGGACGTGATCCTCGCCATCATCGGGCGCATCGGCACCGGTGGCGGCATCGGGTCGATCATCGAGTACCGCGGCGACACGATCACGGGCTTGTCGATGGAAGGTCGCATGACGATCTGCAACATGTCGATCGAAGCCGGCGCCAAGGCGGGGCTCATCTCGCCCGACGACGTCACCTTCGCCTACCTCGAGGGACGCACCCACGCGCCGACGGGCGCTGCGTGGGAGGCGGCGCTCGCCCACTGGCGGTCGCTGCCCACCGATGCCGACGCCACCTTCGACAAGGAGGTGCACCTCGACGCCGCCGACATCACCCCGCACGTGTCGTGGGGCACCAACCCGGCGCAGGTCGTGCCGCTGGCGGGCGCCATCCCCTCGCCCGACGACTTCGCCGACCCCAACGAGCGCGACAGCGCGGCGCGGGCCCTCGAGTACATGGGCCTCACCGCGGGCACGCCGGTGCGCAACGTCACCGTCGACACCGTGTTCATCGGCTCGTGCACCAACTCGCGCATCGAGGACCTGCGTGCCGCCGCCGCGGTCGCCGCGGGTCGCACGGTGAAGGCGGGAGTGCGCACGCTCGTCGTGCCCGGCTCCTTCGCCGTGAAGCGCCAAGCCGAGGCCGAAGGGCTCGACAAGGTGTTCATCGCCGCAGGGTTCGACTGGCGAGAGCCGGGCTGCTCGATGTGCCTCTCCATGAACCCCGACAAGCTCGCGGTGGGCGAGCGCTCGGCCTCCACCAGCAACCGCAACTTCGAGGGCCGGCAGGGCCGCGGTGGCCGCACCCACCTCGTGTCCCCCGCCGTCGCGGCCGCCACGGCCATCGCCGGCCACTTCGCCCTCCCGGAGGATTTGTCCTGATGGAACCCGTCCACATCGTGCAGGGCACCGCGGTGCCGCTCGATCGCTCCGACGTCGACACCGACCAGATCATCCCCGCCGAGTGGCTCAAGCGGGTCGAGCGCACCGGCTTCGGCAAGGGGCTGTTCTCGTCCTGGCGCGACGACCGCTCCTTCGTGCTCAACGACGAGCGGTTCGCGGGCGCCCGCGTGCTCATCGGTGGGCCCAACTTCGGCACCGGCTCGAGCCGCGAGCACGCCGTGTGGGCGATCATGGACTACGGCTTCCAGGCTGTGATCAGCCCTCGCTTCGCCGACATCTTTCGCAACAACTGCACGAAGAACGGCCTCGTGCCCGTGCAGGTGAGCAATGAGGTGGGCGAGCAGCTCCTCGCCGCCGTCGAGACCGACCCCACCCTCGAGCTGGTGATCGACGTCGACCGTCGGACGCTGTCGGCCCCGGCCCTGGGGTTGGACGTGTCGTTCCCGCTCGAGGACTCGGTGCGCGAGCGCGTCCTCGAAGGCCTCGACGACATCGGCATCACCCTGCGCACCGAGACGGCCATCACCACCTTCGAGGATCAGCGCCCCGCCTGGCTGCCGAGCGCCTGAGCACGTTCGCCATCGACGGTGAGTCTCAGCCGAGGCGGGGTTGCGTGGTGCTGTAGAGCCACGTCTGGAAGAGGTCGTCGAGCTCCTGGCCGCTGATCCGCTCGGCCAGGGCGACGAAGTCAGGCGTCGAGGCGGAGCCGTCGAGGTGCTCGTCGACCCATGCCCGCAGCACCGCGAAGAACGGACCGTCGCCGATCTTCTCCCGCAGCGCCTGCAGTGCCATCCCGCCCCGGTGGTAGACGGTGGGACCGAACAGCTCCTGAGCGCCGGGATCGCCCGGCGGCACCGCGAGCTTCGGGTGGGTGGGCACCTCCCGCGCGGAGGCGGCTGCGCTCGGGCCGCCCGTGCGCTCGGTCCAGAGCCACTCGCTGTAGGTGGCGAAGCCCTCGTTCAGCCAGATGTCCTTCCAGCTCGAGAGGCTGACCGTGTTCCCCATCCACTGATGGGCGAGCTCGTGGAGCAGCACGATGTCGGCGTCGCGCCCCGCCGACGCGATGTCAGTTCCGATGATCGTGAGCGTCTGGGTCTCGAGCGCGAACCCGAGCGCCTCGTCCACCACCACCACGCCGTACGCCTCGAAGGGGTATGGGCCGTAGACGTCGTCGAGCACGTCGATCATCTCCGACGTGCGCGCCACCGCCACGGTGGCGGCCTTGGCAACGGAGCGGTGGAAGGCGTGGCGGATCACGGTGTCACCCGCCTTGCCTCCGTCGACCAGCTCGAGGTCGCCGATGACGACCTGCACGAGGTAGCTGGCCATCGGATCCGTGGCCTCGTAGGTCCAGGTGCGCAGGCCGTCGCGCTCCACGGGCGGTTCGGCGAGGAGCCCGTTGGCGACGACGGTCTGGTCGGCCGGCGCCGTGATCACGAAGGTGTACGTCGCCTTGTCGGTGGGGTGGTCGTTGGCAGGGAAGAAGGTCACCGCGCCCACCGGCTCCGACACCACGAACGCCTCGCGGCCGTCGGTGTGCCAGCCCACGTCGAACAGATCGGTCCCGTCGCTCCTCGGCACCGGTGACCCCCCATAGGTGATCGTGGCGGTGAACGCCGTTCCCTTCGGGATCGGCGCCGCCGGCGTGATCTCGAGCTCCTCGGCCACGCGCGCCACGGCAGCCGGCTCGTCGTCGACCACCACCGACGCGACGTCGAGACCCGACAGGTCGAGGTTGAACCGACTCAGGTCCTGCGTGGCCCGTGCGCTGATCACCGTGCGTCCGACGATCGTGCCGCCTTCGGGCTGCCAGGTGATCTCCAGGTCGTAGTGCTCCACGTCGTAGCCGCCGTTTCCCGCCTTCGGGAAGTACGGGTCACCCACGCCGTCCGCGCCGGCCTGACCCACGAGCGTCGTGCTCGTCGTGGCGTCGCTCGTGGTGGTCCCCGAAGGTGCCGCACGGTCGCCCCGCTCGCGATCGGTGGTCGTGGCCACGACGGCCGCGGTAGCAGCGACGACGAGCGCGGCAACGAGCAGCGCCCGAGATCGGCCGCCCATCAGCGAGCGGTCAGCCGCTGAAGGCTTCGGGACAGGTGGAGACGACAGCCGTCATCTCCGCCATGAAGTCCTTGTCACTGGTGAGCGCATCCTCGCCATCAGTGAGGAGGGTGACGAAGATCCGCTCCACCGCAGCGCCATCGAAGGCCTTGGCGAGACAAGCCCTCGCCTCGGCACTCATCGTCTCGTCCTGGGCGAGCGAGTCAAGGAACATGTTCGCGAGGTCGATGCAGCCGTCGAACCCGTCGACGACCTGCGCGGCCTCGTCGGTGGTGAGGCCACTCGGGAACGACTCGTCGTTGCTGGCGAAGTCGGCTGGCGTGATCTCGAGCTCGTCGAGGCGGTCGACGCCAAGGTTCGCCACGAAGCTCTCGACCATGCAGGTCGCGTCCTCTTCGGTGATCGGCGCGGCCTCCTCGGCGTCGAAGCCGTCCATGGCGTCGTCGACGAAGCCCTGCTCCTCAGCGGACAGTCCGCCGCTCCCTCCGCCCTTGTCGTCGCCTCCGCAGGCTGCGAGTAAGAGCACACCGGTCATCAGCACGACGAGAAGCTTCCCCATCCGCGCAGGGTACCCGCGGGATCGTGCGCGGATCGGGACCGCCGACCCGTCCTCACCTACGGTTCGTGGCGCTCCACGACGCGGATGTGGTCGCGATGGCGGTTGAGGGCGCTCGCCACGGCTCGCAGGGACGCGGTGAGGATGCTCTCGTCGAGACCAACGCCCCACCGCACCTCGCCGTCGGCAGACTGCGTCTCGACGTACGCGACAGCCTGGGCGTCTGTTCCGGCGCTCACTGCGTGCTCGCTGTAGTCGATCACCTCGAGGTCGATGCCGAGGTCAGCTTGCACGGCCGCCACGAACGCGGCGAGGGGGCCCGTGCCCGACCCCTGCATCGTGCGATGCTCCCCATCGACGAGCATCTGGGCAACGACCGTTGATCCCTTCTCGCCGGTGGTGGTCTCGTGCGAGATCAGCTGCACGGGCGCGGCCGGGTCGAGGTAGGTGTGCTCGAACGCCGCCCAAACCTCAGCGGAGGGGATGTCGGTGCCGGTGTCCTCGGTGATCGTCTGGATCGTCTTGGAGAACTCGATCTGCAGGCGGCGCGGCAGGTCCATCCCGTGCTCGGCCTGCATGAGGTAGGCCACGCCACCCTTTCCCGACTGGCTGTTGACGCGGATCACGGCCTCATAGGTGCGGCCCACGTGCTTCGGGTCGATCGGGAGGTAGGGCACGCCCCACTCGTCGTAGTCGGTGCCGAGCGCGTCGAAGCCCTTCTTGATGGCGTCCTGGTGGCTGCCGGAGAACGACGTGTAGACGAGGTCGCCCACATAGGGATGACGCGCGGGCACAGGGAGGCGGTTGCAGTACTCGGCCACCCGACGAATGGCATCGATGTCGGAGATGTCGAGCTCCGGGTCGACCCCCTGGCTGAACAGGTTCATCGCAAGGTTCACGACATCGACGTTGCCGGTGCGCTCACCGTTGCCGAACAGCGTGCCCTCGACGCGGTCGGCGCCGGCCATCACACCGAACTCGGCCGCCGCCACGCCGGTGCCGCGGTCGTTGTGCGGGTGCAGCGACAGGCAGATGCGGTCGCGGTTGGGCACGTTGCGGTGGAAGTACTCGATGACGTCGCCATAGAGGTTCGGCGTGTACATCTCGACGGTGGCCGGGAGGTTGAGGATGAGTCGGCGATCCGTGTCGGGCTCGATCACATCGGAGACCGCGGCGCAGATGTCGATCGCGTAGTCGACCTCGGTGCCGGTGAAGCTCTCGGGGCTGTACTCGTACCGCACGTCGGTGCCGACGAGCTGCGGCTCCAGCTTCTTGCAGAGCTTGGCAGCGTCGACAGCGATCTGCGTGATGCCGTCCTTGTCCAGACCGAACACGACGCGGCGCTGCAGCACCGAGGTGGAGTTGTAGAAGTGCACGATCACGTTGTTGGCGCCCTGCAGGCACTCGTAGGTGCGCTCGATGAGCTCGGGGCGACACTGGGTGAGCACCTGGATCGCGACGTCGTCGGGGACGAGGTCCTCCTCGATGAGCTGGCGCACGAAGTCGAAGTCGGGTTGGCTGGCCGACGGGAACCCCACCTCGATCTCCTTGAAGCCCATGCGCACGACCGTGTCGAACATCCGACGCTTGCGGGCCGGGTCCATCGGGTCGATGAGGGCCTGGTTGCCGTCGCGCAGGTCGACCGAGCACCAGAGCGGAGCCTTGGTGATCCGCTGGTCGGGCCAGGTGCGGTCGGGCAGGTCGAGCGGGAGGAACGGCCGGTACTTCTCGAAGGGCATGCGCTTCGGTGTCACGGGTTCCGGGGCCATCAGGGGGTTCCTCTCATCGTGCGGGAATCGGGGCGGTGCGGGAATCGGGGCAACAAAAAACCTCCTGCCATCGGCAGGAGGTCGTCGGGGCCAGCGCCGGGGGGGGCGCGCGCCTCCCAAACCAGCAGGGCGGAGGCGAGGGGCCGGGGCATGACCCGCCCACTAACCCGGGGTGCCGGCCGGC
>JBQTKH010000062.1:0-54548 GCA_052386335.1 Microthrixaceae bacterium
CCGTTCGGCAAGAGGATCGCCACGTGGTCACCCCGGCGCAGGCCGCGCGCGTGCCACAGCTGCGCGAGGCGGTTCGAGCGCTCGTCGAGCTCGCGGTAGGTCACGGTCTCGCCGCTCGCTGCCATCACCACCGCGGGGTGGTCGGGGCGCTCGCGCGCATGCACCCCCGGGAACGTCATCGCTGAGCACCTCTCCTCGCCGGACCTGACGCGCTTGTTAGATTGCATCATGCCTCAGCGGGGGGACCTCGACCTCCACGACCTCCAGGCTCGTGCCACCGCGGCGGCGCAGGGCTGGGCGCCCGGCTGTGCGATCACGGACCTGGTGCCCATGGAGGGCGGCACGGTCGGACTCGTCTACGCCGCCACCATCGCCGAAGGGCCGCCGGAGCACCCAACCGTCGTGCTGAAGGTGGCGCCCCCCGGGCTGCCGCCGCTGCGCAACCGTGACGTGCTGCGCCAGGCTCGCTGCATCGGCGCCCTCGATGGCCAGCCAGGCGTCGGCGTGCCGCCGCTGCTCTTCACCGATGCGGGCCAGCCCGACGACATCCCGCCCTTCTTCGCAACGGGGTTGGTGGCGGGTGAGTGTGCGGAGCCGCTCCTCGAGGCTGCGCGCAACCGTCGCCCCGACGACATCGTGCGGGGTCGAGCCTTCGCCGCAGCGCGCATGCTCGCAGCGCTGCACCGCGTCGACCCGGACGCGGCCGGTCTGGGCGAGGAGCCGATCACGACGCCCGTCGGTGAGGTGGATCGCTGGACCCGCACGTTCGACACCGTTCCCGACGAAGTGCGCGCGGGCTACCTCGAGTGCGCCGACGCGCTTCGGGCGACGGCACCTGAGCCGCTGCACGACGTCGTCGTCCATGGCGACTACCGCCTCGGCAACATGCTCTCGGAGGGGACGGACGTGCACGCGATCATCGATTGGGAGATCTGGAGTCGCTCCGATCCGCGCATCGACCTGTCGTGGTTCCTGTTCTTCACGGAGGAGGCGCACCACCCGGTGGTGGCGCGCGAGGTCGACTCGGGCATGCCGTCGGATGCGGAGCTGCTCGCGGCGTACGAGGCGGAGACGGGTGCGGCGGTGGCGGACCTCAACTGGTTCCACGCGCTGACGCGCTACAAGGAGGCCGCGGCGATGGCGCTCATCGCGAAGCTCGCCGCACGACGCGGTGACACGGAGATCCTGTCGCGCATGTCGGTGATGCTCCCCGCGCTCATCGCTGACGCGCACCAGCGCGTGCGCTAGCTCTGGTCGGGAAGGGGTCGCGAGGCCGGCCGTCGACGCAGCCGGTAGCGTCTGGCATCGGACGGTGGGTGCGCGATCGCCCACAGGACTCGGGGGGGTCAGATGAGGCGACAGCTCGCGGCCTGTGCCGTTGGCGTTGTAGCGGGAGCGCTTGCCGGGGGCGGGATCGTGTGGGCAACCATTCCCCACTCGTCGACCGGCGTCGCGACCGCGTGCTACGCCACGTCCGGAACTTCGAAGGGCGTGCTTCGGGTGATCGACACCCAGGCAGGCGAGGCCTGCCCCAGTGGCCAGAAGCAGGTCTCCCTGCAGACCCCTCTGTGCACCGGCTATCCGCGGGGCGGGATCGATTGGCGTGGCTGCGACTACCACGCTGCCAACCTGAAGGCGCAGTTCCTGAGCGCTGCGCGGCTGAACGGCACCAACCTCGCGCTCGCGAGCCTCACGGAGGCCAAGCTCTACGGCGCGGACCTGTCCGCGGCGAACCTCAACGGCGCTGACCTCTCCCTGGCCGACCTCAGGACTTCGAAGCTCACCGGTGCCAGCCTCGCCGGCGCCAGGCTCGACGGGGTCAGCACGCCGAGCGTCAAGCGAACGCGGCTGTCGGGCGTGGTGGGCTTGACCTCGGCGCAGCTCCGTAGCGTGCGAACGTCCGCCGGCGGGGCCATCGCGCCCGGGTGCCCGGCACAGATCGGCCCGGATCTCCGCTCGATCGAGCTCGACAGCCTCAACCTGAGCGGCTTCGATCTTCACGGCGCGAACCTGAGCTACTCCTCCGCCAAGGCCACCAACTTCTCATCGGCCGACCTGAGCGCTGCGGGGATGGCCCTCGCCGATCTCACCGGCGCGAACTTCGCGGGTGCCAACCTCACCTGTGTCAGCGCGGGTGGCTTCTTCAACAACGCGAACTTCACCAACGCGAACCTCACCGACGCACGCTTCAGCGGAGGCGTCCTCACGGGCGCGATCTGGTCGAACACCACTTGCCCCGACGGCACGAACAGCAACAGCAACGGCAACACCTGCAGCGGCCACCTCTGAGCGCGGCATTCTGCTCCCGCGGGCTGCGGTGCGGGCCACGCCGAGGTGGTCCTGCAGCGAGTGCGTCGCGGCCGCTTACAGGTTCGAGATCGTCGCGTCGAGGTAGGCCTGCATCTGCTTGACCGTCTCATCGTCAGCGGCGCTGCGTTGGACGAGCTCGTCGAATGCGGCACGCTGACTCGCGTCGGGCGCAAGCGCGTCGACCATGTCGTCGAAGCGTCGCCTCGCGTCGACGAGCTTGCGCGGTCCGAACTCCGACGGCCACATGTCGGGGGAGGGCGAGTAGCCCTTCAGCACCTGCCGGGCGACGGACACCTTGTGGACCTCGGTCGGCCCGTCCATGATCCCCATCATCGCCCCGACGCTCGTGCTGAACCCCATGAGGTTCGACACGCCGAGCGCGCCGTGGAGGTGTTGCGCGCGCTGGCTGATGTCGCTCAGCACCTCGGCCGCGAGCACCTTGCAGGCGGCGATCTGGCGTCGCGCCTCGGCCGTGCTCGACTGATCGATCAGCCACGCGGTGTGCAGCACCAGGAGCCGGAAGCTCTGCAGCTGGATCCAAGAGTCGGCCACCATCTCCTGCACCATCTGCTTGCGCGCCAGGACCTCGCCTTGGGTGGTGCGACTCAGCGCGCGCTCGCACATGATGTCGAACGCCTTGCGCGCGCCGGCAACGGCACGCATCGCGTGGTGGATGCGACCGCCGCCGAGCCGACGCTGCGCGACCTCAAACGCCTGACCTTCGCCGCCGAGCAGGTTCTCGACGGGCACGCGCACGTTCGTGTAGCGGACGTGCGCGTGCATGCCCTCGCCCCACTCCTCCGCGCCGAGGCCGATGTTGGCGAGCACCTCGATGCCGGGCGTGTCGCTCGGCACGAGGAACATCGACATGCCGCGGTAGGCGCTCACCTCGGTGTTGGTGACGGCCATGACGATCAGGAACGACGCCTCGCGCAGGTTCGAGGAGAAGAACTTCTCGCCGTTGATGACCCACTCGTCACCGTCGCGCTCGGCGCTGCACGTGAACATCGTGGGGTCCGACCCGCCTTGCGGCTCGGTCATCGAGTAGCAGGAGAACACCTCGCCGTCGAGCAGCGGCTGGAGCCACCGCTCCTTCTGCTCGTCGGTGCCGTAGTGGGCGATGATCTCGGCGTTGCCGGTGTCGGGCGCCTGGCACCCGAAGATGATCGGCGCCCATCCGGACCGGCCCAGGATCTCGTTCATGAGCGCGAGCTTCAGCTGCCCGTAGCCCTCGCCGCCGAGCTCGGGCCCGAGGTGGCACGCCCACAGGTGACGCTCGCGCACCTGATCCTTCAAACCCTCAACGAGGGTCTTCATGGGCTCTTCGATGCGGTGGTACGTGAACCGGCCGAAGAGCACGTCGAGCGGCTCGATCTCCCGGCGGACGAAGTCGTCCATCCAGTCGAGCTGGGCCTGGAACTCAGGATCGGTGGTGAAGTCCCACGCCACGGCGGGACCGCCTAGGCGACGTTCATCAGGCGGCTGAGGTTGCCGCCCATGACCTTGGCCGTGTCTTCGTCGGAGAGGCCCTTGAGGTCGTCGACGAAGCTGATCGGGTCGCTCATGCCCTCGGGATGCGGGTAGTCGGAGCCGAACAGCACGTTGTCGGCACCGATCACGCCGCAGAGGCCGACCGGGTCGTCCTCGTGGAACGGGTGCACGAAGATGCAGCGCTTGAACACCTCGATCGGGTCTTCCTCGAACATGTGCGGGTTGAACGAGTAGGCCGACTCCATGTCGTGCAGGAGCGGACGCACCCACCCGCTGCCGTTCTCGACCGGCGTGATCTTGAGGCGCGGGAAGCGGGTGCACAGGCCGTGGCCGATGGCCGAAGCAACCGTGTCGATGATCGAGCGGTGCTGTGCGCCGGTGATGGCGGCAAAGCCGGAGCCGCCCTTGAAGGGCGTGAACTCGTCGTCGCGCACGCCCTCCCACTCGTTGATGTAGCGCTGGTAGCCGCTGTCGGAGGCGTGCATGCCGACGACGATGTCCTTCTCCTGCACGAGCTCCCAGAACGGGTCGAACTCAGGCAGAGCGAACGAGCGGGGGCCGCGGAAGCCGGGCACGGGGGCCGGGCGAACGAGGATGATCTTGGCGCCGCGCTCGGTGACCCACTCGAGCTCCTCGATGGCCTTCTCCACGATCGGGAGGGTGATCACCGGCGTGGGGAAGATGCGGTTCTCGTAGTTGAAGGTCCAGGTCTCGTGCATCCACTCGTTGAGGGCGTGGACCTCGGCGTGGGTGGCGTCGGGGTCGTCGCGGAGGCGCTCCTCGACGAGGCTGGCCAGCGTGGGCCACATGAGGGCACGGTCGAGGCCGAGCTCGTCCATCAGCTCGAGGCGCGGGCCCGGTTCGCGGTAGGCGGGGATGGCGTCGATGCCCTTGCCCATGATCTCGCGACGGCTCTTGCCCTCCTTGTTCCCGACCTTGAAGTACTCCTCCTGGGCGCCGGGCGCGGCCACGCGGTCGAAGGTGGGGTTGGGGATGTAGTCGCTGATCCGGCCCTTGACCGTGATCTTCTTGCGGCCGTTCACCTCGACGAAGTCGATGACGCCCTTGTAGGCCTCGGGGAGGAACTTGGTGAGCGCGTCCTGCGTCTCGTACATGTGGTTGTCGGCGTCGAAGACCGGGAAGTCGAGCTGACGAGACGGCATTGGGGATCCCCCTGGGCGATAGTGACGTTGCTGTTAGAAGACTACAGGCCGCGTGCGGCTTGGCGAAAGTGGTCCCGGTCAGCGCGTCGGCCATCCGTTCGACGGCACGATAGTGACGCTGCTGTTAGATGACTATAGGCTGCCCCTCCACGACGGCGAACGTGGCGCCGATCGGGTCACGAGGAGGCAGGTGTGGAGCTCGAGCTGAGCGAGGACCAGGAGTTCTTCCGGGAGACGACCCGGAAGTTCCTCGCCGCCGAGTGCCCCCTCCCCACGGTGCGATCGCTCGAGACCGAGCCCGCCGGCTTCGCGGCCGACTACTGGCGCCGGGGTGCCGACCTCGGATGGACCTCGATGCTCGTGCCCGAGGCCGACGGCGGCGGCAGCCTCAGCGAGCACGGCCTGCTCGACCTCGTGCTCGTGGCCGAGGAGATGGGCCGGCTCGTGTCGCCCGGGCCCCTCGTGCCCGTCAACGTCGTGGCCGGCGCGCTGGCCCGCTCGGGCACCGCCGAGCAGCGCGCCGAGGTGCTCCCGGGCCTGCTCTCGGGCGAGCGCGTCGCCGCATGGGTGCCCCCTCCCCGCATCTGTGCACCGGCAGCATCGGATGCCGACGCTGACCGTGCACAGATCACGGTGGTTCGGCGGGGCGACGACGTCGTGCTGTCCGGAACGGCGTCGCCCGTCGAGGCGGGCGCTCAGGCACAGCACCTGCTCGTGAGCGCCGTGGGGGCCGACGGTCTCACGCAGGTCCTGCTGGCGGCGGACACCCCCGGCGTCAGGGTCACCCCGATGGGCGGGCTCGATCTCGTGCGCCGCTTCGCCGAGGTGCGCCTCGACGACGTCGTCGTGCCCGCGTCCGCGGTGGTCGGCACGGTCGGCGGTGCCGCCGCCGACGTCGAGTGGCAGCTCCTGGTTGCCCTCGTGCTCCAGTGCGCCGAGACGGTCGGCGCCGCCGACCAGATGTTCGACATCACCCTCGAGTACATGAGCGACCGCTACTCGTTCGGCCGACCCATCTCGTCGTACCAGGCGCTCAAGCACCGCGTGGCCGACGACAAGGTGTGGCTCGAGGCCTGCCACGCCATCGCCACCGCCGCCGCCCGAGCCGTCGCCACCGAGGCGCCCGAGGCCGCCGAGCTCGTGAGCGTCGCCAAGGCGTGGATCGGCCCCCACGCCACCGAGCTCATCCAGGACTGCGTGCAGCTCCACGGCGGCATCGGCGTCACCTGGGAGCACGACCTGCACCTGTACCTGCGTCGCACCACGGTGAACCGGGCCACCTACGGCACGCCCGAAGACCATGCCGACCGGGTCGCCTCGATGCTGCTGGAGGTGGCGTCGTGAGCGCCGACATGGAGAGCGTCGAGGACTTCCGGCTGCGGGCCCGCGCCTGGCTGGCCGACAACATGCCGCCGGTCCCCGACGAGGTGCCCGACCGCGGCGACGAAGGGCGGCGCGACGTCGAGCGGGCGCTGCAGCGCGAGCTCTTCGACGGCGGCTTCGCGGGCATCTGCTTCCCCGCCGAGTACGGCGGCCTCGGGCTGTCCCTCGAGCACCAGCGGGCCTTCACGCAGGAGTCGCTTCCGTACGACATGCCGTCGTCGCTCAACGTGCCCACGCTCGGGATCCTGGCGGCCACGCTCGTCGACTTCGGCTCGCACGAGCAGAAGCTCCGGCACCTGCCCGCCATCCTGAAGGGCGAGGAGCTGTGGGTGCAGTTCCTCTCCGAGCCGAGCGGCGGCTCCGACCTCGCCGGCTGTCTCACCCGCGCCGATCGCGACGGTGACGTGTTCATCATGAGCGGGTCGAAGATCTGGAGCTCCGGCGCCGCCGAGAGCGACTACGCGATGTGCCTGGCCCGGACCAACTGGGACGTGCCCAAGCACCGCGGGCTGACGATGTTCATCGTGAAGATCCACCAGCCCGGCATCCAGGTGGAGCAGATCCGCCAGGTCGACGGCTCGATGGAGTTCTGCCAGGAGTTCTTCGACGACGTCGCCATCCCCGCCAGCGACGTGGTGGGCGAGGTCGACGACGGCTGGACCGTGGCGACACGCCTGCTCGTCCACGAGCGCAACGCAGTCGGCGGCGGCTCGCCCTACACGAGCGGCCGCAACCGGGGCCACGACTCCCAGAGCGACGAGAACCCCTACGCCGAGTTCGCGCGCGCCACCGGTCGCACCGGTGACAGCCACGTGCGCCAGCTCGTCGCCGAGGCCCACATCCGCCAGGTCGTGGGCGGCCAGCTCATCGGCCGGGTCACGCAGGGCGTGAAGGTCGGCAAGATGGCGCCACCCGCTGGGTCGCTCCTGAAGCTCTACAGCGCCACCAACGTGATGCGCCGGTACGAGATCGGTCTCGAGCTCGCCGGCGACGGGGCCGCGGCATGGCCCGCCGACACCGAGCCCGCGGGCCGGCGCTTCAGCGAGGCCAGCCTGTGGCGGCAGGGCCTCTCCCTCGGTGGGGGCAGCAACGAGATCCAGCGCAACATCATCAGCGAGCGCCTCCTGGGCATGCCCCGGGAGTTCGCCGCCGACCGCGAGGTGCCGTACCGAGACGTGCCCCGCGGCGGCGCCAGCACCCGAGCCTGAGATGGACGGACAGCTGGGCGACCCCGAGGCCTTCCGCGTCGAGCTGCGCGCGTGGCTCGACGAGCACTTCACCCCCGACCTGGCCGAGGTGCTGCGCGACCACTGGAGCGACGACGCCTTCGAGGCTCATCGGAGGTGGAACGCCACGCTCGTCGACGCCGGCTACGGCGCCATCGCGTGGCCCATCGAGTTCGGCGGGCGCGGCGCGGACATCGCCGAGCAGCTCGTCTACAACGAGGAGATGGCCCGGGCGGGCGCGCCCGGACCGGTGAACGCGATCGGCGTCAACAACATCGCACCGGCGATCATGGCCTTCGGCACCCCCGAGCAGCAGCAGCGCTTCCTCGCACCCATGCTCCGGGGCGACGAGATCTGGAGCCAGGGCATGTCGGAGCCCGAAGCCGGATCCGACCTCGCGTCGCTGCGCTGCCGGGCCGTGCTCGACGGCGACCACTTCGTGATCAACGGGCAGAAGACGTGGAACTCCAACGGCGACCGAGCCGACTGGTGCCAGCTCTACGTGCGCACCAACACGGAGGTGCCCAAGCACAAGGGCATCACGTGCCTGATCGTCGACATGCGCACCCCCGGCGTCGAGGCCCGTCCGATCGTTACGATGGCCGGCGACCACAGCTTCAGCGAGCTCTTCTTCACCGATGCGCTGGTGCCGGTGTCGGCGCTGCTCGGGGCCGTCGACGATGGCTGGACCGTCGCCACCAGCACGCTCAGCAACGAGCGCGCCGGAGTGGCCAGCCTCTACCTCAGCCTGCGCCGCAAGCTCGACCGCCTGCTCGAGGTGACGGCCGAGCCCGGTCCGGACGGCACGCGCCCGATCGACGGTCGCGTCGCTCGCGACGCGCTGATCGCGCGCTACATCGACACCCGCAACCTCGAGTTCCTCGCCAAGCGCTCGATCGGCGCCGCGCTCAGTGGCCGCCCGCCCGGCGCTGAGGGGAGCGTCATCAAGCTGGCGTGGGCCAAGTCGGAGCAGGCCGTGGCGCTCACCGCGCTCGACGTGCTCGGCATGGGCGCGCTCGACGGTCCGTGGGGCGCCGGCATGCTCGGCTCGCGGTCGCTCACCATCGCCGGTGGCACCACCGAGGTGAACAAGAACATCGTCGCCGAGCGCGTGCTCGGTCTGCCGAGAGAGCCCAAGCCAGCGCGCGACTAACGTTGGCGTCAACAATCGATCGAGGGGGAATGCCGTGCAGGACGTGCTGCAGTACGAGGGCAAGCGAGTGGTCGTCACCGGCGCCGCGTCGGGCATGGGCGAGGCCACGGCCACGATCCTCACCGACCTCGGCGCCGAGGTGCACGGCCTCGACATCAAGGAGGGCCCGGCCCCGGTCAAGGCCTTCCACCTGTGCGACCTGAGCGACCCCGACCAGATCGAGGCCACGGTCGCCGAGATCGGCGGCCCCGTCGACAGCCTGTTCAACTGCGCCGGGCTGCCCACCACCGCGCCGGCGCAGAAGATCGTCGCCGTGAACTTCCTGGGCCACCGTCACCTCACCGAGGCGATGCTCCCGCTCATCACGCCGGGTGGCTCGGTGGGCTTCATCTCGTCTGCCGCGGGCATGGGCTGGCAGGGCAACGTCGACCGGTACCTCGAGCTGTGCGCCACCGATGGCTTCGCCGCCGGCAAGGCGTGGTGCGACGCCCACGACGACATCATCTCGGCCGACGGGTACAGCTTCTCGAAGGAAGCGATCAACACCTACGTGGCCTGGCGGGGCTACCAGATGGCGGCGACGGTGCGGATCAACGGGATCATGCCCGGCCCCACCGACACGCCGATGATGCCGAGCTTCGTCGAGATGATGGGCGAGGACTTCTTCGCCAAGTTCCCCAAGCCCGTCGGCCGCAACTCGCGCCCCGACGAGCAGGCCTGGGCGCTCGTGATGCTGAACAGCCCCCGGTCGAGCTACACCGTGGCCACCAACGTCTTCACCGACGGCGGCTTCGCCGGCGGCTTGAACACCGGCAGCATCGACTTCGCCGCGATCTTCGAGGCCTGACCACACCTGCGACACTGCAGCGGTGATCACCTACCTCATCCTCCTCGCCCTCTCCGGACTGATCGTCGGCGCGCTCGGCCGCCTCGCCATCCCCGGACCCAACCCGATGAGCGTTCCGATGACCATCCTCGTGGGCATCGGTGGGTCCCTGATCGGGGGCCTGGTGGGCAACGTGCTCCTCAACCGCTCCGGCGGGCTCATCCTCGCCGCCCTGGGCGCGGCGCTGATCGTGTGGCTCATGGAGAAGCGCCGGGTCGGCAGCGGCTCGTTCTGACCGATGGATCGACGGGCGTTCCTCCTGGGCGCAGGGGCGACTGCGGGTGCGGGGTTGCTCGCGTTCCGGCGCTTCGACGACTCGTCCACGACGACCACCTCCGTCCCGTCGACGCCACGCGCGACGTCCACCACGGGTGGAGACGCTCCTGTCCCCGTTTCCTACGGCGATCTTCGACCGCCCGACGCGCTCGGCATCCAGCTCCCTGACGGCTTCACCGCGCGCATCGTCGCCACGAGCGGGGAGCGGGTCGAGGGCACGAACCACCCGTGGCATCCCGCCCCTGACGGCGGCGCGTGCTTCGACACAGCTGAGGGCGGCTGGGTGTACGTGTCGAACAGCGAGACGGTCTTCGGCGGTGCTGGAGCGCTGCGCTTCGGCGACGACGGTGAGATCGTCGACGCCTACCCGATCCTGTCCGGGACCACCGCGAACTGCGCCGGCGGCGCGACGCCGTGGGGCACCTGGCTGTCGTGCGAAGAGCACGAGGGCGGGCAGGTGTGGGAGTGCGATCCGCTCGGTGCCGTGGACGCAGTCGTCCGGCCCGGCATGGGCCGGTTCAAGCACGAGGCCGCGGCCTGCGACCCCGACGGCAAGCAGGTGTTCCTCACCGAGGACACACGTGACGGCAAGCTCCGCCGCTTCCGCCCGAACGACTGGGAGGACCTGTCCGCGGGGGTGCTTGAGGCCGCGGTGGTGGACGGCGCCACGGTGACGTGGACGACCACGATCGAGGACGGCTCGCCCTTCGACGGTGGCGAGGGCGCCTGGTACGCCGACGGTCGCCTGTGGTTCACCACCAAGGGCGACAACCGCGTCTGGGAGCTCGACGTGCGGGCCCAACCGATCACGATCTCGGTGCTCTATGACGACAGCACGTCACCGCATCCGGTGCTCACGGGTGTCGACAACATCGTCGGCGCCCCGAACGGCGACCTGTTCGTGGCCGAGGACGGCGGCAACATGGAGCTCGTCCGGATCTCGGCCACCAGCGAGGTGTCTCCGTTCCTGCGGATGCTCGACCAGCCCGGCTCGGAGATCACCGGCCCCGCGTTCAGCCCCGACGGCACTCGGCTCTACCTCAGCTCGCAGCGCGGCCCCATCGGCACCGGCTCCGGCGTCACCTACGAGGTGCAAGGCCCCTTCGCCCCCTGACGGCCGGCGGAGATGACGCCGTGGGTGCTGCTGGCAGCCTTACTGACGTACGGTTCCGCCTCATGGCGGACGACATCCTCGGCGTACCCGACGGGAGCTTTGACGTGCAGCTCTACGGGCTGTCGGCGGTGGTCTACGCCGAGCGCGGCCACGAGATCCTGCTGCTGAAGCGCGCCGGCGGAGCGTTGTCCGGACAGTGGTTCCTCCCGGGGGGCGCGGTGGATCGGGGCGAGCTTCCCGAGGACGGCGCACGGCGTGAGCTCGTCGAAGAGAGCGGCCTCGACATCGACGGCGAGCTCGAGCTCGTCGGCGCCTATCCGATGTGGGTCTACGGCGGCGACTGCCTCCAGCTCTCGTACCGAGGCACGGTCACCGACGGCGACCCCGTGGTCAGCCACGAGCACGACGGCTCGTGCTGGGTCGATCCGGTGGAGCTGCGAGCAGGGCTGACCGACGAGATGATCGACGCGCTCGCGGCCGGCAACGAACGCGTCGGCGACCTCGTCCGCCACATCCGGATCGACCTCGACCGCTACCTCCGCAGGATCGGTCGCCCCGGCCACTAGAGCATGACGTTGACGACGATGTCGAGGTCGCGCTCGAGGTGGGCGACCTCGTTGTCGTTGGCGAAGCCAGCGCCTTGCACGTTGACGAGGTCGACGTGGTCCATGAGCGGATACGGGCCCCAGTGCCAGGTGGCGAGCGCGAGGTTGATGCCCGCGGTGCCGTCGCACACGAACGCCCGCACCGACGACAGGTGGTCGCGGGTGGAGAAGTCGAGCTCGGGTGGCGCGACCACCACGAGGGTGGGGCGTCCGGCCAGGGCGATCAGCGCCTGGGTGGCGCGGTGGTGGCGGTTGAGGTGGTCGCACACGAGCGGGTGGCGGTCATAGGACAGCACGTTGAGGTGGAAGCGCTCGTCTCCCCGCAGCTCCATCACCATCTCGCCGGTGGCGATCACCTGCCCGAAGGGGGCGAACGCCTCGGCGGTGAGCTGCTCGGCCTGGACGATGAACGAGTCGGGCATCGCTACTCCTCGTCGAGCTGGGTGGGGTCGAGGCCGAGCAGCTCCACGGTGGTCGCACCGTCGCGCAGCTCGACGAACAGCCGCTGCTCGTTGCTGGCGCGCGATCGGGCCGCGGCGAGCACGCTGTCGAGGGAGTCGGCGGCGATGACCACCACGCCGTCGACGTCGCCCACGATCCAGTCGCCGGGTGTGACCGTGACGCCGCCGACCGACACGGGGAGACCGACCGAACCGCCGGCCAGCTTCGATGCGCCAGCGAGCGCGATGAGCGACGAGAACACCGGGAAGCCGTGCGCCTCCAGGGCGCTGACGTCGCGCACGCCACCGTCGATCACGAGGCCCGCCAGTTCGTGCGCCTCCGCGGCCGTCGTGAGCACCTCGCCCCAGTAGCCGAGCTCCGGGGCCACCGACGCGTCGACCACCAGGACCGCTCCGGGTGTTGCTGCTCGAGCCACCGCGACGTGGATCGCGAGGTTGTCGCCCGACGCGCACCGGGCCGTGAGGGCAGGTCCCGCCACCGCGGCTCCCGCCCACACGGGCTTGATGCGCGCCATCATCGTGTGGCCACCGCACTCGCCGAGGGTGGCCGACCCGAGGGCGAGCAGCTCGGTGACGACCTCGTCGGTCACTCAGTGCTCGGTGTAGTTGATCTTGCCGGCGTCGGGCGTGGCGACGGCGAAGGCGAAGCAGTGGATCGGCGCGTGGTCGCTCACCGGGCGCAGCGAGTGCATCGCCATCGGCGGGATGTGCACGAGGTCGCCCTGGCGGATCTCACGGGTCTCGCCTTCGATCTCCATGATCCCGCGGCCGGAGGTGACGTAATAGAACTCGTGGGTCGGATGGTTGTGCGGGTCGACGTAGCCGCCACCAGCCACCTCGAACTCGCTCACCAGCTCGAGGTGGCCGCCCTTGGTGAGCTCGAACATCTCGCGGGGCTGCACCAGCCACCACACGGGCACCGTGCCGTTGTGCTCGATGACCGGCTCGACATCCTCGATCGACCTGACGTCCATGGCCGGAACCTACCCCTCGCTCTTGATCGCTGCGGTCAGCTCGATCTCCACGGCACCGCCTCGCGGCAGCGCGGCCACGCCGATGGCTGAGCGTGTGTGTCGACCCCGATCACCGAACACGTCGACCAGCACGCGGGATGCCCCGTCGATCACGTAGGGCTGCTCCCTGAACCCCGGTGTCGATGCGACGTACCCCGTGACGCTCAGGATGCGCTCGACGCGATCGAGCGACCCCAGCTCGGCCTGAAGCACCGACAGCGCGTTCAGTGCACAGACGGCAGCGGCCTCACGAGCTTCGTCGACGCTGACCGTGTCGCCCACCACACCGATGCACGTGACCACACCGTTGATGCGCGGGAGCTGGCCGGAGGTGCGGGCCACGCCGTCGTGCACCACCACCGCGTCGAGCGGATCGTGGGGTGGGTGCGGCCCGTGGAGCACGAGCCCGAGCTCCGCGAGCCGCTCGTCGATGTTCACAGGATGGCGCCTGACTCCTTCAGCGCAGCCAGCTGCTCCCAGTCGTAGCCGAGGTCGAGGAGGAGCTCCTCGGTGTGCTCGCCGTGCTCGGGGGCGCGGGTGACCTCGACGGCGACCTCGTCGAACTGGGCGGGGCTCGCCACGAGCTGGATCTCGTCGCCGTTGCCGGCGGTCATCGACGGCAGGTAGCCGTTGACGATCACCTGCGGGTCGTCGTAGAGCTCGTCGAGCGTCTGGAACGGGCTCCACACGCCCTCGAAGTCGGCCAGCGCCTCCTGCCAGTACGACAGTGGCTGCGACCCGAACGCCTCGTCGAGGCGAGCGATGCACTCGGGGCCGTTCTGGCTGCGAGCGGCCGAGTCGCAGAAGCGCTCGTCGGTGGCCATGTCGGGAACGCCCAGACGCTTCACGAAGTCGTCCCAGTGCTTGTCGCTCTGCAGGAGGATCAGCGCGATGAAGCGGCCGTCGCCCGTGCGATAGGTGCCCACGCCGGGGTTGGGGTTCTGCGTGCGGTCGCCCTGGGGGATCTTGGAGAAGCCGAACAGCTTCGACGCGATCACCATCGGGGAGAGCTGCCACATGGCGGTGGCGAGGAGCGACACATCGACGATGCTGGCCTCACCGGTGCGCTCGCGCTTCACGAGTGCCGCCGCGATGGCGCCCGCGGTGGCGAGGCCGCCCATCACGTCGCCGAAGGCAGCCGTGGGCTGCCCGAGCGGCCAACCGTCGGAACGCGCTGGCATCGTCATGCCCATGCCGCCCCGAGCCCAGAACGAGGCGCCGTCGTAGCCACCCTTCTCCGCATCGGGCCCCTTCGGGCCGGCGCCGGAGCCGCGGGCGATGATGATGTTTGGGTTGCGAGCTCGGATGTGCTCGGTGTCGATCTGCAGCTTGCGGCGGATCGGGGGCAGGTAGTTGGTGAGGAAGACGTCGGCCGTCTCCACCAGCTTCAGCAGCGCCTCGCGCCCGTCTGGGTGCGAGAGGTCGAGGCCGATCGAGCGCTTGCCGCGGTGCGGCTGCTCCACCATGAAGTTCACGCCGCCGGCGCCGCCGGGCAGCAGACCCGAGGTGATGAGGCCGCGCTGCGGGTCGCCCGTCATGGGCTCGACCTTGATGACCTCGGCGCCCCAGTCGACGAGCACGGAGCCGCCGGACGGGATGAACATCCAGCTGGCGACCTCGATGATGCGGATGCCGTCAAGCGGTCCAGGCACTGCGTCTCCCTTGGTGGTGGTCAGCCGCCCGCGGGCCAGCCGACCGTCTTGGTCTCGGTGAAGATCTCGAGGCCCTCGATGCCGCACTGGCGGCCGATGCCCGATTGCTTGTAGCCGCCGAAGGGCGCGTCGGCGCCGTACCAGATGCCCCCGTTGAGCCCGAGGGTGCCGGTGCGGATGCGACGGGCGATGGCCTTGGCCCGGTCGAGGTCGCCGGAGGTGATCATGCCGGACAGGCCATAGGGGCTGTCGTTGGCGATGCGCACGGCGTCGTCGTTGTCGTCGAAGCCGATGATGACGAGCACCGGCCCGAAGATCTCCTCCTGGGCGATGGTCATCGAGTTGTCGACATCGGCGAAGAGCGTGGGCTCGACGTAGTAGCCGGTGGGGAGGTGGGCGGGGACGCCGCCGCCTGTGACGAGGCGAGCACCCTGCTTCTTGCCCTCCTCGATGTAGCCGAGCACCCGTTCCTGCTGGCGCTTCGACACGAGGGGGCCCATGAGGTTCGACGCATCGGTGGGGTCGCCGTAGCTCACGCCGGCGAACCCGGCGGCAGCCAGCTCGACGGCTTCGTCGTAGCGGCTGTTCGGCACCATGAGGCGCGTCGGCATGGCGCAGCCCTGGCCGCCGTGGAAGCAGACGCTCGACGACGACGGGATCACGGCCTCGAAGTTGGCGTCGTCGAGCACGAGGTTGATCGACTTGCCGCCGAGCTCGAGGAACACGGGCTTCAGCGTGGCGGCCGCGGCAGCCATGATCCGACGGCCGGTGGCCGTGGAGCCGGTGAACGCGATCATGTCGACGTCAGGGGATGTGGTGAGCACCTCGCCGACGAGATGATCGGACGACGGGACGATGTTCACGACGCCCGGCGGGATGTCGGTCTTCTCGGCGATGAGCCGGCCGAGTCGAGTGGCGTTCCACGGCGTGTCGGGCGCGGGCTTGAGCACGCAGGTGTTGCCCATGGCCAGCACCGGGCCGAGCTTGTTGAGGATGATCTCGATCGGGAAGTTCCACGGCACGATCACGCCGATCACGCCGATCGCTTCCTTCCACACCTCGCGTGCGGTGTTGCCCATGCCGAAGGGATCCTTCGGCCCGAGATCGCGCGTCCAGGCGAACTGGTCGATCATCTCGGCCGGCCAGGTGAGCGCCTCACGCAGCGGGGCGTCGAGCTGCGGCCCGTAGGTGATGAGCACCGGGCAGCCGACCTCGGCCACGAGCTCGGCCCGCAGCTCCTCCTGCTCCGACTCGATCGCGGCCTGCAGCTGGTAGAGGCACTGCTGACGGAAGGCGTGATCGGTGGACCAGGTGGTGGTGTCGAACGCACGGCGGGCCGCGCTGATCGCCGCGGCCATGTCGGCTGCGCTCGCGTCGGCGACCTGGCCCAGCACCTGCTCGGTGGCGGGGTTGATGTTGTCGAACGTGAGACGACGCTCTCCCTCGACGAGCTTGCCGTCGATGAGCATCCGGAGCTCTCCGGTCATGCGCAGTGCCCTCCGTGTCGGAGCCGATCCGGCTCAGCGTGCGAGTGCGAAGTGGTCACCAGACCAGCTCGAGGTTCTCGACGGCTCGCAGTCCCTGCGAGTACTGCAGCTGGATGCCGTCCTTGAGCGAGTACTCGGGGATGGCCTTGTGCCACTCCTCGAGGGCCACGCGCAGCTCCATGCGGGCGAGGTGCGAGCCGAGGCAGCGATGGGCACCGCCCCCGAAGGCGAGGTGCTTGTTGCCTTCGCGCTCGAAGTCGATGGTGTCGGGGTCGTCCCAGACGCGCTCGTCCGTGTTGGCCGAGCCCAGCATCACCGACACCTTCATGTTGGCCGGGATCGGGCAGCCCTTGATCTCGGTGTCCTGCGTGGTGATCCGGATGACCCCCTGCACCGGCGACTCCCACCGCAGCATCTCCTCGACGGCGTGCTGGATGAGCGACGGGTCCTTCACGAGCTGCTCGCGCTTGTCGGGGTTCTGGGCCAGGTACGAGAGCATGCAGTCGAGCGAGGCCGTGACCGTGTCGAGGCCGGCGAGGAAGAACAGGTAGCCGATGTCGAGCACGTCGTCGTTGGTGAGGCGATGGCCATCGACCTCGGCGTCGAGGAACATCGAGATGAAGTCGTCCTTGCGCTCCACCATGCGCTCGTCGATCACCTCTTGGAGCACGGCGTAGATCTTCTGGCCGGTCTCGTTGACGAGCTCGATGCGATGCTCGGGCGACTTGGCCGGGGGACGGATGATGCCGTCCTTCAGCTTCACGAACTCGTCGGTGCGGGAGATGGGCAGGCCGAGCAGCTGGAGGAACACGGTGCTGGGCAGCGGCTCGGCGACGGCGGTGTGGAAGTTGCAGCCGCCCTCGTCCTTCACCGCGTCGACGAGGTCCTTCACGAGCTTGCGGGTGGCGTCTTCGAGGAGAGCGACCTGCTTGGGAGCGAAGATCGGGTCGAGGAGCTTGCGGAACTTCTTGTGCTCGGGCGGGTCGATCTGCAGCGGGATGAGCGGGCGCACCTGGCCGATCTCTACCGCGTCGACTCCCGAGCTGAAGATCTCCGGGTGCTGGAGCACGTGGTGCACGTCCTCGTCGCCGCCGACGATCATCAGCCCGCCCATCATCTCGGGGCCGAGGTCGATCACCGGCGCCGCATCGCGGAGAAGCTTGAAGAGGGGTTGCGGGTGGGCGAGGGCCTCTGGGTCCTGCTCGCCGCCCATCATGTCCATGTCACTCACTGGTGCCCCCTCGATCGCGCTGCGGCTCCAGTTCTAGCCGAGATCTAACGCAGGCGTCATTTCCCTCTGGGATCAGTCGATGGCGGCGACGACCTCGGGGAGCACCAGGTGCAGGGAGCGCTCCCAGTAGGGCCAGCCGTGGAACCCGCCCAGGTAGCTGAGGTCGTGGAAGCTCGTGCCCGATGTGGTGAGCGCGGCCTTGAACGACTGGTTCGTCTGCCAGATGAACTGCTCGACGCCGTACCCGCCGGGATTGCCGGGGTCGTCGCCCGCCGGCCCGCCGGGGGTGCCGGTGCCGGTGGTGAGCCAGAGGTTGCCGTCGAGGTGCTGGTACTTCCCGTCCCGGGCCAGGGCCGTGGGGTTGTGGGCCGACCACACGTCACGGTCGACCAGAGGATCGCCCCACACGCGCGCATCCGGGGTGCCGAAGTAGGGGCGCAGCCCGGCGAAGGCATGCCCCTGGGCCGGTCCGGTCATCTGCGTGTCGAGCAGACCCGAGAACGAGGCGGCGGCGGCGAACGTGTCGGGGTGGCGGGCGGCGTAGGACAGCGCACCGAAGCCGCCCATCGACAACCCCATCACCGCGCGGCTCCCGCGTCCCGTGGCCGTGCCGAAGGTGGACTCCACCCAGGGGATGAGCACGTCGTGGTGGAAGGTCTCGTCGTCGCGCGAGCCGTCCTTCCAGTCGCTGTACCAGCCCGACGTGCCGTTCTTCCCACCGTCGGGCATCACGATCACCGCGTCGAGGTTGGCCTCGGTGACGAACGTCTCGATGTCGGTGTTCGCCACCCAGGTCTTGTACGTGTCACCAACGCCGTGCAGCAGGTAGACGACCGGCTTCCCCTCGGCCCCACCCGGCGGGACGATCACGTTCACCCGCGTATCGAGCTGGGAGAACTCGCCCGCGTGCCCGTCGGTGGGCACGAGGCACTCCAGCACGTTGGGCTGGGTGGGCTGGCACGCCTCCGGCGTGAGTGCCTGCGCGGCGGGGCTGACCACCGCGAGGGACGCGGCGAGAAGGAGCGCCAGGGCGATTCGTCCGAAACGTGTCACGGTGGGGTACTTCGCCGCTCGGTGCTGAGCGCCTGCCAGCGGGCAGGTCAGATCACGCCCCGCTCGGTGAGCACGGACTGATGGCTTGTCTCATCCGGACCAGTCGACAGGGCGACGCTCGATGGGCGAGCTGCCGCGGCTCACCGATCAGGTGGGTCGGGGTGGTTGTACTTCCAGCGGTTGTGGAAGCCGCAGCCGCCTTGGGCGTTGTCCTGGGTGGTCTCGCCGCCTTTGGATGCGTCGTGGATGTGGTCGATCTCGAGGCGTTCGGGGACTTCGTCGCAGTAGGGGTGGAAGCAGGTGCGGTCGCGGACTTCGATGGCTCGGCGGAGGGCCCCGCGGAAGAAGCGGCGGGTGGCGCCGACGTCGATGACGCGGGAGGGCCCGTCGAACACGATCCGTTCGATGTCGGCGTGGTCGAGGTGGCGGGCGGCGGTGCCGGGGGTGATGGTGGTGCGGTTGAACAGCTCGAGGAGGGGTCCGGCGAAGGTCTCGTAGTCGACGAGCACCGTGAACAACGGTCGTGGGCGCTTGCCGTCGGCGGGGGCGGTGCGGGCCCGCGTGGCCATCTCGACGAGCGCATCGGCGCGGCGTTGGGCGGGGGTGCGGCACAACTGCATGGTCATGGGCTCGAACCCGAGACGTTCTTTGGCTTCGGTCCAGTCGGCCTCGAACAGCTCCCGTTCGATCATCGACAACGTGCCATGCACGATGTCGCCGGAGACAGGGTCCAGGGTCATGCGCCCGAACCACATGCCACCGAAGCTCTGGGAGAGGTGGACTTCGCGGGCGGCGCGGTCGTCGTCGGCGCCTTGTTCGGCACCGTCAGGGTCGACGAGCATCTCCCAGAGATCGCAGTGCCGTTTGAAGTCCACGAACCCCTTGGTGCGAGCCGAGTCCAAGAGCTCAATGTGATCGGTGTCGAACTGATGGCGGGTGCGCGGGGTACGCACGCCCAGCAGGGTGATCAGGTGGGTGCGGTCGATCTCCCCGGAGGCCCACGCTGTCTCGACCTCGGGCAACGTGCGCAGGGCGCGGGCGTGACGGATCCGTTGCCGGGTCGTCTGGATCGGTAGGCGCTGCTCCCGCGCCAACCACGCGGCCCCGGACTTCGCGCCGGAGTCCTGCCACACCCGGTCCGCGTCCCACCGGCCCAGCAACCGCGCCTCGGCCGCCTCGAGCTGAGCCCGCACACGCTGCGCCAGAAGGATCGCCTCGGTCAGCTCCGCGGAGCTGAGCCCGTCGGGGTCGACCAACGCGACCGAGGCGGACGCGGCATCGAGCAACGCAACGGCGTCGGCCATGACAGGTCCTCCTTCGGGGCTCGGCAACCGGCACGTTGGCCGGGCACGCG
Source organism: Microthrixaceae bacterium (assembly GCA_052386335.1). Classification (GTDB taxonomy): domain Bacteria; phylum Actinomycetota; class Acidimicrobiia; order Acidimicrobiales; family VFJN01; genus VFJN01. The sequence continues at coordinate 19,859 of JBQTKH010000062.1, forward strand.
ATCTCGCACAGGAATGGGGACCAGCAACCAGGTCCCGAAGGGGAACCTCCACAACCTACACGAACTGACGTTCCCCCGCAACCCGAATCCAACATTTTCCCGCCCACCACACCGGCCATGTGGGCTCAGGATCGATCCCCAGCGTCGTCTCTGCCGATGAGAGCGATGGCGGGACTGAGGGCACCTTGCGCAAGCACCGCGAGCGCAACGGCCGACCGCGCGTTCGTGGAAGGCTCACCCCGATGGCTGGTGAGCGTACCGATGACCTGGCGGCGTGGGACGAAGTTGCTGACGCCTACGCCGCGCAGCCCAACACCGATTGGTTCGATGGCTTCGTAGATCGGCATCTCGGCGACGTCAGCGGACGGCGCGTTCTCGACCTCGGGTGCGGTCACGGCTGGTTTACGGATCAGCTACGCCAACGTGGAGCGGACGTTGTCGGCGTCGACGGGAGCACCCGCCTTCTCGAGATCGCGCGCAGTGCCTACCCCAACACGGCGTTCCGCCAGGTGGATCTCAGAGACGGGATCGACGGCGAGTTCGACGTCGTCGTCGCCCTCATGGTCCTCATGGATGTGCCCGACCTCTCCGTCATACGTCCAGTCGTGGCGCCGGGCGGCGTCCTCGTCGCCACGATCCTGCACCCGTCGTTCTTCCTGCAGAAGACGATCGACGACGAGCAGGGCGGATACCGACAGGTCCGCAACTACCTCGACGAAGAGGCGTGGTGGATCGAGGGGTTCGGCGGCCACTGGCACTACCACCGGCCGCTCGGCGCGTACGTGGACTGGCTGGGATCGATCGGGCTCGGGCTCGTCGAGCTGTTCGAACCATCCCCGACTGTGTACGACGGCTGGCGGGCACGCATCCCCACTCGCGCCGGTCTGGCCGCCCGCCCCACGGAGACCACCCGTTAGGAGGCCCACGGCCTTCGGGCTCCCGTCGGGGAAGCCTATCGTGATCGGGCGGACGTTACATGTAACATGGCTCCATGGCTGCGTCGCGCAAGAACCCCGGTGTCGCTGGTCGGGTGCGCAGCCACCGCGCGCGGCTGCGGGCTCAGGGCCTGCGCCCGGTCCAGATCTGGGTGCCCGACGTGCGATCACCTGAGTTCGCCGGTGAAGCGCATCGGCAATCCGCTGCGGTGGCGTCCAGCGCGCAGGCGGCTGACGACCAGGCGTTCGTCGACAGCGTCAGCCTCGACGACGAGTGAGGCGCGGGGAGATCTGGACCGCGGCGGCCGGGAGCGGATACGTCGGGAAGCCGCGGCCAGTGGTGATCATCCAGGATGACCGCTTTGATGCGACGGACTCATTGACCGTGTGCGCCTTCACGACCGACTCCACCGAGGCGCCGCTGATTCGACTGCGGGTGGAGGCCAGCGAGAGCACCGGCCTGAGCGTCGACTGCAGCCTCATGGTGGACAAGATCACGACGATCCCGCGCTCGAAGGTCGGCGAGCGCATCGGGCGACTGAGCGACGACGACATGGTGCGGCTCGGCCGCGCGGTCATGGTCTTCTTCGGGCTCGCTGGCTGAGCGCGACGGCGCGGTTACGTTGGCCTCGTGAGCGGTCCGCGATTGCCCGGTGGCGTGGTGCACAAGCTTCCCGGAGACTTGCGCGAGGGCTTGATCGCCAGCTCCGTCGCACTCGATGCGTGGCACGACATCACACCGCTCGCCCGCAACGAGTTCATCTGCTGGGTCGAGGATGCCAAGCAGCAAACGACACGCGAGCGTCGGATCCGTCGCACTCGAGAGGAGCTCGAGGAGGGCCAGCGCCGCCCGTGCTGCTGGCCCGGGTGCACGCACCGCGAGCGCACCGGCAGCTAGCTCACGGGGTCGGCGGCTCGGACGGTGGTCTTCTCTGCGGGCACGATCGCGGGGGCTTCCTTCCACAGCGGGATGCCGTCTTCGGGCTTGGCCGCGGGCCAGCCGTCGTCGTGGATCTCGGCCCAGTGGCTGTGGTTGAGCTGGTGGAGGGTGAAGCAGGCGTTGAGGCTGTTGTAGAAGCCCTGGTTGTCCTGCGTCTCGTTCACCGACTCCTTGATCATCAGCGCTGTCATCGTCGGGAGCTTGGCGATGCGGCGGGCGAAGTCGAGCGTCTTGTCCTCGAGCTCGGCTCGCGGGAACACCTTGGAGACCATGCCGAGCTGATGGGCCTCGTGCACGTCGAGGCTGTCACCGGTGAGCATGAGCTCCTTGGTCTTGCGGGCGCCGAACTCCCACGGATGGGCGAAGTACTCGAGGCCGCACATGCCGAGCCGGGTGCCGACGACGTCGGCGAACACCACGTCGTCAGCGCCGACGATGAGGTCGCAGCTCCACATGAGCATGAGGCCGGCAGCGAACACCGTGCCCTGCACCTGGGCGATCGTGATCTTGCGCAGGTTGCGCCAACGGCGGGTGTTCTCGAAGTAGTAGTGCCACTCCTGGAGCATCCGCTTCTCGGCGCCGAGCCGGGTGGCGCCGTTGATGAAGCTGGTGGGGTGGGTGGTGTACTCCTCGCGCGCGACTGCGGAGCCCATGTCGTGGCCCGACGAGAACAGCGGGCCGGTGCCGCCGAGGATCACGACGCGGCACGTGTCGTCGGCCTCGGCGCGCAGGAAGGCCTCGTCGAGCTCCACGAGCAGCCCGCGGTTCTGCGCGTTCCGGGCCTCGGGCCGGTCGAGGAGGATGCGCACGATCGCACCGTCGTCGTGTGTCTCGTACTGCAAGAACTTGTAGTCGGCCATCAGGTCTCCTCGAGGTGAACCGGCAGCGCCCGAAACATGACGCCAGTGTCAGACTATGCGAACTCGACCGCTACTCTGCCGGGCATGAAGATCCGCATCGACGGCGACCTCTGCACCGGGCACGGCCGTTGCTATGCGTTGGCGCCCGCCCTGTTCGAGGCCGATGACGAGGGCTTCGGCGTGGTCATCGACGAGACCGTGCCCGCCGACCGCGAGGCCGATGCCAAGCGCGCCGCGGCGAGCTGCCCCGAGCGGGCCGTCATCCTCGACGACTGAGGTAAACGGCGGTCGGCCCCCTCCGGTGAGGTTGGGGGCATGGTGGCGCGCTGGGTGCCTTCGTGCCCCGAGCCTCCAGGTGGACCGAGGTTGGGGGCGAGGTGGCGCGCTGGGGGCGCCTTGGTGCCCCGAACCTCAGGGGCGGGATGCGTCGTAGACGAGCTGTCCCGCGCAGACGGTGGCCGCCACGTCGTCTGCGCTGAGCCGTTGGAGCGCGTCGGCCAGCGGGCGGTCGAGCAGGCAGAGGTCGGCCGGCTCGCCCACCGCCACGGTGCGAGGCGGACCTCCCGGGTCGTGGGCGCCACCGAGGAAGAGGCGCAGCGCGGTCGCCGCATCGACCGCCTCGTCTCCGCCGATGACGGTGCCGCTCGGCGCTCGACGGGAGACAGCGGCTCGCATCGCCCGCCAGGGATCGACGGAGCTGTACGGCGCATCGGTGCTACCGGCAACCGGTACGCCGGCGTCGAGCAGGCTTCGACAGGGATAGAGGTGGGGGAGGTCGTCGTCGTCCACGTCGAGGAGGTACTCGTCGCCGCGCTCGCCGATGAACCCGGGCTGCGTGACGACGGTGAGACGGTGACGACGCAGCCCGTCGACGAGCTCGGGCGGCACGACGGCACCGTGCTCCACGCGATCGCCGCGGCGGCTCGCGGTGAGATCCCACGCCGCGAGCGCGAGCACGAGTGAGGGGCGCGTCACGCAGTGGATCGCCACGGCGCGCTCGGCCGCGTGGGCGCGGGCGATCTGCGCGGTGAGGACGTCGAGGGCGGGATAGGACGCGTCGTCGATCACGAGCTTCACCGGGCCGTGGTCGAGACCCGGGAGCGGCGGCGCCTCCGCGAGCTCTGGTCCTCCGGTGACCAGCACGCGCTGCGGGAGCGCTCCCCGCTCGACCGCGTTCGCCAGCAGGTGGACGTCGTCGATCTGCGCGAACGGGGTCGTGTCGGTGACGCCCGTGACGCCGCAGGCCGCGAGCTGCGCCCCGAGCGCGGCCAGGTCGGGTGCCGCGTCGGGCGGGAGCAGGTCGCGCAGCCAGCGATCTGCCCGGTGCAGGCGACCGGTGGGGCGACCGGAGGCATCGCGCTCGATGCCGGCATGGGAGCGCGCCTCGAGGTCGAGCGCGTCGACGGCGACGCCGTTCAGCGTCCACCGGACACCGCTGCGGTGCTGGATCCGCATCGGTCGGTCGGGCACCAGTCGGTCGAGCACGTCTCGGTCGAGGTCGCCGGCGACCGACTCGTGGTACCCGACGGCGCGCAGCCAACGACCCGGGGCGAGCGCGCGACCCGCGGCCGTGAGCGCTCGGGCCAACGCATCGGCATCTCGAACGTCGGGTGGACCAACGGTGACAGACGCCGCACTCGCGCCTGTGGCGTAGAGGTGAACGTGGTGATCATGGAGACCCGGGATCAGGGCGCCGCCATGTCCGTCGATCACCGCGTCCTCGCGACGGAGGAGCGCGGGACCGATCTCGGCGATGCGCTCGTCGATCACGCGCACGTCGACGACGCGGCCGTTCACCTCGACGGCGCGGAGCAGGAGGCTCATGGCGCCAGCTCGGCGAGCACGGCGCTCGTGTGCTCGCCGAGGGTGGGACCCCGACCACCGGCCACCCGGGCCTGCGGCGGGGTGGCGACCACGTCGTCGGGCACCGCGAGCGTGGGGCCGGCCATCGATGCCGCCACCTTGGCCAGGGGGATGTCGAGCAGCCAGCGGCCTCCCTTGGCCAGGGCCTCCAGAATGGAGGCCGTCGCCACCATCCCCGTGATGGGGTCGGCGATCGCATCCGCACAGAAGACAGGCCGGTCGTCCGTCCAGCACACGAGGCCTCCGGCCACGGCCGCATCGTCGCCGAAGGCCACGCGGTCGCGCTCGGGAACGGTGCGGCCGTGTCCGGTGATCGAGGCCCACGCCCGGGGTCGCCCCGAGGTGAGGACCTCGACTGCGTCGATCCCGAGCTGCTCGAGGGCCCGCGGCCGAGATGCTTCGATCACCACGTCAGCGGCGAGCAGCAGCCGTCGCAGCACGGCGACGTCCTCGCGCGACTGCAGGTCGAGCGCGACGCTGCGCTTGCCGGCGTTGAGCAGATCGAAGAACGCCGGGGGACCGAGGCGCGCACCGTCGGGCCGGGTGGTCGACTCCACCTTGATCACGCGTGCCCCGGCCGATGCCAGGAGCGAGCCGCACAAGGGCCCGGCCCACAGCGAGCTGAGGTCGACGACGGTCGTCTGCGAGAGCGGACGGGGCGGGACGGGCGCACCCCGGATCTCGACGCCCGCGATCGCCAGCGCACGGTCGCTCGCCCGCTCGGAGGGGTCGAACCCAGGAGGGAGCAGACCGACGGGAAGCCCGAGCAGGGCGGCGCGCGCGACCAGATCGCCAGCAGGGCGAGTGCGCACTGCAGTCGCGACAGCTGGCCACGGGTCAGCGAGCGGCTCCGCCTCGAGCCAGGCGGGGACCAGCTCGACGTCCTCCGAACGAGCCAGCGTGACGGCCAGCCAACCGCCGTCGCTCGTCGGCAACAGGCGCGTCGAGCCACCGCAGCTCACGTCACCTCGTCGTCGGAGCCCACTGATGGCCGCACGCTCGCCGAGGAGGGCAACCGGATCGACCTCCAAGCCCCCGCCGAGCCGGGCCGCGTCGGATCGCAGTCGACCGGCGACGTGCCCGAGCCTCGGCACCAAGCCCGCCGGTGGTCCGACGGGGCGGCGATCGGGGGACCCGGTCAGCGCCATCGCGCCGCTGGCGGCCCACGCCGAGACCGGGCGGTCGACCTCGTCAGCCCCGGTAGCGCAGGGTTCGCCGAGGGGCTGGGTCATCCCCCGACAATGGCCCTCCGCTGCCCCCCATCGCCACCGCGAGCGGGCGACGGCGCCGCTTCTCGGCTCAGATCTCGTCCACCGGGGTCGGCAGGTGGCGCGAGAACGCGCTCGTCTGGGCTCGGGTGTAGATGAGCCCGGCGGTGACCCGACGGTCCACGAGGCTGGGGTCGGTGAGCCCGAGCTTGCGGAAGATCGTGGTGACGTTCTTCTCCACCGACTTGATGGACACGTACAGGGCGGCGGCGATGGCCGCGTTGGAGAGGCCGTGGGCGATCTGCTCCAGCACGTCGAGCTCGCGCACGGTGAGGTCGTCGATCACGATGCCATCGCGGCGCTCCACGAGCGAGTCGACGACGCTCGGGTCGAGCACGGTCTGGCCATCCCGCACCTCACGCAGCGCACCGATCACGCTGTCGAGGCCGGCGAGGTGCTCGTCGAGCAGGTACGCGACCCGTGACGCACCGCCGCGGAGCAGCTCGAGGGCGAAGCCGTTGCCGCGGTCGGAGATGACGACGATCCCGAGATCTGGGTGCTCGGCGCGCAGCCGGCGAGCCGTCTTGATGATCGCCATGGTCGTGACGGCAGGGGTGCGGATGGTGACGAGCACGGCTTCGGGTTCGAGCGCCTCGACCAGCCCGACGAGTTCGTCGTGGTCATTCGCTCGCCCGACCACCTCCACCTCAGGGCGTCCAGCGAGCAGCGCGGCCAGGCCGTCGCCGACGAGGAAGTTGTCGGTGGCGAGCACGACCTTGATCGGACCTTCGAGATTGGACATCTCCGGGCTCCTTGTAGGGCGGCAGATCTCGGAGATGGCCGGTTGCGACGTGGGGCACAGGGCCCCGGCAACCGCCGGACACGTCAAAGGTCGTCACCCGCACCCTACGACGCTGCGAGCCGTGAGCCGGTAGTGGCCTGACTCCGGCACGGAGCGTTCGGGAGCACCCCCCGCATCAGGGGGGGGAGGCCCCACCCGCGAATCGGGCGGCTCCCGTTGCCTGACGGGCGAGCGAATGGTCCGATTTGAGCCGGTCCAGCGATGCCCATTCGGCGGGAAGGGGACTTCGGTGCAGGGACGGCCGGTCGGGTGCTGCCGCACTTGGTGGGTCTCGTGACCGACGCGGACCCACCGGCACAGACCGAGTCCCACGCCGACGATCTGCGCGAGATCGCCGCGCTGGTGCAGGCCGCGGCCGTCAGGACCTCTCTCCTCTGGCGCACCGATGGGTTCGACGGTGACCGTACGGCTCGCCTCATCGAAGCCAGCCGTGCGCTCCACCGAGCCGCGGTCGCGCTCAGCGACGTCAGCCTCATCGGGTACGAGAGCGGCGGTACGGACGGTGGAGAGCAGCCCCGTGGCGAGGGCAAGGGCGACGACCTTCGGCAGGCGGCTCGGGCCGCCCTCGTCGACGCTGCCGTTGACGCCGTCGCGAACGCGCCCGACCTCCCTGCCGCGTTCAGGTCCTTCGTGGACATCGTCCGCCCGCGCGCCGCGTTTGACGCGGCCTGCTTCGCGCATCGCTCGCTCGACGAGCAGCTCCGCGTGGCTGTGGCCGAGGGGTCGGTGGACTGGAGGGCGCTCGAGGGTCGCCCCGTCACAGACGAGGGACGCCGAGCGTGGGAGCGGTTCCAGTCGGGGGCGTCGATCGTGGCCGTCGACACGACCCGCCCCTCGGCTGAACCGGTGCACCAGGCGCTCGCAGAGGCCGGTGTGCGCTCCTACCTGTCCGTGCCGGTGGTCGCTGCGGGTGAGGTGCGGGCTGTGGTGTTCTTCTCCGCCGGGCGACCACGCGCCTTCGGGGGTGACGGCCAGAAGGTGTTGGAGGACGCCGTCCGCGCGACCGCCCGCGCGTTCCACATGCTGATGCTCCTCGACGGCGAACGGGAGGCGGTCGCCCGGCTTCGAGAGCTGAGCTCGCTCAAGGACGACTTCATCGCGACCGTCGTGCACGACCTGCGCTCACCGATGACGGTGATCTCGGGTCTGGCCGGGCTGCTCGCCACCGAGACCGACCTCTCCGACGAGCTACGAGTGACGTCGCTTGCTCGGATCGTTGCCAACACCAAGCGGCTGTCGACCATGGTCGACGCGGTGCTCGATGTGGCGCGGCTCGAGGCGGGCGGCATCGCCTACGAGCCCACGGCCTTCGATCTCGTCGCACTGGTCCGAGACCTGGTGGATGAGGCGGCGCTTGCGCAACCGAGCCGGTCGTACCGACTCGACGCTCCGGGGCAGCTGCCGCAGGCCTTCGGCGACCCGGACACCTACGTGCGCGTGGTCACCAACCTGCTGTCCAACGCCGTCAAGTTCTCGGGCGACGACGCACCGGTCGAGGTGGCGATGGCTGCAGACGGGGCTCACCTGCGGGTGGCTGTGCAAGACCACGGACCAGGCATCGATGAGGCCGACCTCCCAAGGCTGTTCCGAAGGTTCTCGCGCGTCAACGGGCACGGCGTTGGTGCCCCGATACCGGGGACCGGTCTGGGTCTCTACATCAGCAAGCAGCTCGTCGAGGCGCAGGGCGGGCGCATTTGGGTCCAAGAGAGCACACGCGGCCAGGGCTCGTGCTTCTACTTCACCGTGCCTAAGGCGGAAGAAGGGCAGTAGCGCACGATCCGAGCGCGACAATGGTGTGCCGGACTGGTCGTGTCCGCTCCCCACGATGCCTGCCACCCACCTCCCCTTCGACGAGCTCCTCGCCTGGATCGAGGGTCGCCCGTCATCGGGTCCGGTGTTGGCCCCGGGCGACCCACCCGTGGTGGTCGTGGATCTGGACGAGCACGATGGGTCACCCGTTCCCGACGTGCACGGCGGCCTCCCCGTGGTGGTGGTGGGGCTGACGGCGGCCGCCCACCCTCACCGGCACCTCGGCGCGCGCGCGTGCGACATCGTGCTGGGCCGGGATGACGTCGTGCTGTCTGCCATCGAGGCCACGGTCGCCGCCAACCCCATGGCGGGAACCGCGCTGGCGCGGCTGCTCCGCGGCGCCGAGGAGCGCTCGATCGAGGAGGGTCTGCTCGTCGAGTCGGCCACCTACTCGGCGCTTCAGGCGGGGCCGGAGTTCGCGACCTGGCTGGCAGGCCACCGTCGTCGGGAGCGCCTCGCAGAGCCCGACCCTGTGCTGCTCGAACGCCATGGGTCGGAGCTCACGATCACGCTCAACCGGCCCGCAGTTCGCAACGCGCTGAACATCGCCATGCGGGACCGCCTCCTCGACGCGCTCGAGATCGCGGCGACCGACCCGAGCGTCACCGATGTGCACCTGCAGGGCGCCGGTGCGGCGTTCTGCGCTGGCGGCGACCTCGATGAGTTCGGCACCTTCACGGATCCGGCGGCGGCACATCTCATCCGGCTCGAGCGGAGCATCGGCCGCTCGATCGCCGCGGTGGCCGACCGGGTGACGGCTCATCTGCACGGTGCCTGCGCCGGTTCGGGCATCGAGCTGCCTGCGTTCGCGGGCCGCGTCGTTGCCGACCCGTCCACGGTGATCTCGCTGCCCGAGGTGGGCCTCGGGCTCGTGCCGGGAGCGGGGGGCACGGTCAGCCTGCCGCGCCGGATCGGCCGTCACCGCACCGCCCTCCTCGGCCTGAGTGGCGTGCCCGTGAGCGCGGGGACGGCCCGCGCGTGGGGGCTCGTCGATGAGCTCGCCGGGTCGACGCGGGCGTAGCCCTCGTCGAGCGGTCAGGCCTCGGCGGCGGCCTTCACGCGCTGCAGGGTGAGCTGCATGCTGCGCTGTCCGTCGCGCAGCGACTTCGCCGGCATCCCGGGGATGAGTCGGAGGAGCTTGATCCAGGTGGGGACGCCGGCCACCTCGTAGCGCTCGGTGACTCGAGTGCCGGTGGCGGTCGGCTCGAAGGCGTAGCGCCAGCGGGTCGACTCTTCGCCGCGGAACATCGTGGTGAACGCGAACTCGCGTCCTGGGGTCGCGGTGGTGACGATGCACTCGCGGGACCAGCGCGCCCCGTTGAGCTTGTTGTGCCCCCGGAACCGGCCGCCGACCTGAGGGCCGTCGGAGGCGCTCAGCCACTCGCAGCGATAGCAAGCGGGGCTCCACTCGCCCATGCGGGTGACGTCGCTGACCAGCGCGTACACGTGCTCCGGCGGCGCGGCCACCTCGATCGTCGCCTCATCGCTCCACAGCGTCATGGGCCCACCCTATGGCCCAGGCCTGCGCCCAGATGGCCCAAACCAGACACGAGCGGGCAGGCTGTGCTCCTGATGGGCGAACGTTGGGATCGTCGCCGAGCGGTCGCGATCGCGCTGGGCGGCGTCGCGGGTGCGACCGTTCGATGGGCGGCGACGGTCACCGTCGTTCCGTCCGGCGACATGCCGTGGACCGTGCTCGCGATCAACGTGCTCGGCTCGGTCCTGCTGGGCGCGCTCCTCGCGGAGGAGTGGGGCCACCCCTCCGCGCGCCTGGTCCTCCACAGCGCGGGTGCGATCGGGTTCTGTGGCGGGCTCACCACGTTCTCGACGTTCACGCTCGAGGTCGTGAACCTGGTGCGTGACGGCAACGCCACCCTCGCCGCCACCTATGGGGTGTTGTCGGTCGCTCTCTCCGTCGCTGGTGTCCTCGGCGGTGCAGCGGCGCTGCGCCGGGTGCGGGCCATCGCCCTGCCCTTGGAGGAGGAGCCGTGATCACCGTCGTCGGGTTCGCCGTCGCCGCGTCGATCGGCGCACTGGCCCGCGCGGAGGTGGGTCGGCGCTGGAATCGACACGAAGGCTTCCCGTTCGGCACGCTGCTCGTCAACGTCCTGGGGTCGTTCCTGCTGGGCTTGCTCTGGGACGTGGCTCCGCCCGCGGTCACCGTCGTCGGGTTGGCCGGCCTCGGTACCTTCACCACGTTCTCGAGCTTCGCCCGCGATGCCGTCGCACTGGCCGAGCAGCATCACCTCGCGCAGGCCGCGACCTACGTGGCGGTGTCCTGCGCGGCCGGAGTCGGCGCGGCTGCCCTCGGCGTGGCGCTCGTCTGATCGACGGTGGCGGACGATCAGCTGGTGAGCCGCTTGTGGGTGCGGGCGCGGAGGGGGAGGCGGCGCAGCACCTTGAGCGTCTCGTCGAGCTCGTCGATCGCGACATGGATCCGTCCCATGGCGACCGGATCTCTCGTGAGGACCAGCGCGCCCTGAAGGGCGAGCCCGGCCTCGAAGATCCGTTGCACGACCGCGTCCTGCACCTCGTGTGTCGCGCGATCACCGTTTCGCCGGGTGCTGTGCGCGGAGCGCACTGCTTCCGCCGAGCGGCGCGTGAGCTCGACGGGAGCCGGCTCGGCGTGGGCGCTCAGCTGACCCTGCCGAGGTGCGCGACCTGCAGCGGTCGCCGTTCTGCCGTAACGAGGCCGATCGCGGCCCGGAGGGCCACGACGGCCTGCGCCCCGCGCTCGGACGCCCGATGAGGGCCGACTTCGATCCCTCGGATCGCGAGCTCGAGGCTCGCCGGGGAGCGGACGGCGAGCAGGGCGAGGTGCGCGCCCCGCTCAGCCACGCTCAGGGCGGGGTCCAATGCAAGGACGAACGCTCGTGCGACGAGGCGATGAGCAAGGGATGGGTTTCGTGTCGTCACGGACCCTCGGTTTCGATGCCAGCGTCGATGAGAGACACTGCAAGTGCAGCACGTTCGGGTCGAGGGCGACCAGGGGGTGCGTCCGACTTGCGTGGTAGGGCCAACCCTCAGCGTTCAGGCGAGCCTGGAGCTCGCGCGAGGCAGCGTCGCGTTACGGGACCTTGGTCCCTAGCGGCGGCGGCGCGGACATGTTGTGATCGAGCCCGTCGCCTGTGCGGGCGGCACCAGCAGTGGCCTATCCCCGGGTGACCGACGGACGTGCGAGGTCGCCCGGGTGAGGTCACCCCACCCCTGATCACGGTCATGGGCGTGGCCGGGCTGGGTGCGTTCACCACCTTCTCCAGCTTCGAGATCCGTGCTCGGTCAGTTCGCCGCGCTGTTCAATCCAGCTCGCACTACTCGCCCGAGAACGGGTGCGTCATCCCGTGCGCGTGCTTCGTCCACGGGCGACCGGCGATCGGTTCCGGCTCGGGCCCGTCTCGGTCCGCGGGCTCTATGTGTCGGTGCCCGGACGCGTGTGCGCCATCGAGGTCGACCGTCCGATCGGACGGCAGACCGTCAATCGTGTGCGTCGGAAGGATGGTGTCCTGGATGCCAACGGCCGCTCGGTGCAACCGGGCCCGGCGTCGAGCTGCGATGACCGCACTGCCGGCAGCAGCGGTCACGGCCAAGTACTTGCTCCGATTGCCCATGCGACCTCCCTTGTCGACTCGTCACCCTCAGCACATCATCGATGGGTTCGACACGCCAGGGACCTAGGTCCGCGATGTCGCGGCCAACAGCGGCGGACCGATGCCGGGAGCCGCCTGGTCGACCAGTCGCTCAAGGGACGAGTCGCTCAGGGAACGATGACCGCCCGTCCCTCGATGCCGCCGTCTCGCAGGTCGGCGTACGCCTCGAGCGCTCGGTCGAGCGGGTACCGGTGCACCGTTGCCTGCACCTTGCCAGCCTGGGCGAGGGCGATCACTTCGTGCAGCTCGGGCAACGTGCCCCAATAGGTCGTGGCCACGGACACCTCGTACTGGATGCCGAAGAAGCTGATCGGCAGGGTGCCCCCACCGATGCCGACGATGGTGAGGTGGCCGAGCTGGCGCGTCACCGCCGCCGCCAGCGCAAGGCTGGCGTCGACGCCCACGAAGTCGAGCACGACCTCGGCGCCTCGGCCGCTCGTGAGCTCCGCGACCTCGGCCGCCGCGCTCTCGCCCGCCACCACGCCGCGGTCGGCGCCGATCTCGCGCGCCAAGTCGATCGCCTCCTTGCGCTGGTCGACCGCGATGATCTGGGCTGACGTGAGGGCTCGCAGCATCTGCACGCCCATGTGACCCAAGCCACCGACGCCGATCACCACCGCGGTGCTGCCGGGCACCAGCAGGGGCACCGAGCGCTTGATGGCGTGGTACGGGGTGAGGCCGGCGTCGGTGAGCGGCGCCGCCTCCACGGGGTCGAGATCGCCGAGGGGCACGAGCCAACGAGCCTTGGGCACCAAGAGGTAGGGGGCCATCCCGCCGTCAAGGCCGAGCCCGCCGCCCATCGGCCCGATCTCGGCTTGGTGCTCGCAGTAGTTCTCGAGGCCGGACAAGCAGCGCCGGCAACGCCCGCAGCCCCACGGGCCGTACACCGCGACCGGGTCGCCCACGGACACCCCGTCAACGCCAGCGCCGAGGGACTCGACCCACCCGGCGTTCTCGTGGCCGAGCGTGAACGGCGGACCCCACGGGAGCATCCCTGCCTCGAAGTCATGCATCAGGTGCAGGTCGGAATGACACGCTCCCGCGCCACCGATGCGCACCACGACCTGGCCCGGACCTGGCTGGGGGTCGGAGACGTCGCGGAACTCCGGGTCGTGCTTCCACGCGGTGAGCTGCAGTGCTCTCATGATCAGACTCCTTGGATCGTGTTGGCGCTCGTCCGGCGGCCGGCGGCCGGCGGCCGGTGGGCGGGGCGGGCCAGCGGGTCAGCGGACCGATGGCACCGGGTTGTCGTGGTGGGCGAACAGCACCTCCGCGGTGATGGGCCGAGCCAGGTCGCTCAGGTCCGCGGCCACGTCCATCAGCAGGTCGTCGATGGTGAGCATGCCGACCATCTCCGCACCTCGCACGACCGGGAGACGACGCACGGCGTGCTCACGGAACATCGCGAACGTGTCGTGGAGGTCGGCATCGGCGTCGACCGTGAGGACGGGGGACGTCATCACCCCGTCGACTCGAGCATCGGCGGCCAGCCCTCGCGCCAACCCTCTGCGCACGAGGTCTCGGTCCGTCACGATGCCGACGAGCTGACCGTCATCGAAGACGGCCAGGGATCCCACGCCAGCCTGCTCCATGAGGACCGCTGCGTCGTGGATCGTCTGGTCGACTCGCAGCCCCACCGCAGATCGGCGTACTCCTTCGATGCTCCTCATGACGCCACCTTCCCCTCGCGCCGCTGTGCGGAAAATGGCTCCACCACGGCATCGGACCCGGGGAAGAACAGGCACTCGCGCCCGCTGTCGTCCCAGCGCACGACATAGGGGGGCGCTCCGTCCTTGCCGCGGACCTCGAGCACCTCGCAGTCTCGATCGGGTTCTCCGATCCGGTGGCCGCGGATCACGATGCGCTCACCAACGCTCGCATGCATCTCGCCCTCCTCTGTCGAGCCCTCTTCCAGATCAGACTGTGACGGCGCCGTTCCGCGGGGTAGGGCCAAAGGTCCACTCTGACGGGCGGTTGGCCCCTGGCGCGTCGAGGCGTCTCGGCCCCACGATCGACGCATGGAGCAGAGCTTCCGCATCGGACGCGTCGCGGGAATCGAGGTCGGCGCCAACTGGAGCGTGGGCGTCATCTTCTGGCTGATCACGTGGACCCTCGCCGAGGGCGTGCTGCCAACGGAGTCACCCGGTCATGCCGCCACCACCTACTGGGCCTTGGCCACGATCGGTGGGGTGGCGTTCTTCGGATGTCTTCTCGCCCATGAGCTCGCACACGCCTTGGTGGCCCAACGCTCGGGGATGCCCGTCGAGGGCATCACCCTGTGGCTGTTCGGCGGGGTGTCGCGCCTCGGCGGCGACGCGCCGGACCCTCTCACGGAGCTCCGGGTGGCACTGGTTGGCCCGGGCACGAGCTTCGGCTTGGGTGCAGCGTTCGGTGTGGTGACCTGGGCGACGGGACCGTTCGACGATCTCGTCTCCAGCACTGCCGCCTGGCTGTCCACGGTCAACATCGTCTTGGGTGTGTTCAACCTCGTCCCGGCGTTCCCGCTCGATGGCGGGCGTGTGCTGCAGGCCGTGCTGTGGCAGCGCACCGGCGACAGGCAGCGCGCCACGCTCACCGCCGCGACAGCTGGACGTGGGTTTGGCTACGTCCTGATCGCCATCGGGCTTCTCGGTGCCACCTCGGGAGGCGGTATCGGTGGCGTCTGGCTGATCTTCCTCGGGTGGTTCCTCCTCCTGGCGGCGCGAGCCGAGGGCGCGGCAGCCACGGTGCGCTCGCTGCTGGACGGCGTGCGCGTGCGGGAGGTGATGTCGCCACACCCGGTCTGCGTGAGCGCAGATCTGAGCGTCGACGACCTCCTCCACGACTACCTCCTGCGGGAGCGTCATTCGACCTATCCCGTGCTCGGCATGGACGGCGAACCACTGGGGCTCGTGTCCCTGGCCGGTGTGCGGACGGTGGCCGCCGACCGGCGTGCGACGACTCGGGTCGGGTCGATCCTCATGAGCATCGCGGAGGTGCCGATCGTGACACCGGACGACCTGATCGTGGATGCCCTGGCCCGCGTCGGGGATGCCGCTGGCGGCCGGGCGCTGGTCATCGGGTCCGGCCGCGTGGTCGGGATCCTGACCGCTGCGGATGTCCAACGGGCGCTCCAGCTCGCGGAGCTCATGAACACCGGGAGGTGACCAGTGGCGACGACGTCGATCATGTGGTTCGACCAGATCTCCAAGGAAGACATGGCGAGTGCAGGTGGTAAGGGAGCCAACCTCGGTGAGCTCACGCGAGCCGGACTCCCTGTTCCACCAGGGTTCGTGATCACGGCGGCAGCGTTCTTGGCGGCGATGGAGGATGCGGGGCTCCGTTCGGAGCTCCGCGCCGAGTTCGACGCGGGCCGGTCCAACGCCGACGACACGGTTGCTCTTGCGGACGCCTCGGACCGTCTCAAGTCGCTCGTGGCCAAAGCCGGGGTGCCCGCCGGTCTCGGCCGTGAGATCAGCGCGGCCTACGAGCTCCTGGGCGAGGACGTGCCGGTTGCCGTGCGCTCGTCGGCAACGGCCGAGGATGCCGCTGGCACCTCCTTCGCCGGGATGCACTCGTCGTTCGCGAACGTGGTCGGCGCGACTGCCGTCCTGGATCGCGTCATCGACTGCTGGGCGTCGCTCTACGGGGAGCGCGTGATCGCCTACCGGGCCAGCCACGACCTCACGGAGGAGCCCGCGATCGCGGTGGTCGTGCAGCAGCTTGTCGACTCGGAGCGAGCGGGTGTGATGTTCACGGCCGATCCCTCGACGGGCAACCGCGCCCGGATCGTGATCGAGGGAGCGTTCGGTCTGGGTGAAGTCGTCGTGTCCGGCGCGGTCGAGCCCGACACCTACCTGCTCGACAAGGACGGACCCACGCTCCTGGACGTGCGCGTCGGGCACAAGTCGCACGAGCTCCGGACCGCTCCCGGAGGCATGATCGCTCAACGGCTGCTCGCCAACGCTGAGGCGGATGCCCGAGTGCTGACCGACGACGAGGCGATCGAGCTCGCGGCCCTCGGACTCGAGGTCGAGGCGCACTACGGCGAGCCGCAGGACGTGGAGTGGGCCATCACCGGCGGTCGCACCTTCCTGGTGCAGTCGCGTCCGATCACGAGCGCCCTCCATGAAGGCGGAGCGTCCACGGTGACCGCCCCCGATCCCGGCCGCGTCCTGGTCGAGGGTCTGGCCGCCTCCCCGGGCATCGTCAGCGGCAGGGTGCGCGTGCTGGAGTCGCCCTCTGAGGGCAAGGCGCTGTTGTCAGGCGAGGTGCTCGTCGCTCCCATGACCAACCCCGATTGGGTGCCCACCATCCGTCGGGCGGCGGCGGTCGTCACCGATGGCGGCGGCATGACGTGCCATGCCGCGATCGTGACCCGCGAGCTCGGCGTACCGTGCATCGTCGGCGCCCGCACCGCCACTCAGGTGCTGCACGACGGCGACCTCGTCACGGTCGACGGTGCCCGGGGGCTCGTGCAGGCAGGAACCTCGCGAGGGCTCAGCCTCCCGGCCCGCCCCACCCAGCGGATCACGATGACCCCCGAGCCCCTGGCCACCCGCATCTACGTGAACCTCGCGCTCGCGGAGCACGCGGCCGAGGTGGCGGCGCTTCCCGTCGACGGCGTCGGGCTCCTTCGGGCCGAGTTCTTGCTCACCGAGGCGCTGCACGGCGTGCACCCACGTGAGGTGCTGGCGCGCGGTGGCGGCGATGAGTTCGTCAGTCGCATGGCGGAATCGCTCCTTCGGATCACCCGAGCGTTCAGCCCTCGACCCGTCGTCTACCGAACGATCGACTTCCGCACGAACGAGTTCCGGGGCCTCGAGGGCGGCGCACAGTTCGAGGCGGTCGAGAACAACCCGATGATCGGCTATCGGGGCTGCTTCCGCTATGTGCGCGAACCGGATCTCTTCGCCCTCGAGCTCGCGCTCTTGGCGCGGGTGCGGGAGGAAACGCCCAACCTGCACCTCATGCTCCCGTTCGTGCGCACCGCGTGGGAGCTCGAGGCCTGTCTCGACGCGATCGACGCCAGCCCGCTGGGCCGTCAGCGAGGTCTCCATCGCTGGGTGATGGCCGAGGTGCCCTCGGTCGTGTACCGCATCCCTGAGTACGCGGCGATGGGGATCGATGGCGTCTCGATCGGCTCGAACGACCTCACGCAGCTCATGCTGGGCGTCGACCGCGACTCCGAGGTGTGCGCCGAGCTGTTCGACGAGGCCGACGCGGCGGTACTCGACGCCATCGCTCGGATCATCACGACCAGCCGCGAGGCGGGCATCACGTCGTCGCTTTGCGGGCAGGCACCCTCGAACAAGCCAGAGTTCGCGGAGCACCTCGTGCGGCTCGGCATCACCTCCATCTCGGTCAACCCTGACGCGGTCGAGGCGGCGCGCCGCGTGGTGGGCGAAGCCGAGCGCCGCATGTTGCTCGAGGCGGCGAGGGCCTCCCACTGAGCGGCACAGCGCCGGGACGCGGAGATCATCTCCGCCCTGCCTGGGCGAGGGAGGACCAACGGCCCTACCGGCTCGTGCCGCGGAGGTGGACGATGGAGATGACCCGAAGGAGGTGCGCTGATGACTGGACTGCTGAAGCGTGAATCGCGGTCACCTGAGCGCGTCGACGTGTTCGATCGATTCGACCGGATGTTCGATGACTGGATGAAGGTGCTCCCGTTCCGTGGCGCGTCGGCCGCGGGCGGCGCGTTCCCGACCGATGAGATGATCCGAGTCGATGAGTTCCGTGAGAACGGCTCGCTGGTCGTACGGGCTGAGCTGCCCGGCATCGACCCCGACAAGGACGTCGAGCTGACGGTGTCCGGCGGGATGCTCTGCATCGAAGCGGAGCGCCGCGAAGAGGAGAAGTCCGAGGAGAAGGGCTACCTGCGCCACGAGCTGCGCGTGGGCTCGTTCTCCCGAGTGCTGCCACTGCCGAAGGACGTCTCCGAAGCCGACATCGAGGCTACCTACAAGGACGGGATCCTCGAGATCAGGGTTCCGGCCCCCGAGCCGGCGCCGGCGGCGAAGATCCCGATCGCCAAGACCTGAGCGGTACCCGCGCCTCGCGGGCGGCTCAGCTGAACGTCGGCACCTCAGGCGGTTCCGCCACGCTGGTGGCGGAGCCCCTGGGGTGTCGTCGCCAAGGGGGTGTCGACCTCAGGGGTCGGTGCCCGGGCCGGCCATTGCCCTGAGCGGGCGAGGCTCGTGGATGACCTCGAGGTGACCTTGGCCGGTGACGGCGACGTCGGTTCCCTCGACCTCGACGGTCAGGCGTTCGCCGGCGATCGCGATGCCGTCCACCCGCAGTCGGCGGATCCAAGGTGGCAGGACGGGATCGATCCACACGGCACTCGCGGGAGCGGACGGGTCGAGTCTCAAGAGGCTGCGCAGCCAGAGCAGCGGCGCGGCGGCTGCCCACGCTTGTGGCGAACATGAGGTGGGGTAGGTCGCTGGGGTGGAGGGGTTGCCGCGCTCGAAGCCAGCGAAGAGCTCGGGCAAGCGATGCCGGTACGCGCTGGCCACGTCGAGCTGCGCGCCGATCACGCGCTGAGCTGCCTCCATGTGCCCGTAGCGAGCCAGCCCTGCCGCGCAGATGGCGTTGTCGTGGGGCCAGACGGATCCGTTGTGGTAGCTGACCGGGTTGTAGGCGGTCATCGACGTGGCCAGCGTGCGGATGCCCCAGCCAGAGAAGAGCTCATCGGCGAGCAGATGTTCGGCCACGAGCTCGGCACGCGCAGGGTCGATGATGCCGGTCCACATGCAGTGGCCCATGTTCGAGGTGAGGGCGTTGACGGGCTGGTTGTCGGCGTCGAGGGCGAAGGCGTACCAGCCGTGCTCTTCCAGCCAGAAGTCCTCGTTGAACCTCTGCCGGAGATCCGCCGCCTTGGCCGCGTAGCGACGGGCAGTGACGGTGTCGCCGGCCTCGTCCGCGAAGTGCGCACGGGCGATGTACGCGGCGTAGACGTAGCCCTGCACCTCGCAGAGCGCGATCGGTGCCGTCGCCAGCGAGCCGTCGACATGGCGGACCGCGTCCCACGAGTCCTTCCAGCCCTGGTTTGCCAAGCCCCGATCGCTGCGGCACTGGTACTCGACGTAGCCATCGCCATCGAGGTCCCCGAAGTCAGCGATCCAGGCCAGGGCGCGATCCGCGTGCGGAAGGAGGCGATCGACCACGGCGTCCGCGAGGTCCCACCGATGGAGCTCGCCGAGGAGCATCACGAACAGCGGTGTCGCGTCGACCGAGCCGTAGTAGACGTCTCCGCCACCGAGCGACATGCCCCCCGAGGAGGCGAACCGCATCTCGTGGAGGATGCGGCCCGGCTCCTCCTCGGTCTCCGCGTTCACGTCCTCGCCCTGGAACCGAGCCAGGGTCTCGAGGACGCCCTCGGCCAGCGAGGGGTCGGCGAGCAGCGTCATCCACGCCGTGAGCAGCGAGTCGCGGCCGAAGACCGTCATGAACCAGGGTGCGCCCGCCGCCACGATCGGAACGTCGGGGTGATCGGGATCGAAGATGCGCAGCGCGCCGAGATCCTCGCCGGAGCGGCGGATCACGTCGGCCAGCCCACGGTGGTCGGTGTCGATCTCCGGCAGCCGAGCGCGCCACGACGCGAGGCGCTGCGAGGGCGTCGCGTCCACATCCGACGCACCACATCGGAACCGCGGCTCGATCACCTCGCCGTTCAGCGTTGCCGTGACGCCGACACACACCTCCCAGGTCTCCCCGGGGGCCAGCGTGGCGGGCCACGTCATCAGGCCAGGCTCGATGATGGCCGGCTGGATGCTCTCGACATCCACCGCCTTGCTGGTCCCGTCGTGGTGGTGGGTGAACCGGAGTCCGGCCGTGGTGATCTCGCATCGGTGATCGCCGTTGCGGCGGGCGCGGCCCTCCTTGACCGCGAAGAGGTCGGCGAAGTCGACGTCGCAGCGGAGCTCGATGGTGACCGGCGCCGGACCGAGGCCATGGTTCGTGACCACGATCCGCTCGCGCATGCCCCAGCCGATGTTGCGATGGCGGAACACCACGAGGTCGGCGTCGGCTCGACCGGCGGCGGGGTGAGCGCGCTCAACGAAGCTGGCCGCGAACGGCACGCTCACGTCGACCGCGAGCGGTTCGAGATGGTGGCCGTTGACGCGCAGCTCCCAGCACGAGACGACACGGGTGTCGAGCACGAACAGACCATGGGGGAACGCTGGGGAGATGTCCCCGGTGCGCCCTGACAAGCAGAACGTCTGACCCTCGACGAGGGTCACCGGGCCCTCGGTCGTGGCAAGCGACGCGACTGGGACCGTGCCCGTGAAGGGTGAGGGATCGGTCATCGTGTGCCTTCGCTGACCGCGGGCCACGTCGCCTCGTGCGGGCCCGACGCGGTCGGGAGGAGCAGGACGGGCACCTCAGCCCGCAGAAGCACCTCCCGCACGACGGCGGCATGGCCTCCAGTCATCGTCTGGGACCAGCTCAGGACGATGAGATCGGCCTGCTCCTCGCGGCACACCTCCTCGACGCGCCGGCCCACCCTCCCGGTGCGCACCTCGATGCGGGCCGCGGTGGGGCAGTGGCGGCAGAGGAACTCGTCCGACAACAGCTCGAGGTCGCGCGCGGGACGGTCGAGGAACCGTGGGGTGGTGCCGCCTGTCAGGACGTGAAGGACCAGGAGGTCGACATCCTCCGCGATCAACGGGAGGAGGGTCTCCACAACGGGGCGAGACGAGGCGGCGCTTCCCTCCAGCGGCACCAGCAGCCGGTGGAACGAGGGTGCCAAGCCACCGAGAGCCTCGGGCGGGACCACCACGATGGGCTTGCTGGCCGCCCGCAGCACCTCGAGGGCCGTGTGCCCTGCCGGGCGACGGTCGCCGGGCATGGAACGGGAGCCGAGCACGGCCGCGATCACGTCCGGTTGGGCCACCGCGTCCAGCAACGCCTGCACGACCGGTCCGTCGAGCATCCGGATGGGGATGGCACTGCGCTCCGCGAGCTCGCCTGAGGTGCCGGGCGCGCCCTCGTGGACGTGCACCGCCTCGACGGATGCCCCCATGAGACGTCCGATCCCGAGCGCGGTCTCCAACACCGGGCGGGCGACGGCGGTGCTGTCGAGCGCCGCCAGCACGATCGTCATGGTGCACCTCCCTCGAGCGGGTAGGTGCGACCTGGCGGGTCGCACCGTTGGTCAGGCCCGCCGCCCACTCGGACGGTGAGCGGGCGGTTGCACGACACGGTGACGCTGCGTCGGTCGGCGCGGACGCCGATCGGCTCACCGCGGAAGTGGAAGCGAAGCTCGAGCCAGGGCCACGCGGCCGGCAGGCAGGGGTCGATCTCGAGTGCCGGATCGGCTGGTCGCAGCCCGAGGAAGCCAACGGCCAGGGCCTGCCACACCCCGCCCATGGCGGCCAGATGGAGCCCACCAGCGGTGGTGCCGGTGAGGTCGTCCAGGTCGAGCCGCGCGGCCACTCGGAACAGCTCCAGGGCCCGATCCGGCTGGCCGGCGCGGGCGAGGAGCGATGCGTGGATGGCGGGTGACAACGAGCTGCCGTGGGCCGTCCGCGGCTCGTAGAACGTCAGGTTCGGCACGAGCGATCCGGGTGCGACGTCGTTCGGCAGGAGATGGTGCGCCATCAGGACATCGTCCTGCTTGATCACCTGCGAGCCGGCCGTGCGCTCTGGCCCCAGCAGCACGTCAGCGGCCACGGGAGGCGTGGCGATGCGTGCCACGAACAGGGGCTCGAGGCGCGCGTAGCCAGCGAACTGCTCGTAGATCCCCGTCGCCGGGTCGTACCCGGTGACCAGTGAGGCCGCGAGGTCACGCCATCGCGCGGCCTCCGCGGTCTCGGTGGTCGAGCTCGATTCACAGAGGTCGGCTGCCTGCGTGAGGTTCCATCGGGCCATGAGGTTCGTGAAGGCGTTGTCGTCGACCACCGTGTGGTACTCGTCGGGGCCCATGACGCCGTAGAGGTGGCCACGGCCGTCCGCATCGCGACGGATCCTGCCGGCCCACCACCGGGCGGTCTCCATGACGAGGTCGCGACCCGGGCCGCTGAGGAGCTCGGCATCCCCCGACCACGCCGCGTAGGTGCACGCCGCCCAGGCGACATCCGCGACGATGTGCTCCTCGTGCGCCCCGGTCATGATGGCGACCGTCTCGCCACGCGGTCCCCGCACGCTCTTGGGTGTGACCTCGGTGCCGTCCGCAGCGGACTCCCACGGGAAGCGCGCGCCCGAGAGGCCCTTGGTCTGCGCCGCTGCCCGAGCGGCCGGGAGGCGCCGGATGCGGTACTCGAGGACGGCGCGGGCAGCCTGGGGTCGCAGGGCGGCGAGCGCCGGCAGCACGAACACGTCCGCATCCCAGAAGACGTGGCCGCCGTACGCCGCCCCGGTCAACCCCCGCGCACCGACTGCGGCCTCCCCTTCGTCGGGAGCGCAGGACAGCAGGTGGAAGACGGCGAAGCGCGCCGCGAGCTCGTCGTCGGGTGCATCGCCGATCACCACGGCTGCATCCGCCCAACGCTCGGCCCAGCTGGTTCGCTGCTCCGCCAGGAGCGCATCGAACCCCACGTCGTCGAGCTCGTCCAGCTCTGTGTGCGCATCCCGCGCAGCCGCGTCGGCGTCAGCGCCGGCGGCCCACGCAGCGAGGCGTTCGATCACCCTGGTCGTGCCTGCCGTGGCGCTCCAGTCGCGGGCGGCGACGCTGATCCCGCGGCCAGGAAGCGGCGCGGATCGCGCCAGCTGCCGATCCGACGCGCGTGCGTCGCGGGTGGGCGCCTGCGAGCTGGTGGTCGGCGAGCCGATGGCGCCGGGGGCGATCATCGAGTCGAGTGCGGCCTCGGCCCGCATCGCGAGGCCGTGGGCCCGCGAGACCGGCATGAACCGGGCTGTCCGCAGCCTCGAGTCGTCGTCCTTGCTCCTGAGCAGCACGCCGGTGCGAAGGTCGAGCAGTCGGTGGCTGATCGAGGGCTCACCGGGCACATCGATCGCGGTCCAGCGAGGACCGGCGATCAGGGCCGACGTCTCGTCGGGCGTGTACTCGCCGCTGACGAGGAACAGGGGGTTCGTGCCTGGTCCGGCCTCCTCGACCGCGCCGCGCGTCCCCGCCCACCCGTTCACGAGGGCGCCGAGCGACTCGTTGACTCTCTCCCGCGCAGGATCACCAGGAAGGGCCACCACC
Source organism: Microthrixaceae bacterium (assembly GCA_052386335.1). Classification (GTDB taxonomy): domain Bacteria; phylum Actinomycetota; class Acidimicrobiia; order Acidimicrobiales; family VFJN01; genus VFJN01. Next base: position 43,114 of record JBQTKH010000062.1, read on the forward strand.
CACGCAGGGTCGTGGTCGATCGATGGGACCCGCCGTGCCCTCCGGCGCTCGAGCTGCGCGTCGAGCACCTCGAGGAATCGGGGTGGACCACCAGGCAGGTGCAGCACTCCCGCTGGGCAACCGCCCGGTTCTGCTCCTACCGAGACCACCACGGCCCGAGCGAGCTCGTCGACGAGCATCAGCGAATCGCTGCCGGCGACACCGCCGAGAGGGCCGAGCTCGTCCCCCCCGATCAGCACCAGGCCTCCTGTGATGCCCCGCGTGGCCAGCCAGCCTGCCGCCCAACGGGCAGAGTCGGACTTGTCGGTCAGGCCGATCTCGACGTGCTTCACATCGCTCGTGATGCGAGGGTCGGGCAGGCCCTCGGCAGTGCTCATGGCGCGGGCGAGTGCCACGACCTCCGCTGGGTCCTGGATGCCGGCACCACGGAGTCGCCCCGAGACGGCGGTCAACAGCTCCGCGATCTTGGCCTTGGGTGGCTCCGCCCACGCGGGCTCCGGGATGAGATCGATCTTGCGACGGTTGAGTCGTTGCGACACGAGCCGCGCAACGAGGCCCCGCTGCACCAGCGCGTCCACCGTGGCCGCAGCCGCCCGATCGAGCGAACCCTCCTCGGCTGCTGTGGCGGCGCGACGCCAAACGAGGACCGGACCGTCGTCGCCCACGGCGTAGACCTCGGAACCCCGGTTGAGACACAGGTGCAGTCGCCCCCTGCCCGTGGGGCGTGCCCGGAGCTGACCGTCGATGTTGCCGACATGGGTGCCACTGATCACGAAGATGTGGACGCCAGCGGCGCACAACGCCTCGACGAGTGCTCGGGCATGCGCGGCATCAGCGCTTCGATCGGGGACCGCCGTGCCGTCCCAGTCGAAGAGGATCGCCTCAACGGTGCGGTCGCTCACCGCCAGCGGCAGCTGGTCGTGCGTCATCCGAGATGGGGCACCACCACGACGGCGCACGGCGCGCGGTGAACGCAGTGCTGGCTCACCGACCCGAGGAGCAGCCCTGCCACGATGCCGCGGCCGCGACTGCCGACGACCAGCAGATCCGCGCCCTCGGCGCGGTGCAGGAGGGCGGGCGCCGCGGGCTCCTCGACCGACAAGAGCTCGACGGCGCGCGGACGTCGGTCCGCTCGGGCGACGGCTCCGTCGACCATCTGGTGGAGCAGGTGCTCGCTCTCTTCGAGGAACTCGCGCGGGTCGATGGGCACGACGGCGATGCCGCCGGGAGGCAGTGGATAGGGCGTCGTCCACGCATGGACGACGCCCAGCCGGGCGCCTCGCGCGGCGGCTTCGTCGACGGCCCATCGCAGTGCCGACGCCGAGCCCGCCGAGCCGTCGACACCGACGACGACATCACCCGTCCCGGGTAGCGGTGCAGACGTCGGGATGACGGCGATGGGTCGGGTTGCGTGGTGCACGCACTGGTGGCTGACGGAGCCGAGGAGCAGGCCGGAGAAGCCACCCCTTCCTCGGCTCCCGACCACGAGCAGGTCGGCGTCAGCCGCGTGCTCGAGGAGAACAGTCGACGGATAGCCGCGCACCACGGTCGACTCGACGACGAGCGACTCAGGTGTGCCAACCGAGATCGTGGCGCACGCGGCGTCGAGCACCTCGTGAGCGCAGGCCTCGTAGCGCGTCTCGTCGACCGGGGACGCCATCGCAGCGATCTCCGAGACGGGAACGGGCGGGGCCCACGCGTGCACGACATGGAGCGCCGCACTCCTGATCACCGCCTCGTCTCGCGCCCACGCCAAGGCGTGGCGGGCCTGGTCGGAGCCATCGACACCGACCACGATGCGGTCTCGGCGGGGCGCGGCCTCCATGAGACCACCCTCGCGGACCAGCCGGCCGATCACCAGGGCCGGAAGTCCTCACGGGTGGTCCTCCCGGTTGGTTGTGTGCGATCCGCGCCGGCACGGCCACGCTCGCGGTCGCGCCGAACCCGGTGACCTCGTACGGTCAGCAGGGATGTGACCGGTTTGTGGCGAATGTCCGTATCTGACGGGTAATCAGATCACGACCGGGGAAGGGGTCCGATGCGACGTCATGCTGCCGTCTTCGTGCTGATCTGCGTGCTGCTCGCTGCCGCGTGCGGTGGGCGGGTGACGAGCCAGCAGGTGCTGGCCGAGGCGGCCGAGGACGGCGTCGCGGGCAGCGGCGGCCTCCGCTCGGGAACCGGCTCGGGCGGCCTGGACGGCAGCGACGGGTTCACCGACGGCGGCACCCTCGAGGGCGGCACCACGGGTGGCACCGGGGGCAGCGGCACCACTAGCGGAGGAACGGGCGGCACGGGGCGCAACGACCCGAGCAAGACCGCGCCGGCAGGCGGCAACGGTGGGGCCACCGATGTCGGCGTCACCAAGGACCGCATCTCCTTCGGGAACGTGTCGACCCTGTCGGGCCCGGTTCCCGGCCTGTTCCGCGGCGCCCTCGTGGGCGCCCAGGCGTGGGCGGCGATGATCAACAGCCAAGGAGGCATCGACGGTCGCCTCATCGAGATCAAGAGCGGCGACGACGGCCTCGACATCGGCAAGAACAAGAACGCCCACCAGGCGCTGAAGGACTCGGTGCTCGGGTTCCTCGGCTCGTTCTCGGTCACCGACGGCGGCGGCGTGTCCGAGCTCGAGGGCACGAACATCCCCGACGTCGGCGTCCCGCTCGACCCCAACCGCTTCAAGCTCCCCAACAACTTCGCGACGGTCCCCGTGCCCCCGGGGTGGGAAACGGGCCCGGCCAAGTACTACCAGAAGACCTTCGGGCCGAATCCGATGAAGAAGACGGCGCTCTTCGTGTCGGCAGTGGAGACCGCACGGATCTCCGCACGGCGTGAGCGGGCGGTGCTCGAGAGCCTCGGCTACGAGATCGTCTACACGCGCGAGGTGCAGCCCAACGAGCCCAACTACACAGGCGACGTCATCCAGATGCGCAACCAGGGCGTGCAGACCGTGATCTGGGAGGGCCAGGCCGATCAGATCGCGGCGCTCTGGAAGACCATGTACGACCAGGACTTCCATCCGACGCTGCTCAACCCCGGTTCGACCTCGTACTCCGAGGCATTCCTGAGGATCGCTGGTGCGGGCGCGGAGGGGTCTCGCATCGACGTCACCCACGCGATGTTCCTCGATCCCGACAACCCGCTGCCCGAGGTGAAGCTGTTCCGGGAGTGGATGGCCAAGGTCGACCCCAACCAGGACGTTGACCTGTTCGCGCTCTTCGCGTGGACCTCGGGCCGCATGCTCGAGAAGGCGCTCCACGACGCCGGACCCGCGATCACGCGCGACAAGGTGCTCGCCGCGCTGCGCACGGTCACCACCTTCGATGGCAACGGGATCATCGCTCCTACCAACCCGGCAGGGAAGAAGGCGACGGACTGCTTCCTCGTGATCCGTGTGCAGGGCGGGAAGTTCGTGCGTGAGCACCCGGCGAGCGGCTTCGACTGCGCCACGGGCGGGTTCAAGCCCGTCGCGGAGTAGCGATGCGGGATCTGGTCGCGTTCACCATCGTCGGGATCGTCACAGGGTCGATCTACGCGATCGCGGCCAGCGGGCTCGTCGTCACCTACACCACCTCCGGCGTCTTCAACTTCGCCCACGGCGCCATCGGGATGGTCAGCGCGTTCATGTACTGGCAGGTCAAGGAGGACTGGGGCTGGGGCACCTGGCCGGCGCTCATCCTGGTGCTGCTCGTGTTCGCACCCCTGTTCGGGCTGTTCCTCGAGCGCGTGCTCATGCGCCCACTGGTCGGCAAGCCCACGGGTGTGTCGTTGGTGGTCACCGTCGGGTTGCTCGTCCTGCTCTACGGCATCGCGTCGCGGGTGTGGCCCGGCACCGAGATCCGCCGAACCGACGAGTTCCTCGCGAACACGAGGTTCGACCTTGCGGGGGTGAGCGTCTCGGCGCACCAGGTGATCGTGCTCCTCGTGACCGTCGCGGTCGCCGCGGGGCTGCGACTCGTGCTCTTCCGGAGCCGCGCGGGCGTGGCCATGCGTGCGGTCGTCGACAACCCCGAGCTCGCCGAGCTGAACGGCGCGCTCCCCGAACGGGTCTCGCAGCTGGCCTGGGTGATGGGCGTGATGATGGCCGCCCTGGCGGGCGTGCTCATTGCCGCCGGGGCCCCCAGCTACAACCACCTCTTCCTCACGCTGCTCGTGGTCAACGGCTACGCGGCAGCGATCCTCGGTCGCCTGCGCAGCCTCCCGCTCACGTTCGTGGGCGCGCTCATGCTGGGCATCGGCGAGGCGTACCTCATCGGCTACAGCCCGCGGTTCTCGTTCGGCGAGGGGATCCTCGGCGCCAGCGGAATCCTGGCCGAGCTGCAACCGGTGTTCACCACCGTCTTCCTCTTCGCGGTCATCGTGCTCATGCCCCAGTCGCGGCTGCAGGTCGGACGCCTTGCGGGGGCCAGGGTGCCGCGCGTTCCGGGGCTCAGGACCTCGCTCCTGCGGGGTGGGATCTTCGTGGCGGTCGCCGCCATCGTGTCCACGTTGCTGTCGGAGACGCGGCTGTTCGACGCCAGCACCGGCCTCGTCGTGGCGATGGTGATGCTCTCCCTCGTCGTGCTCGTCGGCTACTCGGGTCAGATCTCGCTGTGCCAGTACACGTTCGTCGGGGTGGGCGCTTCGGTGATGGGGAAGTACTTCGCCTCCGGGTCGCTCTTCGGGCTGTTGGCCGCCACGATCGTGGCGGCCGGCTTCGGGGCCCTGGTCGCCCTGCCGGCACTGCGCCTCCGCGACATCTACCTCGCGCTGGTGACGGTGGCCTTCGCGCTGTTCGGCGAGCGCCTCCTCTTCGACCACCCCAAGGTGTTCGACCGAGGAGCCACCCTCACCCTCGGCCGGCCGTCGTTCCTCGGGATCGACCTCAGTGGTGAGCAGGCGATGTTCATCTTCCTGTCGGTGTGCTTCGCAGCGATGGCGTTGCTCGTGCTCGCCATCCGGCGGGGCTCTCTCGGCCGGCGTCTCGCCGCGATGAACGACAGCCCAGCCGCGTGCATGACCCTCGGCCTCAACCTGATCCGCACCAAGGTCACGGTCTTCGCCATCTCGGCGGGGATGGCGGGCTTCGCCGGCGGGGTGTTCGGGATGCTCCGGACCAGCGTGTCGGCCAACGACTTCGTGCTGCTCATCAGCCTCAACACCTTCCTCCTCGCCATGATCGGCGGGATCACCACCGTCACCGGCGCCCTCATCGGGGGCATGGTCCTGCCCTTCCTCAACCCCAACCTCCAGGGCATGTTCATCGGTGTGGGCGCGATCGTGGTGAGCCGACTGCCCAATGGCTTCGCGGGCATCCTCTACGGGCTCCCCGAGCGGTTCCGCCGTCCGACCGAGGCACGGGCCGCCTCGGTCGGGGATGATGTCCTCATGGAGCCCCCGACCGTCGTCGAGGGGGTGTTGGCGTGACCGCCCCCGGGATCGAGCTGGTCGGCGTGCGCGCTGCCTACGGCCGCATCGACGTCCTGCGCGGTGTCGACCTCGTCGTCCCCGCCGGCTCGGTGTTCGCGCTCCTCGGCCCCAACGGCGCCGGGAAGTCGACCACGCTGCGCGTGCTCAGCGGGCGCATGCGTCCCACCGCCGGCTGCGTCCACATCGCCGGGGTGCACGTCAACGGTGCACCGGCCGCACGGCTGGCTCGGGCGGGGTTGTGCAGCGTGCCCGAGGGCCGGGGCATCTTCCCGAACCTCACCGTGTCCGAGAACCTTCGGATGGCCACCTTTCGAGGCGGCGTGAGCTTCGACGACGTGCGCGACGTGGCCTTCGAGCGGTTTCCTGTGCTCGGCGAACGGCGCAACCAGCTCGCGGGCACGCTCTCCGGGGGCGAGCAGCAGATGCTCGCGATGGCTCGGGCCCTCACCACCGATCCGTCGGTGCTCCTGCTCGATGAGATCTCGATGGGGTTGGCGCCGCTCATCGTGGCGCAGCTCTACGAGGCGGTTGCACGCCTCGCGGAGGAGGGGATCACGATCCTGATCGTGGAGCAGTTCGCTCGCGTGGCGCTGCCGGTCGCCGACTACGCGGGGATCATGACGCACGGGCGGGTTCATGTGGTGGGCGAGCCCGCCGACGTGGAGGCCGCCCTCACCGAGGCCTACTTGGGGGCAGCATGACGCGACGTGAACGCCGCAAGTGGCCGTGGCTCGTCGTCGGGTGCATCGGTGTGGCCAGCTTCGCGCTGGGCATCGCCGGGGCGCCTGCCCAGGAGGCGGCCGCGGTGATCAACGGACTCGACGCGGTCGCGTTCAGTGACGGAGTCGGCCAGACGTTCGGCGACCCGAACGCGCAGCCCTACCCGGTAGGCAAGGGTGATGCGGCGCACACCGAGGCCACGATCTTCACCGGCCCCACCGGCTACGCGCTGGCGAGCACGGTCTGGCCCGGGCCCCTCGCCGCGAACGCGGGCAGCCTCGCCGTGCTCCTCGGCGCGCCGAACGAGGCCGGGCAGGCCAACTACCGCGGTCGAGCCGAGGCGTACGGGAATGGTCCGAACGACGCGGAGGCGCCGGGAATGACCGCCCACGCGAAGGGTGGCGAGGCCGAGGCCGTCGCGGGAGCCCAGAACTTCGAGAGCGCTCAAGGTCAGAGCACTGGCGACGTGCGAACCCGCTCGCGCTCGTCCTTCGAGGCGGGTTCGCTGCGAGCCGTGTCGTCCTGCAACGCCTCCGACCTGGGCTTCGGCGAAGGCGCCGTCACCGTTGGCTCCGTTCGCACCGAGGCCGAGGCGGTCACCAACGGCACGACGAGCGATGCCGGAGGGCGCACCGTCGTCACGGGCACGAAGATCGGCGGGCAGGACGCCGAGGTCGACGAGAACGGGGTGCGCTTCACCGATCCGGCCACCGCCCCGATCGGCGAGCAGATCCTGGCGAACTTCGGGATCACCATGTTCGTGGCCGCACCGCGCCACGAGGTGGGCACCTCGTCCGCGAGCCACCGATCGGGATCCCTCGTGGTGATCTGGAACCCTCCGGGGCAGACCGACACGAACTACGGCTACATCTACGAGATCTGCGGATCCGACGCCGCCGTCGAGGTCCGCACCGGGCTCGCCTACGTGGCGCCACCCGAGATCGAGCTGCCACCCTCGATCAGCGAGCCGATCTCCGAGTTCACCACGGTCGACCCCGTCTTCGAGCCAACGATCGAACCCACCTACACGCCAGGGTCACCCACCACCCCGACCACCCCGGCCGTGCGGCCCACCCTCACCACCGACCCCATCGCGTTCGTGCGCACGCTGTCGATCTGGCCGTACATCCTCGGCGCGCTCTGTGTGCTCGCCTCGGGCTTCGGGCTCGGCCGCGCCCGTGAGGCGGCGCTCGTGCCCCGGTCGGCCGGTGTCGCCTGTCCCCTCGAAGGAGCTCGCTCATGACCACGCTGCCGCTCGACAGCGCCCAGCACGCCGACCTCGCTCCTCTCGACGTGCCGGTCGATGCTGCTGAGGAGGTCGGGCTCGTCGCGTCGATGCAGCAGCGGCTGGCCGAGAGCCTGGTCGCGCTGCGCCGCCGTGCCGGTGCGCCGACCTCCCTGGACGGGCGCCTCGCGATCGTGGGCGGGATGCTGGCGGCGGCCGGAGCCGTGCTCGTGCTGCTCGGCTGGTACGGCGCCTCGCACACGAGTCGCGTCTACCTCCAGATCCCCTACCTCATCTCGGGAGGGCTCCTCGGGGTGGTGCTGGCGTTCGTGGGTGGGTGTGCGTACCTGGCCTCGTGGTTGACGCGCCTCGTGCAGGACGAGCGCGAGCGGACCGACGAGGCGCTCGCCGCCTCCAGAGACACAGCGGCCGCGCTCCAGCGCATCGAGGCGTTGCTGGCGAGCACGATCGCCGGGCCGTCGGGGACCACACTGATCGGCGCCGACAGCTACGTGTCAACGCCGTCCGGCAAGCTCGCCCATCGACCGACCTGCCCTGCCGTCGCCGGTCGCACCGATCTCCGTCCCGTCACCGTCGGACCCGACGGCCCCCCCCTCTGCCGCATGTGCGACGAGAGCTGAGTCGTTTGCTCGCTGCGGGCGTCCTGCCCATGCGTTCTCGGGCGGGTTTTCCGTTCTGGGGACGGATTTTCCGCCCGAGGACGAGGAATAGCCGGCGCCGATGATCGTTGCCATCACTGGAGGGACGGGCTTCGTCGGGTCGCACACGGTCGCGCGCCTCGTCGCCCACGGCCACCAGCCCCGCCTGCTCGTGCGCGACGCGGCCAAGGCGGCGCGCGTCCTCGGCGATCTCCAGCTCGATGTCGCGGCGCTCGACCTCGTGGTCGGCGACATGACCGACCCGGTTGCGGTGGATCGCCTGCTCGACGGCGTCGACGCGGTCATCCACGCTGCCGCAGCGATCGGGGTCACCGGGCCGCGTGACGACCTCCTGGCCCAGAACGTGGGCGGCGTCGAGTGCGTCGTGGGCGCCGCCGTCGAGCGAGGCATCGATCCAGTGATCCACGTGTCGACGGTGGCGGTGTTCGTCCCTCCGGACCGTCCCGTGATCACCCCCGACTCTCGGCTGGCGTCGCCGCGCACCGACTACGGCCGGTCCAAGGTCGTCGCCGAGCGCTACGTGCGGCGGCTGCAGGACGGCGGCGCGCCGATCACGATCGTGTACCCGGGCGGGGTGCTGGGCCCGGGTCAGCCCACGCTCGACTCGATGATGGAGGGGCTGGCCGGCGCGCTCGGCAGTGCCTGGCCGATGCCTGCGGGCGGCGTGGCGCTCGTTCACGTGGCTGACCTCGCAGAGGCGTTGGTCCGGCTGGTGGTGCCCGGACGCGGGCCTCGCCGCTTCACCCTGGGCGGGCACTTCCTCCACTGGCCCGAGCTGGCTGATCTGTGCGACGAGCTCACCGGCGTGCCATGCCGTCGGATGGTGATCCCCGGGTGGGCGATGATCGCGCTGGGTGCCGCGCTCGATGCGGCCAAGCGCATCCGGTACTTCGACTACCCGCTTACGCGCGACGCCGCCGAGATCATGGTGACGATGGTGCCAACGGACGACCGTGCGCTCCTCGAAGAGGTGGGGTTGGCGCTGCGGCCCGTGAGGGACACCGTCGAGGAGGCGCTGCGGTGCCTGGCGGCAGACGGCCACCTGGCCGCTGGGCGCGCCGGTCGCCTTGCGCCTGCGGGGGCGATCGTGCCCGAGCGGCTGTCGCTCCGAGAGCGGCGCAAGCGCTGGTCGCGGCAGCACATCGTGCCCCGCCTCACGGGTGCGCCCGTGTTCGCCCGCATCGGGCCGCGCATCTTCCCTCCGTTGGATCGCTTCGCCAGCCGGATCAGCCGCGGCCGCTTCACGTTCAGCGAGATGACGTCACCCACCCTCGTGCTCACCACGACCGGTGCGCGCAGCGGCGAGCCGCGCGATGCGCCGGTGGCGTGCGTCGTCGAGCCTGGCGGTAGCTGGCTGGTGGTCGGCAGCAACTTCGGCCGCGACAAGCACCCCGCGTGGACCGGCAACCTCCTGAAGGATCCACATGCCGTGGTCACGCGCCGGGGTACCACCACGCCGGTCACCGCGACGCTGCTCGACGGGGTCGCGCGCGACGAGGCCTGGAACGACCTCATGGGGCTCCTCCCCGTGTTCGACCGCTACGAGGACCGCTCAGGCCGCAGCCTGCGCGTCTTCCGCCTCACCCCCACCTGACCTGACGCCCCACCCAAACCCCCATCTCTGGAACCTCACGCGCGGAGGGCGCGCGTGAGGTTCCAGAGAACGGGTTGGGGTCGGTGTCAGAGGCCGAGGCGCTCGCCGGCCTCGCGGCGGAAGCGGGCGGCGCGGGCCTCGGGATCGGTGTCGAACTGGGGGATCACCTTGTTGCCGAGCAGCTCGACGCTCTCCTCGACGAGCTCGTAGGGCCACGCGCTGCCGGTGGGGCCCATGATGAGCTGGTCGACGCCGATGGCCTGCCACTTCTCGAGCACCTCGGCGCAGTCGTCGGGGGTGCCGACGATGGAGGCGCCCTTCTGACGACCGATGGCGAGCTGCTCGAGCGTGGGATCGGGGATCTCCTCGGGCCACTCGGGGATGCCCGGGGGCTTCGGGAACGTGTCGAGGTACTTGAACACGAGGCTCTGCTGGCGACCGTTGCGGGAGCGGGTCATCCAGTCGCGCGCCGCGTCGCCATCCTCCAGGCACATGAAGCTGGTCGAGATGGCGACGTTGTCGTTGACGTAGTCGCCCACAGGGTCGGCGTCCTTGATCGTCTCCTTGTAGAGCTCGACCAGGGGTCGCATCTTCTCGGGGTTGCCGCCCGTGAAGCAGATGACGCCGAGGCCGAGCCGAGCAGCCTTCTCGAAGGTGTCGGGGTTGCCGGCCGCGACCCACATCGGCGGGTGGGGCTTCACGTACGGCTTCGGCAGCACGTTGCGCTCAGGCATCGAGAAGAAGCGACCGTCGAAGCTGTAGGAGTCCTGCCCCCACATCTTGCGGAACTCGGGCATGACCTCGTCGAACATCTCCTTGGTGAGGTCGGGGTCGGTGATGCCGAAACCGGCCTGCTCGGTGGTGGAGGAGCCTCGGCCGGTGCCGAAGTCGAACCGGCCGCCGGAGAGGTGGTCGAGCATCGCTACCCGCTCGGCGATGCGGGCCGGGTGGTTCACCGGAGGCGTGACGTTGATGATCCCCGACGCCACCCGGATGCGCTCCGTGCGGGCGAGGATGTGCGGCATCACGATCTCGTTGGCCGAGATGTGGCTGTACTCCGCGAGGAAGTGGTGCTCGGTGACCCACACGTACTTCCAGTTGGAGCGGTCGCCGGCCTCGGCGATGCGCGTCTCGTTGATGAGGCGCTCGTGCTCGTAGGCGTCGTTGCGGCCGTCGAGGTAGTCGGGCACCCAGCCGCCGATGAAGAGTCCGAATTCCATGCGTCGACTCTACCAGTTCTGTTACTGACTGTCACCTATTAGGTGCGGCGGATCAGCCCACCGAGGAGCAGCCGCACCAGCGTCTCGGTGGTGGCCTCGCGCGACAGGCGCCCGGTCTGGGCCAGGCTGGTGGTGGCCCCGCTCACGACCCGCGTGAGCAAGCGCGGGTCGACGTCCTCTGCGAGCTCGCCGCGGTCTCGCGCGTGCTGGAGGATCGTGCGGTAGCCGTCCTCGGAGGGCTGCACGAACCGCACGTGCATCCAGCGGTACATCTCCGGGTCGGCGAGGAGCTCCACGGTCAGGCCGGGCAGGCCCTTCAGGTACGCGTCGCCGCTCATGCGCTCCACGTGCTGCGCGATGAACCCCCGTAGGTCGTCCTCGAGCGAGCCGGTGTCAGGCACCTCGAACTCGCCCATCGCGCCGAAGAGCGCGTCGGCGGCGAGGGCCAGCTTCGTGTCCCACACCCGGTAGATCAGCACGCGGTTCGATCCGGCCCGCTGCGCGACGGCGTCGATGGTCATCGAGGTGTAGCCCACCTCGGCCAGCACCTCGCGCGCGGCGTCGAGGATCGCCTGCCGCTTGCCCAGGTC
>JBQTKH010000063.1:0-13908 GCA_052386335.1 Microthrixaceae bacterium
CGCACGGCGGATCAGCAGCGACGGGCCGCGGTGCTCAAGATGAACCCCGTCGGATCGGGTCTCAACGCCGCCAGCTCGGTGATGTGCTTCTGCGATCTGGTCGCGCCGGCCTTCCTCTACTCGGAGGAGCAGAACCAGAACTACTACCCCGAGAACCTGGTGGTCGGCTCGGGCTACATGGACGCCGACGCCGCGTCGCAGGCATACATGGGCACCTTGGGTTGCCCGAACCAGGCTCGGCCGTGCAACTTCGAGGACGCGTTCGGCCTGTCGCAGCTCAACGCCCAGGAGCCCAAGTTCAAGGACGCCGGTCAGCGCGTGTGGAACGCCGGCGGCGGGAAGGGCAACGCGCCGTTCGACTCGGTCACCGCGGCCTGGGACTACATCAACCTCACGATGAGCATGATCCAGGCGGCGGGCCCGAACCTCACCCCGGGCACGCTGCAGGCCGGGGCCTGGAGGATGGGTCCGCGCGGTGATGCCAACCACGCCACGCGGAACCTCACGCAGGGTCACTACGCGTGGATCCGCGACATGCGCGAGGTGTACTGGAGCACCCAGAAGGTCTCGCCGTTCAACGGCGAGGCGGGCACCTACGTGCAGTGGAAGCCCGGTCGATTCGGCGTGAACGGCTGGACGCCGGGCGAGGTCGCGCTGCCGGCCAAGCCGCGATGAGCGACGTGACGCTGACGACGCGCGGAGGCGTCGCGGGACTGATCGATCGCATCGGCTCGGTCACCGGACCGGTGGCAGGCGTGGTGTCGAGCCAGGCTCCCGCCGCCCGCGCCGGCAAGAGCGTGATCGTGGGCATCGTCTACGCCGTCGGCATCGGCGTCCTCTTCAGCCCCGACCTCGGCTCCCTGGCCTCGGGGATCGCTGCCGGGGCGCTCTACGGGCTGATCGCGGTGGGGATCATCCTCATCTACCGCACCAACCGCATCATCAACTTCGCGGTCGCTGCCATCGGTGCCTTCCCCGCCGTCCTCGCGTCGCTGCTCATCGCCGTCCGGGGCTGGGACTGGTGGGTGGTGATGCCGATCGCGCTGCTCGGCGGCCCCCTCATCGGAGCGGTCGTCGAGGTGACGATCATCCGGCGCTTTGCCACCGCGCCCCGGCTCATCGTCACCGTGGCCACCATCGGGATCAGCCAGATCCTCGCCTACGTCAGCCTGCTCACCCCGGGTTGGGTAGGCACCGAGGACGGCATCGCCATCCAGCGGGTGCCGAGCCCGGTGAGCGGCTTCAAGGTCACCGACAAGTTCGGCGTCACGGTGTTCACCGGCGACTATGTGCTGGCGCTCGCCGTGGTGGGTGGCATGGCGTTGGCGCTGGCGCTGTTCTTCCGCTTCACCCGCATGGGCATCGCGCTGCGTGCGTCGGCCGAGAACGCGGACCGAGCGTCGCTGCTCGGCATCCCGGTCAAGCGAGTCGGCACGGTGGCGTGGGCGCTGGCGGGCCTGTTCGGCTCGGTCACCATCTTCCTCCGTGCCTCGATCGTGGGCATCCCCGTCGACGGCTCGCTCGGCTATCAGGTGCTCCTCTTCGCGCTCGCCCCGGCCGTGGTGGCTCGGATGGAGAGCATCCCGATCGCCGTGGCCGCCGGCATGGCCGTCGGCGTCCTCGAGTTCTCGGTGCTGTCCCGCTATGGCACCAACGATCTGGCCGCCGCCATCATGCTCGGCTTCATCCTGGTGGCGCTGCTCGCCCAGCGGACCAGCCTGTCTCGGGCGCAGGACACGGGCGTGTCCACCTGGCAGGCGCTCAAGGAGTTCCGCCCCATCCCCGCAGAGCTGAGGGGGTTGCGGGAGGTGCTCGCCTTCCGTGTGGCGCTGGGCGCGATCGCTGTTGGTCTCGTGCTCGGTGCGCCGTTCCTCATCAGCGAGCCAGAGATGCCCAAGCTCAGCCTGCTGCCCGTGTTCGCCATCGTCGCTGTGTCGCTCGTGATCCTCACCGGGTGGGCTGGTCAGATCAGCCTCGGCCAGTTCGCCATCGTCGGCGTGGGCGCGATCACCGCTGGCAAGCTCTATGCCGACTTCAACTTCGACTTCTGGGCCACCTTCTTCCTTGGAGCGATCGCCGGCGCCATCGTGGCCGTGGTGATCGGCCTGCCGGCGCTGCGCGTGCAGGGCCTGTTCCTGGCGGTGTCCACCTTCGCCCTTGCCGCCGCGGCCGAGAAGTTCTTCTTCGTGCGCAAGTACAGCTTGGGACAGGCCATCTTGCCCAGCAAGGAGGCCCAGTTCGACTTCCGTCGTCCGGTGCTCTGGGAGCGCTTCGACCTCGACCCAGAGCGGAACTTCTACTACTTCGCCGTCGCAATCCTCGCGGTGTTGATCGCCGCCGCCTGGTCGTTCCGCCGCCATCACAGCGGTCGCGTGCTCATCTCGACGCGCGACAACGTGCGCGGCGCGCAGGCATACGGCATCAACACGATCCGCACTCGGCTGGCGGCGTTTGCCGTGTCCGGGGGCATCGCCGGCATCGCCGGCGTGCTCCTCGTGTACCAGCAGAGGGCGATCGACGCGTCGACCTACGGCGTTGGTCCGTCGGTGGCGGTGTTCGTGGCAACCGTGATGGGTGGGCTGACGTCACTGCCCGGTGCGGTCGCGGGTGCGCTGCTCATCCGCAGCGTTGGTCTCTTCGGCGACCAGCGGATCGACAACATCTCGCTGCTGGTGACGGGTCCGGGGCTGCTCCTGATCCTGCTCTTCCTGCCTGGCGGCTTCGCGCAGGGTGCCTATCAGCTCCGCGACGGCTTCCTGCGCTGGGTCGCGAGCCGCAACGGCATCCTCGTGCCCTCGCTGTTCGCTGACCGCCGGGTGGAGACCGGGGAGGGCGAGGCCGACATCATCAGCAAGGCCGAGGAGCACGTGGAGAGCACCGACACCTTCGACGTGCTGGCCGAGCCCACCATCGTGTGCCCCACCTGCGGTGTCGCCATGCTGCTCTCGGCGGCCGCCGAGCACCCACACCTCCAGACCCCCTCCCGTACCGAGGTTGCGCCCGCATGAGCCGCTTGCACGCGTCCCCGATCGAGGCGTCCGCCGCCCTCGACGATGCCACACAGGAGCTTGCGGCCACGGGCGCCCCCTTCACCGGACACAGGGGCGTCAAGGCGATCACCCTCGGCGCCTCCGCGCTGCCGCTGGGGCTGCTCTTCGTCCTCAACTTCGTGGACGAGTTCGACCGGGTCGCGTTCGCCGCCCTGGCCCCGGAGATCCGCGATGCCTTCGGGATGAGCGACGCGGGGCTGTCCAGCCTGCGCGCCATCTCCGGCGTGCTGACCTTGTTCGCGGCCCTTCCCCTCGGCATCCTGGCCGACCGCACCAAGCGCGTGCGGATCTCGGTGATCGCCGGGTTCCTGTGGGGCATCTGCGCCATGCTCACCGGTGTCGTCGGCGCGGTGTTCCTGCTCTACCTGGTGCGCTTCGGTTCCGGGCTCGGCCGCATCATCAACGAGGTGGTGCACCCGAGCCTGCTCGGCGACTACTACCCGCGTGAGGCCCATCCGAAGGTCTTCGGTGCCCACCGCCTCGCCAACGCGGTCGCGCCTGTCGCCGGCCCGGTGGCGGGCTACATCGGTGCCACCTACTCGTGGCAGGTGGCGTTCTTCGTGCTCGCCGTCCCAACGGCCATCGTGCTCGTGTTCGCCCTGCGCCTGCGCGAACCGGCGCGCGGCGAGAGCATCGACGCCGACCTCGCGGCCGCCCAGGCCGACGAGGCGCCGGTGCCCTACTCCGAGGCGCGGCGCCAGCTGTTCGCGGTGCCCACGTTGCGTCGGCTGTGGCTGGGCGCGTTCTTCTTCGGGCTGGGCACCTTCCAGCTCGACACGTTGCTCAGCCTGTACTTCGAGCGCGTCTACGACTTCGACCCGAAGGGTCGTGGCTGGGTGCAGTTCATCGGCGGTGCCGGTCTCGTGGCGGGCCTCGCGGTCGGCGCCCGCCTCGCCGCGCGGGCGTCCGAGTCCAACGACATCGCGCGACTCCCCGTCGTGATCGGCGGCGCGTTCGCGCCCTTCGCGCTGGGCATGATCCTGCTCGCCGTCTCCCCGGCGTCCATCGTGGCGCTGGTCGGCGCCTTCCTGGTGTCGGCGGGCGTCGGCGGGTACCAGCCGGCCTACTTCACCGTTGTCGGTCTCGTGGCCCCACCCCGGGTCCGCTCGCAGTCCTACGCGTGGGCCATTCTGATCTACGGCGCCGGCGGCCTCGCCTACGTGGTGTTCTTCGCGATGTTCGGTGGCGAGGAGGGCAACTACCGAGGCCTCACGTTCGCCCTCGCCTTGATCACCGCGATGGCCGGCCTGATCGGCGCCTCAGCCAAGCGCTCGGTGCAGCGCGACGCCGACCAAGCCGCCATGAGCATGGAGACCGCCGCGCGCCTGCGCGAGGAGCTCGAGTCCGGCGGCGACCGAGCGCTGCTCATCTGCAAGGGCGTCGACGTGGCCTACGGCACCGTGCAGATCCTCTTCGGTGTCGACATGGAGATCAAAGAGGGCGAGATCGTCGCCCTGCTCGGCACCAACGGCGCCGGCAAGTCGACGATCCTCAAGGCCATCTCCGGCCTGGTCGACCCGATCGGCGGCGCGATCTACTTCGACGGCCGCGACATCACCCATGCCGACGCCGTCCAAGCCGCGATCATGGGCATCGTGCAGGTGCCCGGCGGCAAGGCCGTGTTCCCCACCCTCACCGTTGCCGAGCACTTCAAGGCCGGCGCCTGGCTCTTCGGCGACGAGGACCCGGCGGAGGTGGAGCGGCGTACGGAGTACGTGCTCGACAAGTTCCCTCGCATCCGCGAGCGCTGGGGGCAGATGGCTGGCAACCTCTCGGGCGGCGAGCAGCAGCAGCTCGCGCTCGGGATGGCCTTCGTCGCCAAGCCCAAGCTGCTCATCATCGACGAGCTCTCGCTCGGTCTGGCGCCCACGATCGTCGAGCTGCTGCTGAACATGGTGCGCGAGATCCACGCCCAGGGCTGCACGATCATCTTGGTGGAGCAGTCCGTGAACGTGGCCCTCACGGTGGCCGACCGGGCCTACTTCCTCGAGAAGGGCGAGGTGCGCTTCGAGGGGCGCACCGACGAGCTGCTCGAGCGAGGCGACATCCTTCGCTCGGTGTTCCTCGAGGGCGCCGGCAAGACTGACGGCGGGGGACTGAACGGCGCCACGACCCACGTGGAGTCCGCTGCCGATGCGGCGGCCTTCGCGCGCACCGTTGCCGACAAGGCCGGCGTCGACCCCGGTGAACCGGTCATGTCCGTGAACGGGCTCATCAAGCGCTTCGGCGGGATCAACGCAGTCAACGACGTCACCTTCGACCTGATGCCTGGGGAGATCCTCGGCCTCATCGGGCCCAACGGCGCCGGCAAGACCACGATCTTCGACCTCATCTCGGGCCTGCTCCCGCTCAACGGAGGACGCATCCACTTCCGAGGCATCGACGTCTCGTCCTGGGGAGCCGACCGGCGAGCCGGGCTCGGCCTGGGCCGCTCCTTCCAGGACGCCCGGATCTTCCCGTCGATGACGGTGGCCGAGAACATCGCGCTGGGCCTCGAGCGCCACATCGAGGTGCGCGACCACCTCTCGCCGCTCCTCGGGCTGCCCGCCGTGTTCGAGTCGGAGGACGACGTCGCCTACACGGTGGACGACCTCATCGAGCTGATGAACCTCGGGGCGTTCCGCGACAAGTTCGTCGCCGAACTCTCCACCGGCAGCCGTCGCATCGTCGACCTCGCCATGTCGATCGCGCACGACCCCACCGTCCTGCTCCTCGACGAGCCCTCCTCGGGCATCGCCCAGCGCGAGACCGAGGCCCTCGGCCCGCTCCTCAAGCGGATCCAGCGCGAGGCGGGGTGCGCCATGCTCATCATCGAGCACGACATGCCGCTCATCACGTCCGTCTCTGATCGGATGATCGCCCTCGAGCTGGGTGCCGTGGTCACGGTGGGCACGCCCGACGAGGTCATCAGTGACCCGCAGGTCGTCTCGGCGTACCTTGGAGGGGACATCGACGTGATCAACCGCTCGGGGGCCAGCGCCAAGATGGCGAAGGAAAAGGGCACTGCAGCGGGCGCAGATGTCCCCACGAACGGGGATGGGCCCGCCCACGCCAGCAAGCGCACCACGCCGTTGCGGGCAGGTGCGTCATGAGGTTGCTGGGTCGTCGCGGCCTCCGACTCATGAGCGCCACGCTTCTGCTGGCCGGCCTGCTCATCGCGTTCCTGCCTGCAGGCAGTGGTGCCGAGGAGCCGCTCATCACAGGCTGGTGGCAGCGCGACATCCCACTCACCGGGCAGTCGGGAGCCACTGCGGTCATCGCCCAGATCGCGTCGTCGCCTCGCCAGATCCCGCCGCCCCCGACCGTTCCCCCCGTGCCCGTCACGGTCCCCCCGGATGTCACGATCCCTGATCCCGGCCAGGACGCCCCCCTTCCCGACCCCACGCCCTCGGGGGGGCTCATGGTCGCCAACGACCCCACCGGTCCGCGCGCCATGGCGGCGCTGCGGTTCGACGCGCCCACCGCGGCAGGCGGCATCGTGACCCTCCAGGTCACCGATGGGTCCACCCCGGCGCCGGCCATCCGCGCCTGCCCCTCGCTGTCGGACTGGCAGGCCGGCCCCAACCAGGCGTGGTCGCGGCGCCCGGCCCACGACTGCGGTCGCGTCGCCGTCGCGAGCACGGTTGCCGCCGACGGCACCGTCACCTTCGATCTTCCCGACGACTTCCGCGACCCCGACGCTGCCTTCTTCGACGTCATCCTGGTTCCGGCCGAGGGCGACGGCACCCCGTTCCAGACCGTCTTCGCGAAGCCGGGGGCCGATGCCTTCGAGGTCACGTCCACCCTCGTCCCCGAAGAGGAGTACGACCCGGGCGACTTCGACGTCGACATCGGCAGCGGCTTCGACGACGCCTTCGGCACCGACGGCTTTGCCTACACCGGCGGCGACGGCTACTCGTTCGACTCACCGACTGCTACCACCGCGATCCAGCCGACGGCCAACGATCGCGCCACTGGAACCGATGGGACCCTGCGCCGCATCGCCGGTGTCCTCGAGAACCCCACCTCTCGCCGGATCGCCGCGCTCGCCCTGATCGTCATCGGCGGCTACGCGTACTGGCAGTCCGGCCAGGCGGTGCAGCGCGCCCCGCAGCTGCTGGGTTCGCTCGGCGGCTCGGGTCCCGTGCCGACCTTGGCCAGGGTCGTGTCGCCGCCCCGCGGGATCGGGCGCTTCAACCGAGTCCGCATCGAGCGCCCCCCTCGGCTGTAGCGGCAGGGCCGCGGCCTCAACCCGCGCTGTCACACCCCCGTACCTAGGGTCTCGGGCGCTTCCCCCTCCACGTCCCGCTTCACCGCATCGTCGGAGGCACCCATGCCCAGCACCACCCACACCGCCCTCACGGGCACGAACCTCGCGCTCGTCGTCGGCACCCTCACCCGACCCGCCGAGCACCGCACCCTCCCGTCGGGCGACCACCTGATCGTCCTCGACCTCACCGTCCGACCGGCCGCCGGTCCCGCCGAATCCGTGCCCATCGCATGGCCTGATGGCTCCAGCGCCGCCGTGGGGTGGCCAGTGGGCACAGAGGTGCTCGTCGTGGGCCGGGTGCGGCGCCGGTTCTTCCGGGCCGGCGGTGTCACCCAGAGCCGCACCGAGGTCGTGGCCACCAGCGCCACGCCCACCCACCGCGCCACATCTGCTCGCAAGGTCCTGCAACGCGCGCTCGACGATCTCGTGCCCATCTCGGCCTGACGCTCGCGGTTGGGGGCGGCGCGGTCGGTTGGGACGGATCGTCGCGCCTCCGCCATGATGGGGGTGTCACGGCCGGCCACCGACAGGACGGGTAGCGCACCATGCATCAGGAGCAGCTCGAGAAGATCCGCACCGGGAAGGGCTTCATCGCCGCCCTCGACCAGAGCGGTGGCAGCACGCCGAAGGCGCTCGCGATCTACGGCGTCGGCGAGGATGCCTACAGCAACGACGCCGAGATGTTCACCCGCATGCACGAGATGCGCAGCCGCATCACGAGCAGCCCGGCATTCACTGGTGAGCGGGTGCTCGGCGCGATCCTCTTCGAGGACACGATGGACCGTCAGATCGAGGGTCAGGACACGCCCGCCTTCCTGTGGTCCAAGGGCGTGGTGCCGTTCCTGAAGGTCGACAAGGGCCTGGCGGACGAGGCCAACGGCGCCCAGGTCATGAAGCCGATGCCCGACCTCGACGACCTGCTCGCACGAGCCGCATCCAAGGGCGTGTTCGGCACCAAGATGCGCTCGGTGATCAAGCTGGCCGACCAGGCCGGCATCGATGCCGTCGTCGACCAGCAGTTCGAGGTGGGGCGCCAGATCCTCGCCGCGGGGCTCGTGCCGATCATCGAGCCCGAGATCGACATCCACAGCCCACAAAAGGCCGAGGCCGAGGCGCTGCTCAAGGCCGCGCTCATCGCGCAGCTCGATCGCCTGCCCGACGGTCAGCAGGTGATGCTGAAGCTCACGCTCCCCGAGACCGACGGCTTCTACAGCGACCTCGTGGCCCACCCCGGCGTGCTGCGCGTGGTGGCGCTGTCCGGCGGTTACTCCCGGGAGGAAGCCAACGATCGCCTCGCCCGCAACAAGGGCGTCATCGCGAGCTTCTCCCGGGCCCTCACCGAGGGACTCAGCGCCAACCAGAGCGACGACGAGTTCGACGCGATGCTCGACGCCTCCATCAAGAGCATCTACGAAGCCTCGATCACGTAATCAATCGTCCCCTCCTTCGTTCGCGCTCATGGTGGCGATAAGGTCGCCGTTCTAGAGCGATTCGTCGCAACGGCGCGGCGAACTGGAGGGTGGACAACGTTGTCCGACACCGCCGAGCGCGCGAGCGCTCCGCACGCACCTGAGCGGCTCAGCCGAGTCGTCATTCGCTTCGCCGGTGACTCCGGTGACGGGATGCAGCTCACCGGCGATCGCTTCACCACGGCCAGCGCGCTGTTCGGGAACGACCTCGCCACGCTGCCCGACTTCCCCGCGGAGATCCGCGCTCCCGCGGGCACCCTCGCCGGCGTGTCCGCCTTCCAGGTGCACATCTCCGACCACGAGATCACCACCCCCGGCGACGCGCCCAACGTGCTCGTTGCCATGAACCCGGCCGCGCTGCGCAACGAGCTCGAGCGGCTCGAGCCCGGGGGCACGCTGATCGTCAACGAGGACGCGTTCGATGAGCGCAACCTCACCAAGGCCGGGTACACCGTCAGCCCGCTCTCCGACGGCAGCCTCGACGGGTACACCGTGTTCGAGGTGCCGATGACGAGCCTCACGCTCGGGGCCGTGGAGCCGCTCGGCGTGAAGCCACGAGATGCGGAACGCTCGAAGAACTTCTTTGCGCTGGGGCTCGTGTCGTGGATGTACACGCGCCCGGTCGCCGACACGATCACGTGGATCGAGCAGCGCTTCAGCGCCAAGACCCTGGTGCGGGATGCCAACATCGCTGCCTTCAAGGCAGGGCATGCCTTCGGCGAGACCGCCGAGCTGTTCGACCACCCATACGAGGTCGACCCTGCACCGCAGGCGCCGGGCACCTACACCAACATCAACGGCAACACCGCGCTGGCGTGGGGCCTCATCGCCGCGAGCCAGCTGTCCGGCCTGCCGCTGTTCCTGGGGTCCTACCCGATCACGCCGGCGTCGGACATCCTCCACGAGCTCTCCAAGCACAAGCGCTTCGGCGTGCGCACCCTGCAGGCGGAAGACGAGATCGCGGGCATCGGTGCCGCGGTAGGCGCGGCCTACGGCGGACATCTCGCCGTCACCACCACGAGCGGCCCAGGCATGGCGCTCAAGGCGGAGACGATGGGCTTGGCCGTCAGCCTCGAGCTGCCGCTGCTGATCATCGACATCCAACGGGGCGGCCCCTCCACCGGCTTGCCCACCAAGACCGAGGCTGCCGATCTGCTCATGGCCTACTACGGCCGCCATGGCGAGTCGCCGCTGCCGATCATCGCGGCCTCCAGTCCGAGCGACTGCTTCTTCGTGGCCATCGAGGCGGCCCGCATCGCGCTCAAGTACCGCACGCCGGTGATCCTCCTGTCCGACGGGTACCTCGCCAACGGCACCGAACCGTGGCGGCTGCCGAACGTCGCCGACCTCCCCGACATCTCCACCAGGTTCGCGACGGAGGCCAACCACACCAACCCCGACGGTGCGGAGGTGTTCTGGCCCTACCTCCGCGATGCCGACACGCTGGCCCGCGCCTGGGCCCTACCTGGCACGCCAGGGCTGATGCACCGCATCGGCGGTCTGGAGAAGGAGGACGGGTCGGGCAACGTCAGCTACGACTCCGACAACCACGAGCGCATGGTGCACCTCCGTGCCGCCAAGGTGGCTGGGATCGCGAGCGACATCCCCGACATCGTCGTGCAGGGCGATGTGGACGATGCGGAGATCCTCGTCCTCGGGTGGGGCTCCACCTGGGGCGCGATCGACGGCGCGGTCGGTCGCGTGCGGGCGCGCGGGCGTCGTGTGGCCCACGCGCAGCTGCGGCACCTCAACCCGTTCCCGGCCCACCTCGGTGACGTGCTCCGGCGCTACCCGCAGGTGCTCGTGCCGGAGATGAACCTCGGCCAGCTCTCCCGGCTCCTGCGGGCCGAGTACCTCGTCGACGTGCGGTCGGTCACCAAGATCCGTGGCGTGCCCTTCACCGCCGGTGAGCTCGAACAGGCCACCCTCGACACCCTGGGAGGCCTGCTGTGACCGACCTCGAGATCCCCACCACCAAGCGCAAGGACTGGTCGAGCGACCAGGAGGTGCGCTGGTGCCCCGGCTGCGGCGACTACTCGATCCTCGCCGCGGTGCAGCTCCTCATGCCCGACCTCGGCGTGCGTCGCGAGGACACCGTCTTCGTGTCGGGCATCGGGTGCGCGGCGCGCTTCCCGTACTACATGAACACCTACGGGATGCACTCGATCCACGGCCGCGCCCCGGCCATCGCCACCGGCCTGGCCGTGGCCCGTCCTGACCTGCACGTGTGGGTCGTGAGCGGCGACGGCGACTCGCTGTCGATCGGTGGCAACCACCTCATCCACGCGCTTCGCCGCAACGTCAACATCACGATCCTGATGTTCAACAACCAGATCTACGGCCTCACCAAGGGGCAGTACTCGCCGACGAGCGAGGTGGGCAAGGTCACCAAGTCCACCCCCTTCGGCAGCCTCGATCACCCGTTCAACCCGCTGTCAGTGGCCATCGGTGCCGAAGCGAGCTTCGTCGCCCGCACCCATGACATGGACCGCGCCCACATGCTCGAGACCTTCAAGCGGGCCCATGAGCACAACGGCGCCGCGTTCGTCGAGGTGTTCCAGAACTGCAACGTCTTCAACGACGCCGCCTTCGAAGGCGTCACCGCCAAGGCCGTGCGCGACGACATGCTCATCCCGCTCCGCCATGGCGAACCGATCCGGTTCGGGAGCGAGGGTCAGCACGGCGTCGTGCTCGACAACCAGCATGGCGCGCGCATCGTGGAGGTCGCCGACGTGGGGGAGGATGCCCTGCTCGTCCACGACGAGACGCGCACCGACCCCGGCGTGGCGTTCATGCTCTCCCGCCTGGCCCGCGGCCCCTATGAGCCCACCCCGATCGGCGTGTTCCGCGCCGTCGAGCGACTCGAGTACGCCGCGGAGGTGGACCGCCAGCTCGAAGAAGCGACGCGGGCGAAGGGCCCCGGTGATCTCGAGGCGCTGCTGCGCTCCGGTGCCACGTGGGTGGTCGGCGCCGAGGCGTGATCTGCCAAACTCCGCCCCGTGCCTGACCACGCTGCGACCACCGTCATCATCGGAGGCGGCCACAGCGGGCTCGCGATGAGCAAGCGCTTGTCCGACCGCGGCATCGACCACGTCGTGCTCGAGCAGGGCGAGGTGGCCAGCGCGTGGCTGCGTCAGCGCTGGGATTCCTTCACGCTGCTCACGCCCAACTGGCAGACGTGCCTGCCCGGGGCGACCTACGACGGCAACGACCCGGACGGGTTCATGACGGGCCCGGAGATCGCCGAGTTCATCCAGGGCTACGCCACGCTGGTCGACGCGCCGGTGCGCACGCGCACGACCGTCACGGCGGTGCGCGGCGCCAGTGACGGCTACGACGTGGTGACCGACCAGGGCACCTGGCGCTGCCGCAGCGTGGTCCTGGCCGCGGGTGCGAGCACGCTGCCCAGCGTTCCCGAGTTCGCCGCTGCGGTGCCCGACGGCATCCGGAGCGTGAACCCGCTCGAGTACCGCAATCCCGGTGAGCTCCCCCAAGGTGGTGTGCTCGTCGTGGGGGCTGCGGCCACGGGCATCCAGCTCGCGGACGAGATCCATGCCTCGGGGCGCCCCGTCACGCTCGCCGTCGGCGAGCACGTGCGCATGCCACGCACCTACCGAGGGCGCGACATCCAGCACTGGATGGACGCGATCGGTCGCCTCGACGAGCGCTATGACGACGTCGAGGAGATCCTGAAGGCACGCGCCATCGCGTCGCCCCAGCTGATCGGCACCCCGGAGCGGAGGACCCTCGACCTGAACTGCCTCACCGATGCCGGCGTCGCACTGCGTGGGCGGCTGGGCGTGATCCGGGACGGGGTGGCGCTGTTCTCCGGGGGGTTGGGCAACCACTGCGCCTTGGCTGACCAGAAGCTCGACCGGCTCCTCGACGAGATCGACGCCTGGATCGGCGCCCAGGGCCTCAACGGGGAGGTCGGCGCGCCCGGGCGCTACGACGCCACCCGAGTGGCGCCGGGCACCCCGCTGACCCTCGACTTGAACCGCGGCGCCATCTCCACGGTCGTCTGGGCGACTGGGTTCCGGCCCGACCTCTCGTGGGTGGAGCTACCTGTGTTCGATGGGGGAGGCCGACTCCGCCACGACGGTGGCGTGGTGGACGCGCCCGGCGTGTACTTCCTCGGCGGCACGTTCCTGAGGCGCCGCAAGTCGAGCTTCATCCATGGCGCCGGCGACGACACCGACGACCTCGCGGACCACCTGGAGCGCCACCTCGCCGCGAGCGGCTGATCAGGTCTTCGTACCGACGTACCCGAAGAGCTGGACCTCGCCCCGGAGGGGGAGCCCGTGTCGCACACGCTCCTCGGCCAGCTCTGCGGCCCGCTGCACGAAGGCTTCTTCACCGATGTCCTGGATGGCTTCGTACGCCGGCCCAGTCGACGCCAGCGCCCGGGCGTAGGTGGCGGGGTCGGAGAACTCCCACGCGAAGGGCACCTCGAAGCGCTCGTCGACGTCGAAGCCGCGCTCGGTGAGGAACGCCTCGCCCACCCCTGGTCGACCCAGCGCGACCATGTCCGCTTGATGCTGCACCTTCTCCTCGGTTGCCCACAGGAACGGCGTCAGCATCCACGCCCCCGGTGACTTGCCGACGTTGCCCCAGACGGTGAGCGCGAGCCGACCGCCCGGAACGAGCACGCGTCGCGCCTCGTCGACGGCCGCCGGGGTGGTGCCCCAGATGCCACGGAAGCTGGTGACCACGTCGAAGGACTCAGCGTCCCAGGGAAGGGCGGCCATGTCGCCCACGCGGATGTCGCACCCTGGGCTTCGGTCCCTGGCCACGGCGACCAGTCGCTCCGACGCGTCGATCCCGGCACAGGTCGCGCCACGGATGCGAGCGAGCTCGATGGCGAGGCCCGATCCGCACGCGACGTCGAGCACGCGGTCCCCGGCCGCCACCGCCAGTCGCTGGTGCACGGTGAGGTACTCACGGCAGTTCGACGGCTCGCTCAGCGTCGCGAAGTCCACCGCGCGACGCCCCCACCCCTCGTCCACCATCTCCCACGACATGCCACGGCCTCCGTCTCGACGTTCGGGACGCTAGCGGCACCGGTCGGGCGCGCTCTTCGATGCGGGGGCTTGGGGGGATTGGTACGGGTGCCGCGCTCGACGACGACACGGAGGTTGGT
>JBQTKH010000064.1:0-16691 GCA_052386335.1 Microthrixaceae bacterium
CGCCCTGCGCGATCACCGCGTCGACGCCCATCTCGAGCACCTTCTCCGCGTGGCGGCGAGCGCCGACCGTCGGCATCACCACCACACCCGCGTCGTGGCACCGAGCCACCGCGTCCTTCGTGGGTGCGCCCGCGAACGACACGAGCCGGACGCCTTCGGACACCACGAAGGCGACTCGCTCGAGGAGGTCTGGCTGGTCGGCGCGGAAGTTCACCCCGAAGGGAGCGTCGGTGCGCTCTTTGACGCGCTGCACGGCGGTGCGGAGCTGGTCCGGCGTCATCGTGACGGCAGCGAGGATCCCGAACCCGCCGGCCGCGCTCGTGGCGGCGGTCAGGCTGGCACCCGAAACCCACCCCATCCCCGTTTGCACGATCGGCAGCCGGCACCCGACCAGCTCGCAGAACCGGGTCCGCAGGGCGGGGTGGACAGAACCTGACACTGCGTCAGATTACTGACGGGCCCGTCGGGCGGCGAACCCTGACGCCGGCCCGCGACGAGCAACCACGCTGCGTGGCCCCTACCCTGGGGGCATGGCCGAGCACACCGGCAACCCCAACGCTGACGACCGGGTCATCGACCTCGACGCCCGTCGCGAGCGGTCGGAGGCGCCGGTCCCGGGTGCCCAGTGGGACGAGGTGCATGGACGCTGGCAGCACTGGGACGACGTCACGCAGTCGTGGCTGGTCGTCGGCGCAGAGACGCCCGTGCCACCGCCCGCGATCGCGCCCGACATCGCGATGGGTGCCACGGACATGGCCGCCCTGCTCCAGGACGAGGATCCCGACGACGTGGTGATCGACATCGACCGGCTCGCTGCGCCGCCCCAGCCCGTGCCTGGCGCGCAGTGGAACGAGGTGATGGGCCGCTGGGAGCGCTGGGACGATGCCGCGTCCGAGTGGGTCGCGGTGCCGTCCAACGTCGACGCGTTCTGACGCGCCGCCTGTCAGGGGTTGGGCACCTCGAGGAGGCGTAGCCCTCGGGGATCGATGACCGTGCTGATCAGGTCGAGCTCCTCGGGGGTAGGCAGGCGCGAGGTGGGCACGTCGTCGGGGATGACGATCTCGAAGCCCGTCGCCTCCTGCACCTCGGCGACCGTCACCCCTGGGTGCACCGACCGGAGGCGCATCGAGTGGTCGGGCGTCTCGAAGTCGAGCACGCACAGGTTGGTGACGACGCGTCGTATCTCGTGGAACCGGGCGGCCACCGGGCCGAGTGAGGCGGCACGGTCGTAGCCGATCCCGCACACGGTGTCGACGGCCGCGCACACCACCGCAGGCGAGTGGTTAGGCACCCAGTACGAGGTGACGTCGTTGATCGTGTTGCCGGGGGCGCCGCGGTAGCCGAGCAGCTGCACCTTGGGCTGGGCGTAGGTGCCGATGGCGGCGATGTTCTGGTTGCCGTAGCGATCGACCTGCGTGGCGCCCATCATCACGTGGCGCCGGCCGTTCCACACCCAGTTGAACATCTGCCTGTACGGGTTGAAGTGCTCGACGATCGCCCCGCCTGGCCACTCGAAGGCTTCGTGGTTGGCGATGAGGCGGGCTTCGCCATCGGTCATCGCGAGGTCGGGCTCGAAGGTGGCGCGGGCGAGGCGACCGCCGATCATCGGGATCGTGCCGATCGGGTTGGCGAGGATCTCGCCGTCGCCGCGGAAGCACTCCGCGACGGCGACCGCGCACACATCGGCGCGGTCGACGAGCTGGTCGAGCTGACTGGTCACGCGGCACCCCCATCGGCGCGGAGCTTGGCCTGGTAGTCCGCTTCGCTGAGCTCGAGCCACGCCTCCCGGAACGACGCCCAGGCCTCGGGCGACTTGGCCGACGCTGCGTAGGCCTTCTGGAAGGCCTCGTCGCGCTCGTAGTCGGGTGCGCACGAGGTGAAGTGCGCGCCGTTGGGAGCCTCGATCACCCCGTCGACGAGCAGGCGGCTGATGAGCAGCGACTGCGGAGGTCCTTCCTTGGCGAGATCCTCGGTGGGCACGACCTGCTCGGCGGACAGGAAGCGCTTGGCGGCTGCGCCGAGGAAGAGATCGTCGAAGTACGGGTCGGGGCCGAGGTACTGGCCGTTGCCGCGGGCATCGGCGCGGTTCATGTGCACGAAGGCGGCGTCCATGGTGAGGGCGGGAGCGGCGACGAGCTCCTCGGCGTCGCCGTAGGGCGAGGTGACCGTCTTGAGGCGCCGGTTGTCGCGCAGCAGGTCGGAGCCGAGGCCGACACGAGTGGGCAGGAACGGCACGCGCCACGCAGCGGCCTGCAGTCCGAGGAGGAACATCCCCTCGTCGTAGGGCTCGTCCACGATCGCACCGCCCTGGCGGGCCGCCCGGAAGTGCGGCTCGAGGGGGATCGAGTCGAGCGACACGAAGGCGTAGACGAGGCGCTTCACCTTTCCGGCTGCGCAGAGCAGGCCGACGTCGGGGCCGCCCCAGCTGATCAAGGTGAGGTCGGTGAGATCAGAGCGCAGGATCGAGCGCACGACCGACATCGGCTTGCGACGCGATCCCCAGCCGCCGAAGCCGATCGTCATGCCCGAGCGCAGCTCGGCCACCGCCTCGTCCTCCGTGCAGCGCTTGTCCTTCGGTTGGGTGGTCATGTCGAGGTGTCGGTGCTCCGCTTGTCGACGAACGCGTCGCGGTGCTCGTCGGCCACGCCCGACAGGTTCAGCTCGAAGGTGAACCCCTGCTCGAAGCGGTACGACCGCTTCACGTCCCAGGGGTCGATGCCGTTGAGGCTCTCTTTGGCGGCGCGGATGACGGTGGGCGACTTGGCAGCGATCTGCGCGGCGACGTCCATCGCGCTGGCCCGGAGCTCGCTCCGGGGTACGACGCGCAGCACCGAGCCGAAGTGGTGCAGCTCCTCCGCGGTGGCGGTGGCCGACGTGTAGACCATCGCTCGCATCTTGTGCTGGGGCACCAGGCGGGAGAGGTGGGTGGCGGCACCGAGCGCGCCGCGGTCGACCTCGGGGAGCCCGAAGGTGGCATCGTCGGCGGCCACGATCACATCCGCGTTGCCCACGAGGCCGATGCCGCCACCGAGGCAGAACCCGTTCACCGCCGCCACCACGGGAACCGGGCAGTCGTACACCGCGGCAAAGGCCGCGTAGCAGCCCTTGTTGGCGCCGAGCAGCGCGTCGAAGCCGTCGGTCGCCTGCATCTCCTTGATGTCCACGCCCGCGTTGAACCCGCGACCCTCGGCCCGCAGCACCACGACCCGCACCGCCGGGTTGCGGCCCAGCTCGGTGAGCTGTTCGGCGAGGTCGAACCAGCCGGCCACGGTGAGCGCGTTCACCGGTGGGTTGTCCATGACGAGCTCCGCGATCCCGTCGTCGTGGATGATGTGGCTGGTGCCCATGGCCGACGCCTCGCAGTAGGTTCTGACGGACCGTCAGAAACTAGGCCACGTCCCGGTGCGCCACCAACCGACCCGAGGTGACCGAACCATGCCCATCACCGTCGACCTCACGGGGATGGTCGCGCTCGTCACGGGCGGGACGAAGGGCATCGGCGCCGGGATCGCCGACCGCTTGGCGGATGCTGGCGCCACCGTCGTGGTGTGCGGTCGCAAGGAGCCCGCCGAGTCGACCCACGAGTTCCGCGCCTGCGACGTGCGCGACCCCGATCAGGTCGATGCCCTCGTCGACCTGATCGGGATCGCGCACGGGCGGCTCGACATCGTGTCAACAACGCGGGTGGGTCTCCGAGCACGGCGGCCGCCGACGCGTCCCCGCGCTTCAGCGAGGCCATCATCCGACTCAACCTCCTCGCGCCGCTCAACGTCGCCCAGGCCGCCAACCGCGTGATGCAGTCGCAGGACGGTGGCGGCGTGATCGTGAACGTCACGAGCGTGAGCGGACTGCGGCCATCTCCGGGCACCGCGGCCTACGGGGCAGCGAAGGCCGGGCTGATCAACCTCACCCAGAGCCTGGCGGTGGAGTGGGCACCCAAGGTGCGCGTCAACTGTGTGTCCGGTGGGCTCGTGGCCACCGACGACAGCCTCGACCACTACGGCGGGGAAGCGGGCCTCGCCCGCGTGGCCGCCACGGTGCCCGCTGGCCGCTTCGGCACGCCGTCGGACATCGCCGACGCGGTCGTGTTCCTCGCCAGTCCCCTCGCCGGCTACGCCAGTGGCGCCAACCTGGTGCTCCACGGCGGGGGTGAGTGGCCGGCCTTCCTCCGCGCGGCGGAAGGCTGACCACCAACCCTGGATCTGTGCACGGGCACCATCGCATGGCGACGGTGGCCGTGCAGAGAACGGGATTGGGGTGAGGGTCAGGTCAGGTGTCGGGCGAAGAACTGCTCGGACGCGTCGATCTCCTCGACCGGTACGGCCGAGTGCGCACCGGGGTGGGCGTGCAGCCGCTTGTCGGATGAGCCGAGCGACTGGAACAGCGCCAGCGCGGTGCTGGTGGGTACGA
This sequence comes from Microthrixaceae bacterium, assembly GCA_052386335.1. GTDB lineage: Bacteria > Actinomycetota > Acidimicrobiia > Acidimicrobiales > VFJN01 > VFJN01. Next base: position 4,411 of record JBQTKH010000064.1, read on the forward strand.
GCTCGTCGTCGGTCTGCACGAGGAACAGCACCGGGCAGGCGATCGAGGGCGCGGCGGCACCCCAGGGGTTGCCCTCCGCGAACGTGCCCATGAGACCGAGCACGGCGCACTGAACGTCGGGGGTGGCAGCGACGAACGGCAGGCCGAGCATCGTGCCCATCGACAGTCCCCAGTACCCGAGCGGGCCGTGGCCGATCTCGTCGACCTTGCGGAGCTCCTGGAGCGTGATGGTCCAGTCAGCCGTCATCGTGTCGGACGCGGCCGCGACATGGTCGAGGAACGACGAGCGCAGCGCGCCGACCTGAGGCTCGTACGCGACGGGTGCGCCCGCGCGGTCGCCGTGGCCCGGGCCGTCGATCGCGGCCACCGCATAGCGCGCGTGGCGCACGAGCCGCCGGGCGAGCGACAGCACGTACGGCATCCGCTTGTCGCCGCCGCCACCATGGCCGACGAGCACCAGCGGCCTCGGTCGGCTGGCTCCCTCCGGGGTCCAGACGATGCCCGGCACCGTGCCCGCGTCGCCGTCGACGTCGAAGCGCCGCTCGACCACGCCATGGCTCACGATCGGTTCTCCCACGAAGTCCATGCGCGCAGGTTAGGGGTGGATCACCGGAGGTGTCGGACGAAGAACGCCGCCGCGTCGTCGATCGCCTTGTCGGGCACGTCGCCGTGGCCCCCTCGGTGCTTGCGCAAGGTCTTGTCCCTCGACCCCAGCAGGTCGAACAACGCCTTGGCGTGCTTGACCTGGATCAGCCGGTCGCCCTTCTGGACGAGGAAGAAGATCGGGCAGTCGACCACGGTTGCGGGATGCACCCACGGCGGCCGCCCGCCGAAGGTGCCCATCAACCCGACGACCGCGCAGCGCACCTCGGGGGTGGAGGCGAGGAAGGGCAGCCCGAACACGGTGCCCATCGACAGGCCCCAGTAGCCGACCGGGCCCTCACCGATCGCGTCCAGCGAGCGGAGTCCCGCCAAGGTCGCGGTCCAGTCGGCGGTCATCCCCTCGATCGCCTCCGCGAGCGCAACGATGAACGCTGGGGTGATCGCCGGAGCCATGCCCGGTTCGCCCGCGAGGATCGACTCGTGGGAGCGGTCGCCATGGCCGATCGCATCGATCGCCGCGACGGCGAAGCCAGTCGGGACGAGTCGGCGCGCGAGCGCCATCGCGTACGGCGTGCGCTTGTCGCCTCCCGCCCCGTGCCCGACGAGCACCAGCGGTCGTGGACCCTGCGCTCCCTCGGGCGTCCAGACGAGGCCCGGCACCGCGTCGCGATGGCCAGGCGCGTCGAACCGCTGCTCGACGATCCCGTCGTTGACCACAGCCTCTCCGATGAGCTTCACAGGCGAGGACGCTAGAGCGCCCTGGACGCGAGAACGGGTCCCCGCCATCGCGGGGACCCGTTCACATCACATGCTCGCTTCGAGCGTCGCTGCGCTCTCGTCAGTCGACGTGGGATGCAGCGGCGAAGCTCTCGCCACCGCCGAAGGCTTCCTTCTTGCGCTTGCTGAACGCCACCGCGCCGATGAGCACGACGAGGGCGCCCAAGGCGATCAGGATGCCGGCGCCCTGGGGCGTGGCGATCTTGGTCACGGGGTCGATGTCGGACAGCTTGATCATGGCGGGCAGCATGAGCAGCGACACCAGGTTCATCACCTTGATCAGCGGGTTGAGGGCTGGGCCGGCGGTGTCCTTGAAGGGATCGCCCACGGTGTCGGCGATGACCGCCGCCTTGTGGGAGTCGGAGCCCTTGCCGCCCTCGTTGCCGTCCTCGATGTACTTCTTGGCGTTGTCCCACGCACCACCTGCGTTGCTCAGGTAGTTGGCCATGAGCTGGCCCACGAGGATCACGCCGACGAGGAAGGCGCCGAGCGCCGTGAAGCCGATGCCGAAGCCGACGATCACCGGGGTGAGCACGGCAAGCAGGGCAGGGGTGACCAGCTCGCGGAGCGAGGCGGCCGTGCAGATGTCGATGACCGGACCATGGTCGGGCTTCTTCTCGCCCTTCATGATGAGGCCGTCGGCGAACTGGCGTCGCACCTCCTGCACCACGACGCCGGCCGTGCGGCTCACCGCGTTGATCGCCAGCGCGGAGAACAGGAACGGCACCGCGCCACCGATCAGCAGACCGATGAACACCTTCGGGTCGGCCACGTTGATCGGCAGCAGGTCGAACACGCCGCGGCCAGAGTCCTGCGCGGTGCTGATGATCTCAGCAGCGTTCGGGAACCCGTTGGCCTTGGTGATGACCTCGTTGACCGCCGTCTCGATGAAGCTGGCGAAGATCGCCACCGAGGCGATCACCGCTGAGCCGATGGCGAAGCCCTTGGTGACGGCCTTGGTGGTGTTGCCCACCGCGTCGAGGCTGACCATGATCCGCTCCGGCTCGCCGTGGAACTCGCCGGACATCTCGGCGATGCCCGCCGCGTTGTCCGACACCGGGCCGAACGTGTCCTCCGACACGATCACGCCGGTGGTGGCGAGCATGCCCATGCCGCACAAGGCGACGAGGTACAGCGAGAACTGCAGGTTGCCGCCGCCGAGGGCCAACGACACGCCGATGGCGAGTGCGATGGCCAAGATGGCGTAGACGGAGCTCTCGAGACCGGCCGACGTGCCCGACAGGATCGTCGTGGCGGGCCCGGTGCGGGTGGACTCGGCGATCTCCTTCACGGGTGCGTGGTGCGTGGCCGTGAAGTACTCGGTGAGGCGGCTCACGCCCTGCGCGAGCACGAGGCCGATCACCACCGCGCCGAAGACCTTCCAGCCCTCGTTGGCGTGGTCGTTGCCGACGTAGCCGAGGGCGATCGCACCGACGCCGATCACCGTGATGATGCCGGCGGTCAGGAAGCCGCGGTTGATCGGCTTGAGGGCGTCGGAGTCGCCCGGCTTGGCCTTCACGGCGTAGACGCCGGCGATGGACGCCAGCACGCCGACGGCGCGAGCGGCCAGCGGAAAGACGAGGCCGAGCGCCGGGTTGGCGCCGATCGAGTGGAACGCCGGGACGCCGAGGATGATCGACGCCACCAGGGTGACCTCGTAGCTCTCGAAGAGGTCCGACGCCATGCCGGCGCAGTCGCCCACGTTGTCGCCCACGTTGTCAGCGATGGTGGCCGGGTTGCGGGGGTCGTCCTCGGGGATGCCGGCCTCGACCTTGCCGACGAGGTCGGCGCCGACGTCGGCAGCCTTGGTGAAGATGCCGCCGCCGACCCGCAGGAACAGCGCGAGCAGCGAGCCACCGAAGCCGAAGCCGACGAGGATCGCCGAGCTGGTGTTCTGGAAGAGCCAGATGATCACCGTGGCGCCGAGCAGGCCCAGGCCGACGGTGAACATGCCTGCCACGCCACCCGTGCGGAAGGCGACCTTGAGGGCGTCGGGCAGCGAGTTGCGCTTGGCGGCAGCGGCGGTGCGGACGTTGCCACGGGTGGCGAGCGTCATGCCGATGTAGCCGGTGAGGCCCGAGAGCACGCCGCCGGCCACGAAGGCCAGCGTGCGGTAGAGACCCGACTCGCCGAACGACAGGGCCGTCGTGCCATCGGGCTTGAGCACCTCGGTCGAGGTGATGAAGACCACGACGGCCAAGGGGACGAGGACGACGCCGATCGTGCGGAACTGCCGCTTGAGGTACGCGGCGGCGCCTTCCTGGATCGCGAGGGCGATCTCGATCATCTTGGGCGTGCCCTGGTCTTGGGCCAGGACGCCCCTCATGAGCAGGAAGCCGACTGCGAGGGCGAGGAGCGCGGAGAAGCCGGACAGGGCCAGGATCGCGAACTCACCACCCTTCAGTACGAACTCCTGATAGCCGCCTTCAGCGGCCAGGATGCTGGTCATGCATGGTTCCTCTGGGTCGTGGGGGCACCATCGTGCCCTCCGGTCTCTGTGGACAGCTGGGCTGCGGCTTGGCCGCGGCGAGTGACGTAGATCTGGCGGGCGACGCGCTCACCGAGGGTGCGGTCCTGCCCGTCGACCTTCACGACGAGCGGGCCGTCGAATGGGTGCTTCTCGACGACGACGACCTCGACCCCCGGCACGAGGCCGAGGGTGGCGAGGAACGTGACGAGCTCGGGGTCGGTGGACCCTGACAGCGCCACCTCGGCCACCTCGTTGGGGGCGAGGTCATAGAGGGCGGGGGTGGCCGGCAGGTCGGCGTCTTCCGCGGAGGGGATCGGAAACCCATGTGGGCAGGTCTTGGGTCGGTGGAGCGCGACGTAGAGGCGCTCGAGCACCTCGTCGGGCAGCTCGTGCTCGAAGCCGATCGCCAGCTTGTCGGCCTGGTTCCAGGCGTAGCCGAGCATGTCGGCGAGGAACCGCTCGACGATGCGGTGGCGGCGGATCGCGGCGATCGCGGTCTGCTGACCCTCCGGCGTGAAGGTCACACCCTGGTAGGGGCGATGGTCGACGAGGTGGCGGTCGGCGAGGCGCTTCACCGTGGTGGTGACCGTGCCGGGCGAGAGGCCGAGGACGTCCGCGAGCGCGCCGGTGTGCGCCTCAGACCCGTCGCGGGTGAGGCGGTAGATGGCCTTGACGGCTTCTCGTTCGGACTTCGTGAGGGAGTCGTCCACCAGGGAGTTCTGAATCCGTTCTTTGGCTGGCCCAAACTCTGGCTTTGCACCAGGAGCGTTCAAAGCGCGCCCATCCCACCAGACGGGCACCGCCGGGGGCAAAACGGGCCGGTCCGGCTGGCTTCGCCCGCACCGCTCACCCGCGCGAGACTGCGGGGACGATCTGACGGTGCGTCAGGAACAGGAGCCCCCATGTCCACGACCACGGTGCCGGCCATCGAGGGCTGGTTCACCACCGACGCCGCGCCTCGCCTGCTCGGCACGCGCTGCACCGCCTGCGGCACGGTGTTCTTCCCGAAGGCCAGCGGCTTCTGCCGGAATCCCGAGTGTCGCGGGCGCGGCTTCGAGGAGGTCGAGCTCTCCCGGGTGGGCACGGTCTGGAGCTACACCGATGCCCAGTACCAGCCGCCGCCGCCGTACATCCCGGCCAGCGACGACTACGAGCCCTTCGCGCTCGCCGCGGTGGAGCTCGCCGAGGAGCAGGTGGTGATCCTCGGCCAGGTGGCCAAGGGCTACGGCGTGGACGACCTCCGGGTCGGCTCCCCGGTCGAGCTCGTCGTGGAACCGCTCTACGAGCTCGACGGCGTGACCCACCTCATCTACCGGTGGAAGCCCGTCGGAGGTGAGGCATGAGTGCGCCGGAGTCGGTGGCCGTGCTCGGCGTCGGGATGCACGAGTGGGGCAAGTGGGGCCGACCCTTCCAGGAGTACGGCGTGGACGCCGCGCTCGCCGCGCTCGACGATGCGGGGGTCGACTGGGCCGACGTGCAGTTCGTGGCCGGCGGCGAGACCGTCCGCAACGGCTACCCCGGCTACGTCGCCGCGTCGACGATCACACAAGCGCTCGGCTGGAACGGCGCGCGCGTGGCCTCGTGCTACGCCGCGTGCGCGTCGGGCGTCACCGCGCTCGACGCGGCGCGCTCGCGCATCCTGGCCGGGTTGTGCGACGTGGCGCTCGTCATCGGTGCGGACACCACGCCCAAGGGGTTCCTTGCCCCCGTGGCAGGTGAGCGGTGGGACGACCCCGACTGGCTCCGGTTCCGGTTGCTCGGCGCCACGAACCCCACCTACTTCGCGCTCTACGCCCGGCGGCGCATGGACCTGTACGGCGCCACCGATGCCGACTTCGCCAAGGTCAAGGTGAAGAACGCGCGCCACGGGCTCGACAACCCGAACGCCCGCTATCGCAAGGAGGTCACGATCGAGGAGGTCCTGGCATCGCCGATGGTGGCCGACCCGCTCCGCCTGCTCGAGATCTGCGCCACCTCCGATGGGGCGGCCGCGGTGGTGCTCACCTCGATGGACTACGCGCGGGCGCGGGCCGGTGCGTCGTCACCCGTGCGCATCCGGGCCGTCTCCACCGTGACCCCGCGCTTCCCGAACACCGTGATCGAGATGCCCAACTTCTCGACCGACTCCGCCGCCGCGCTCGCCCAGCCCGAGCTCACCTTCCGCGACTCGATCGCCGCGGGGGCCTACGAGGAGGCGGGGATCGGCCCCGAGGAGCTGAGCCTGGCCGAGGTCTACGACCTCTCCACCGCGCTCGAGCTCGACTGGTACGAGAACATCGGGCTCTGCAAGCCCGGCGAGGCCGAGAAGCTCCTCAACGACGGCGACACCACGATCGGCGGTCGCATCCCCGTCAACCCCAGTGGCGGGCTGGCTTGCTTCGGCGAGGCCGTGCCCGCACAGGCGATCGCGCAGGTGTGCGAGGTCACCTGGCAGCTCCGCGGTCAGGCCACCGGCCGCCAGGTCGAGGGGGCCAAGGCCGGGCTCACCGTGAACCAGGGCCTCTTCGGTCACGGCTCCGCGGTGCTGCTCACCACCTGACCCCGGTTTCTCTGGAACCTCACGCGCGGATACCGAGCGTGAGGTTCCACAGATCGGGGGGTTGGGTCAGGCGAGCCAGCGGCTGAGGGACTCGATCACGCACGCGGGCTTGCTGTTGCCGTCGGTCTCGATGGTGATCGTGATCGTCGTCTGCAAGCCGCCCGCGATGTCCTCGACCGAGGTGATCTCGGCCCCGGCGCGGATGCGCGAGCCGACGGGTACCGGCGCCGGGAAGCGCACCTTGCCGGTTCCGTAGTTCACGCCTGCGGATGCCGCGGGCACGGCGATGAGCTGCGGGAGGAACAGGTTGGACAGCGCGAGCGTGAGGTAGCCGTGGGCGATCGGTCCTCCGAAGGGGCTCTCGGCCGTGGCGCGCTCCACATCGACGTGGATCCACTGGTGGTCGCCGGTGGCATCCGCGAAGAGGTTCACCCGCTCCTGGGTGATCTCCATCCAGTCGGTCCAGCCGAGGTGCGTGCCGGCCGCAGCGCGGAGGTCGTCGAGGCTCGTGAAGGTCACCATGAAGTCGGGCCGGAGGCGGTCGGCTGTGCCGCGCCGCCGGGAGGCACGTGCGGAGGCAGGAGCGAAGCGACGCCCGGAGCACGCATCAGCTCAGGCTCGCTGCGAGGAGACGGACACGACCTCGCCGGTCATGTAGGTGGAGTAGTCGCTGGCCAGGAACGCGATCACCGTGGCGATCTCCCACGGCTCGGCGGCGCGGCCGAACGCCTCGCGCTGGGTGAGCTCGTCGAGCAGCTCGTCCGTGGTGACCTTCGCCAGGAACGCGTGCATGGCCAGCGAGGGCGCCACCGCGTTGATGCGCACGCCATGGGGCGCGGCTTCGACGGCCGCGCACCGAGTGAGCGCCATCACACCCGCCTTCGCCGCGGCGTAGTGGGCCTGACCCTCCTGCGCCCGCCAGCCGAGGACCGACGCGTTGTTCACGATCACGCCGCTGCCCTGCGCGTACATCTGACGCAGGGCAGCACGGGTGCAGCGCATCGTGCCGGTGAGGGTGATGTCGAGCACCTTCTGCCACTGCTCGTCGGTCATGTCGACGAGCGCGGTCGTGCCGCCCAGGCCCGCGTTGTTGACGAGCACGTCGATCCGACCGTGCACTGCGAGCGCGCCGTCGACCATCGCCTGCACCTGCGCCTCGACGGTGACGTCGCACACGAACGTCGCAGGTCGCTCGCCAGCCAACCCCGCGAGCTCGTCGGCCGCGTCGCCGAGACGTCGCTCGTGCGCGTCGCTCAGCACCACCGTCGCCCCCTCCTCGATGCAGCGCCGCGCGGTGGCGTTGCCGATGCCGGTGCCCGCTGCAGCGGTCACCAGCACCACCTTGCCCGAGAGCAGGTCGCGCCCAGGCGGGGGAGTTGGGCTGGGGAGATTCATGTGGGCTCCTTGGGGAGGCCGAGGGCGCGTTCGCCGATGATGTTGCGCTGGATCTCGTTGGTGCCGGCGTAGATCGTGTCACTGCGACTGAAGAGGAACAGTCGCTGCAGCCTCGAGTAGCCGTCGCCGACGCCCGTGCGCAGCATCGCATCCGGACCGACGACGTCCATCGCCAGCTCGCCGAGGTCGCGGTGGAGGGTGGCCCAGAAGAGCTTCGTGACCAGCGCTGCCGGAGGCGCCTCGTGGGTGGACGACATGATCCGCATCGCGTTGAGCCGCATGAGCCGCAGACGGAGCCAGGTGTCGGCGAGCCGCTGGCGGATCACGGGATCGGCGGTACGACCGTTGCGCGCCGCGATGTCGCGGATCGCGTCCCACTCGTTGAGGAACATGAGGTTCTGTCCGAGCGTCGACGCGCCGCGCTCGAAGGCGAGGGTGCCCATGGCGACACGCCAGCCGCCGTCGACATCGCCGACCACGTTGGCGGCGGCGGTGCGGGCGCCCGTGAAGAACACCTCGTTGAACTCCGAGTCGCGCGTGAGCTGGCGGATGGGCCGGATGTCGATCCCGTCTTGGTGCATCGGCACGAGCAGGTAGGAGATGCCCTTGTGCTTGGCGGCCTCGCGGTTGGTGCGGGCGAGCACGAAGCACCAGTCGGCCCAGTGGGCCTGGCTGGTCCACACCTTCTGGCCGTCGATCGCCCACTCGTCGCCGTCGAGCGACGCGCGGGTCTGGATGTTGGCGAGGTCGGAGCCGGCTCCCGGCTCGCTGTAGCCCTGACACCACAGCTCCGTGCCGGCGACGATCCCGGGCAGGAAGCGAGCGCGCTGCTCATCGGTGCCGAAGGCGATGAGCGTGGGCCCGAGGAGCGTCTCGCCGATGTGGCCGATGCGGCCGGGCGCGCGCGCTCGGGCGTACTCCTCGAAGAACACCACCTGCTGGTGCAGCGTCAGCCCACGGCCGCCGTGCTCCTTGGGCCATGCCACGCACGTCCAGCCATGCGCCCCGAGGTGGCGCTCCCACGCGAGGCGCTCCTCGAACAGGCAGTCGTCGTCGCCTGGTCCGCCCCGGCCCCGCGTCACGGCGAAGTCGGTGCGCAGGGAGTCCTCGAGGAAGGTGCGGACCTCGTCGCGGAACCGCTCGTCCTCGGCGCTGAACCGCAGGTCCATCCGGCGGACGCTACCGGCGGACCTGACGCTCCGTCAGATCTCTCGTTGCTTCTGTGCGCCGAGAACACCGCGATGCGGTGGCGACGGTGCGGAGAAGCGGGGTGGGGTGGGGTCAGGCGGGGTCGGTCACCGCTTCTCGCTGGGCCCGCTGAAGGGTGCGATAGAGATCGGCGTAGAGGCCGCCCTCGGCGAGGAGCTCCTCATGCGTGCCCGTCTGGACGATCCGGCCGCCATCGAGCACGAGGATGTTGTCGGCCGCCGCGATCGTGGACAGCCGATGCGCGATGACGAGGCTGGTCCGCCCCTCCAGGGCACCGGCGAGCGCCCGTTGCACGAGTGCTTCGTTCTCGGAGTCGAGGTGGCTCGTCGCCTCATCGAGGATCACCACGGCCGGGTCCTTGAGCAGCATCCGAGCGATCGCGAGGCGCTGCTTCTCGCCGCCGGACAGCCGGTAGCCGCGCTCGCCCACGAGGGTGTCGAGCCCGTCGGGGAGCGACGCCACCAGGTCCTCGATCTGCGCGGCGCGCACGGCTGCCATCACCTCGGCGAGCGTCGCCGACGGTCGGCCGTAGCGGAGGTTGTTGCCGACGGTGTCATGGAACATGTGGGAGTCCTGGCTGACGACGCCGATGGCGCTGCGCAGGCTCGCCTGCGTGAGGTCGCGCACGTCGATCCCGTCGATGCGCACGGCCCCGCTCGTGACGTCGTAGATGCGCGGCAGCAGCTGCGAGAGCGTCGTCTTCCCGGCGCCGGACGGGCCGACGAGGGCCACCATCTGGCCGGGTTCGATGGTGGCGGACACGCCGTCGAGCACGGCCCGTGCCTCAGGGTGGTGGACGGCCGGGTCGCTGGGCACGGGGACCGGCTCGAGGCTGGCGACGATCGGGTCGGTGGGGTAGGTGAAGTGCACGTCGTCGAGCTCGATGCGGCCGCGCGGGGCGACGAGGTCGACCGCCCCCGGACGGTCCTCGAGGTCGTTCGGCGCGTCGAGAACCTCGAACACGCGCTCGAAGCTGACGAACGCGGTCATCACGTCGACTCGGGCATTCGTGAGCTGCGTGAGCGGCCCGTAGATGCGGGTGACGAAGGTGGCCAGCGCGACGAGCGTCCCCGGCGTGACCGACCCGTCGATCGCGAGCAGGCCCCCGAACCAGTACACGGCGGCGGCGGCCAAGGAGCCGACGAGCCCGAGGGCGACGAAGAAGGTGCGCCCGTACACCGCTGAGCGCACACCGACCGCTCGCACGCCGTCGGCGCGGGCGGCGAAGTCCTTCGTCTCGTCGTCGAGGTGCCCGAACAGCTTCACGAGCAGCGCACCCGCCACGTTGAATCGCTCGGTCATCGTCGTGTTCATCGACGCGTTCAGGTTCATCTGCTCACGGGTGAGCTCTTGCAGCCGTCGACCCACCCGCTTCGCCGGGATGATGAACAGCGGGAGGATGATCAGGGTGATCACGGCGAAGCGCCACTCGAGCAGCACGATCGCGGTGCCGTTCGCGGCGAGGGTGACCACGTTGGACACGACCGATCCGAGCGTGCCCGTGACTGCGCGCTGCGCGCCCAGGACGTCGTTGTTCAGCCGGCTGGTGAGCGCGCCCGTCTGTGCCCGGGTGAAGAACGCCATCGGCATGCGCTGCACCCGATCGAACAGCGACACGCGGAGGTCGTAGATCACGCCCTCCCCGATGCGCGACGACAGGTAGCGCTCGCCGAGTGCAAGGCCCGCATCAGCGAGCGCCGCGCCCACGATGAGCGCCGCGAGGAGGTGCAGCAGCGCGCGGTCGTGGTTCGGGATGGCGTCGTCGAGGATCTGTCGGAACAGCAGCGGGGGAGCGAGGCTGATGAGTGCCGACACCACGATGATGGCGACGAAGCCGGCGATGAGCGGGCGATACGGCCGAGCGAACCGCCACACCCGGACGAGGATGGAGCGCGACAGGCGGGCCCCTTCGACGTCGGCCGGGTCCGCGCCCAGCATCATGTGCGGCCCTTGTCGCATCAGGGGAGCGTACGAGTGCGCGCGGTCAAACCACGCACCGGAGCGGTCGCCCCGGTGCGTGGGTCTGAGAGATCAGACGACGGGCACCCTCACCACGGTGTTGTTGAGCGTCACGATGCCCGGGACACGGCTGCCGGAGCCGAAGCTCATGTCGCTCACGGGTGACACGGTGAGGAACAGCGACTGCCCAGCGGGCACGTCGACCGCCACGGCCGGAAGCTCGATGTGGCGGGCGACGCCGTTGACGATGCTCATCTCCCGCAGCGGCATCATGTTGTTCTGGACGATGCGGGCGTCCGCGGGCGATGTGCCGACCGACAGCGCGAAGAAGACCCGCGCATCGGGGGTGAGCGTGGTCACGTCAGCGTCGACGAATGGCATGCCGGCGACGCGGATCGGCCCGTCCGCGATCTTCGTGTGGGTGGGCGCACCCGCAGCCACGCCAGAGGTGATGGCGCCGATCGGGTAGCTGCCGTCGAGGTCGATGTCGGTGACGTGCGTGCACGCATCCGCGGCGGTGGCCAGGTGGTACTCCCCCTGACCAGTCAGCGTGGGGGACTCGTGCTTCAGATGCTGCTTGAAGAAGCGGAGGGTCATGTCGGCGAACGATGTGCCCCCGAGCTGCGTCGAGCAGGGATCTCCGGAGCCGCCGACCCCAGCGGGCGCCGCGCTCGGAAGCACGTGTCCGCCGTTGTACCCGATGAAGATCGACTGGGCGCGAGCGGCGGGCGTGAGCGCGTTGTCGAAGTTCTTGAGACCCTGGTTGAGGTTGAAGAGGTTGTCGGTGATGCCCTGCCGGAACAGCACGGGGATATCGAGCGTGCGACCGTTGGCGACGTGCCACCTGGGGCCGTTCTTCTCGAAGAAGGTGTCGAGGTTGGACAGTCCGCCTTCGCCCTTGGGCCAGCTGCTCGTGGCGGCACCGTAGGCGAACCCCTTGTGGACCTCGTCGGTGTGCGCATCGGCGCCAGCGGCGTACAGCGCGCTGACCCAAGCCGTGCGCGTGACCTCGGACGGGGCCAGGCTCTCCTTGACGTCCCACCAGGTGATCTCGGGGGCGAGCGCGTTGAAGCGGCTGTGACCGGTCTCGAGCACGTCGGTGAACGCACCGACGAGCTGGTAGCCGCCCCCGTAGGAGCCACCGATGGCGCCGAGCACCGGGTCGCCGGGGCCATCGAGCGCAACCCAGTCCAGCGCGGCGACGAGATCGACGAGCGCCTGCACGTCCTGCCCCTCGACGTCCGGGTTCTCGACGTGGGCCTTGCCGCCGCTCTGGCCGAACCCGCGCTGGTCGAAGCTGAGCACGCCGAAGCCGTTGTCCATCCAGCT
>JBQTKH010000065.1:0-5508 GCA_052386335.1 Microthrixaceae bacterium
CGACGTCACGCACCTCACCACCGATGCTCGGGCGCGGCTCGGCATGGCTCGCACGTTCCAGCGCCTCGAGATCTTCACGGGGATGACCGTCTTCGAGAACCTGCAGGTCGCTGCCGAGGCGGCCTCGCCTGGACGCACCTTCAGCGGGCTGCTCCGGTGGCGGCATCCAGACGAGCCTGAGATCGTCGCCACGGTGGAAGATGTCATCGCGCGGGTCGGTCTCGGGTCGGTCCGCGATCGCATCGCGGGTTCGCTCAGCACCGGCTCGCTCCGCCAGGTCGAGCTCGGCCGCGCACTGTGCATGCGGCCCACGGTGCTGCTGCTCGACGAGCCGAGCAGCGGCCTCGACACCCGCGAGACCGAAGCCTTCCAGTCCGTGCTTCGAGCGGTTGCCGACTCCGGTGTCGGCATCCTGCTCGTCGAGCACGACGTCGAGCTCGTGATGGCGCTGTCCGAGCTGATCTACGTGCTCGACTTCGGTGAGGTGATCGCCACCGGTACGCCCGACGAGGTCGCCAACGATCCCGCAGTGCGAGAGGCCTATCTCGGGGTGCCTGCCGAGGAGGCAACCGGATGACGATGGCGCTCGAGCTCGACGATGTGCACGCCGGCTACGGCCGCATCGAGATCCTGCACGGCGTGAGCCTCAAGGTCCCCGCTGGCTCCGTCGTGGCGCTGCTCGGCCCCAACGGCGTGGGCAAGACCACGACGCTGCGCGCCATCTCCGGCACGCTTCCCGTCACGTCGGGAGCCATCCGACTCAACGGTCGGCGCATCGACAACCGTCGAGCCAGCGCCATCGCCTCGCGTGGCCTCGTGCTCGTGCCCGAGGGCAGGGGCGTGTTCCCGGCGCTGAGCGTCCTCGACAACCTCCGCGTCGCCCACCACAGCGCGCCGAGGTCTGTCGCGGGACCGTGGGACGTCTGGCTCGAGGAGATCGTCGCCACGTTCCCCCGCCTCGGCGAGCGGCTCGAGCAGGCTGCGGGCTCGCTGTCGGGTGGCGAGCAGCAGATGCTCGCCGTCTGCCGAGCGCTGGTCGGCAGCCCCGAGGTGGTGCTCTTCGACGAGCTGTCCATGGGATTGGCACCGCTCGTCGTCGCGGAGCTGTTCGACCGGGTGGCCGCGCTGCGCGACGCCGGGCGCACGATCGTGCTCGTCGAGCAGTACCTCACCTACGCGCTCGAGCTGGCGGACATCTGCTACGTGCTGGCCAAGGGCGAGGTGGTCTGGGCCGGCGAACCGGCCGAGCTCCGCAACAGCAGCGCTGCCGCCACCCACCTCTCCGCCTGAGGGTCAGTTGCCCTGTTCGAGTGCCGGCGTGCCGTACTGGTGGGCGTCGGCGTAGCAGAAGGGGAACTTCTGGGTGGCTTGTGTCCACCCGCCCTTGGCGTCGAGCCATCGAGCGATGGTGAAGCAGTCCTCGTTGGTGGGCTTGGCGTAGTCGATCGGCACGTACTCCAGCCCCGTGGAGATGCCGCCCCCGGTGTACTTCCGGAGACCGCGGAGGTAGTCCTCGAACCCCTTGCGGGTGGGCGCGGCGCCCATGGACCTCACCGCATCGGCGACGAGCGTCCCCTGCATCCAGGCTTCCAGTGCCCACTGGTGGAGCTCCTGGCCGGGCTGGTACTTGGCGAACGCGGTCCGGAAGTCGGCCACGGCCGGAACGCTGGTCGTTGTGTAGGGGATCGAGTCGCCGGTGATGAAGACCACGTTGCGGCACGTGTCGTTGTAGTCGTTACCGACGGAATCGCCCATCGAGACGATGGTGGACACCTTGGCGACCGGCTTGAACTCTCGGCGCGCCATCGAGTCGCACAGCTTGCGGTTGGCGCCATCGTCCATGGCGTCGAACACGATCTGCGTGCCGCGATCCGCCATGTCGGCCACGGCCTGGTCGAAGCTGGGCGCGGCGAACGAGACGGCATAGGTCGCCACCTCGTAGCCCTCGAGCTCGAGCCCCTTCTGGATGAAGGTGCCGGCCTGCTTCGACTCGTCGATGTCGTAGGAGAACACCGCGGCCTTGGTGACGTTCAGGTTCTGCTTGAACCAGCGGTAGCCGCCGGAGAGGCTCATGATCTGACCGTTGAAGCCGACAGTCTTGCCGTCGCGGGCATAGCCGTTGGCGTAGGCACTCCAGAAGTGGGGATAGCGAGCGAAGCTGTTGGTGATCGGGATGCCGAGGACGGGCACCCCCTTGTCGTTGAGGTACTGCGCGGCACCGCCAAGCGCCCGCGTGTTCGTGGCGGCGAGCGCAAAGACCTTGTCCTGCTCGACGAGGCGTCGAGCGCACTCCAGCGCCCGGGCGCGGTCCTCGCGGTCGTCGCAGGTCTTCAGCACGATCTTGCGGCCGCCCACGCCGCCCTTGGCGTTGATCGCCGCGGCCCAGGCCCGGAGCCCGCGCGCCGCCGGAGCGAACGCGTCCCCGAGCACGCCGTTCTCGGCCACGATCGTGCCGATCGTGATGGTGGTGGGCGTGATGCCCACGTCGGACGCCTGGTTCGGGCCGCTCGCCCCGGTGCCGCCCGCGCTCCCGCCGGTTCCACCGGTTCCGCCGGTTCCACCCGTTCCGGTGGTGCCAGCCCGGGCACCGGTGGTGCCGCCGGTGGTCCCGCCATCGGCCGCGGTGGGATCGACGAGCGCGCCATCGGTGGCGCCGGTGTCGCCGTCGCCGAGCGACGTGCCGTCTCCGGTTCCCTGGCTCTCGACGAACGCGGAGTCGGGAAGGCGTGTGCCGCATGCTGCGACGAGCACTCCGACGAGCGCGAGTGCTGCGATGCGCGTCTTCATGGTCCTGCGATTCTCCACTCTTCGTTCCACCGTCTTGTTGAGTTCGTCATCGGCACCCGCGCTCCCTGCCCTCACGGGTTGTCGCGCATGTAGCGGTACACCCCGGCCATGTCCCGGTTGACCTTCTCCGGAAGCGCGTGGATCGTGGCGCCCATCGCTCGAGCGCCCCACACGATCTTGGCGGTGCGCTCTACGAGGGCGGCGTTGTGCAGCGCCTTCTCCGGGGACGGGCCGCACGTGACGAGGCCGTGGTTGGCCACCA
Source organism: Microthrixaceae bacterium (assembly GCA_052386335.1). GTDB lineage: Bacteria > Actinomycetota > Acidimicrobiia > Acidimicrobiales > VFJN01 > VFJN01. The sequence goes on from JBQTKH010000065.1 coordinate 3,050, forward strand.
GTGCGGCCCCCCGGTCGGCGAGGTGGCTGGCCACCTCATCGCCCAGCTCGGCTGTTCCGGTGCCCTTGTACTCGCAGCAGGGCACCTCACCACCCAGGTACACGACCACCTCCTCGATCACCGCCGGGATGGGCTCGTGGGCGAGCGCGAACATCGTGGCGTAGACCGCGTGGGTGTGGATCACCGCCCCGAGCTCCGGATAGAGGCGGAGCGCGGAGAGGTGCAGGTCCTTCTCCGTGGTGGGGGAGCGGTGGCCCTCCACGACGGTGCCATCGAGGTCGACCACGACGAGGTCGTCGAGGGTCATCGTGTCGTAGGGCACCGACGACGGCGACAGGCACACCAACCCATCGGGCAGGCGGCCGGAGATGTTCCCCGAGGTGCCCTCGACGAGGCCGTCGGCGAGCATCTTCTTGGCCGCGGCGAGCACGGCCTCCTTGGTGGTGGTGGGGGATGTGATCGTGTCAGCCATTGCTGAACACCTCCGGGTTGGCGAGGTTGGCCGGGTGCTCCCCGCGCAGCAGTGCGGCGAGCCCGTCAGCCATGAGTGTTGTGTGGTTCGTCTCGGTGTCGTACGTCGCGCCACCGATGTGTGGTGTGAGGATGACGTTCGGCATGGCCACGAGCGGGTGGCTCGTGTCGATGTGCTCGCCCTCGAAGTGATCGAGCGCCGCCGCCCCCAGGTGGCCCGAGGCCAGTGCGGCCGTGAGGGCCTCGAGGTCGTGCAGGCCGGCGCGGGCGGAGTTCACGTACACGGCCCCTTCGCGCATGCGTGCGAACTGATCGGCGCCCATCATCCCAGCGGTGTCGGGTGTGACCGCCGCGTGCATCGACACGACGTCGGCCTCGGCGAGCAGGTCGTCGAGCGTGTGGGTGGCGTCGTCCGCGAACGGGTCAGTGGCGATGACGCGCATGCCGAGGCCCTCGAGCCGCCACTTGGTGGCGCGACCGACCGCGCCGAGCCCGACGATCCCTGCGGTCTGACCGGCCAGCTGCCACCCTCGGAACCGCTGGTAGGGGATCGAGCCGTCTCGGTAGACCTGGCCCTCGCGGACGTCACGGTCGGCGGCGATGATGTGGCGCGTCACGCCGAGCAGCAGGGCGACGGTGATCTCCGCCACGCCGTCCGCGTTGCGGCCCGGCGCGCGGAGCACGGGGATGCCCTTGGCGGTGGCGCCCGGGATGTCGACGTTGGTGGGGTCGCCCCGGGTGGAGCCGATGGCGATCAGCGGCAGGTCGAGCACCGGGCCGCCGACCTTGTCGGCTTCGCAGATGACGACGGTGGCACCCACCTCCGTGACGCGGGCAGCGAGGTCGGCCTCGTTGTAGAGCCGCAGCGGGTGCTGGTCGATCCACGGGTCGACGATGACCTCACCGAGCTCGCGGAGGGTGTCGAGGCCCGGTCCGCGCAGGGGTGCGGTGGAGAAGATGACGGGGCGGTCGGTCATGACGGCGAGTGTGACATGGTGCGTCGGGCCTGGCTGGCGACGAACGCCAGGTCGGCGGGATAGGTGCGAGCTGCGAGCAGCATGACGAGTCCTCCGATTGCGTACAGGGGGGTGATGATGGCGAGGGCGGTGGGGAGATCGGTGGCATCGGACAGCACCCCGACGATGAGCGGGGCCAACGCGGACAGCGCGCGCACGACGGAGCGGATGGCCGCAGCTCTGCCGCGGAGCTCGCTCGGTACCACGTCGGACACGAGCGCTTCGCTCGGCGCCACGGGGATGGTGAGGCACAGGCTGCCGAAGAAGAGGAGCACAGCGGCGATGGGCAGCGACGACGTGAGGAAGGCGGGCAGCAGCAGCACGCTGGCGAGCACGGACGACACGGCGGTGACGTAGACGCGGGCGTTGGCCATGCCGCCGCGCAGCAGGCGGTCGGCCAGCTCGCCGCCACCGATGAGCCCGATGGCGGCCCCGCCGCCGATGGCCGGCACGAACGCGCCCGCCTTGGTGGCCGACAGGTCGAACGCCTGCTTGAAGAACTCGATGCCCCACACGCCGAGCGCCCCCAGCAGGAAGCTGGAGATGGTGAGCGACATGAGCCCGAACCACATCGAACGGATGTGTCGGAGCTCGCGCAGGACGTCCATCCAGGAGGCGTTGTCGTAGTCCAGCGTGGACTCGCGTGGCGGGGGAAGGTGCAGATCGGGAAGCAGGCCGGGCACGTTGTCGGCCTCGATGTGCTCGGTCTCCTCGAGGTGGAAGGCGCGGTCCTGGGCGCCGCGTGTCGGTTCGGGCAGCCGGCTGAGGGTGACGATCACGATGATGCCGATCGGGATCCACATCCAGAAGGCGGCTCGCCAGCCGTAGGTGTCGACCAGCACGCCCGACAGCCCCACGCCGAAGAGCCCGCCCACGGCGATTCCGAGCTGTTAGCGACCCATCATCCGGGCCCGGATGGCCACGGGGTAGTAGTCGGACATCAGGGAGAACGACGCCGGCCCGTTGGCCTCC
>JBQTKH010000066.1:0-47261 GCA_052386335.1 Microthrixaceae bacterium
CTGCGAAGGACCTCTACAACAACGGATGGCGGGCCTTCCGCAAGGTGGTGCTGCCGCTGTCCCTCCCAGGGGTGTTCGCTGGCAGCCTCCTCACCTTCATTCCCGCTGCTGGTGACTTCGTGAACGCGAAGTTCCTGGGTGGGCCGAAGAACACGATGATCGGCTCGGTGGTGCAGGACCGCTTCCTCGTGCAGCTCGACTACCCGACGGCCGGCGCCCTCAGCTTCACGTTGATGATCGTCATCACCGCCGCGACCCTGGTGTACGCGCGCTTGCTCGGAACGGATGACCTCATCTGATGGCTGTCACGACCGCCCGACCGCCCGAGACCGCCGCGGGTCGCGTCGGTCGCTGGGGCCTCACAGCGGTTGCCACGGCGGGCTTCGTCTACCTCTTCATCCCCATCGCGGTGATCGTCGGCTACTCGTTCAACAGGCCTCGGGGGAAGTTCAACATCATCTGGCAGGAGTTCACGCTGGACAACTGGAAGGACCCCTTTGCTCCAGGGCCCCTCACCGACGCGATGCTCCTCTCGCTTCGCATCGCGACGATTGCCGCGGCCGTTGCCACCATCCTGGGCTCGCTCATCGCGCTCGCCCTCGTGCGCTACCGGTTCCGCGGCGGCACGCTCGTCAACCTGCTCCTCGTCCTTCCGATCACCACTCCGGAGATCGTGATGGGCTCGTCGCTGGCGACGCTGTTCCTCGACCGGGGCGTGCAGCGCGGCTTCACGACGATCGTCATCGCGCACGTCTTGTTCTGCACATCGTTCGTCGCCCTCACCGTGAAGGCCCGCATCCGCGGCTTTGACTGGACGCTCGAGGATGCGGCCATGGACCTCGGGGCACCACCCTGGCGCACCTTCAGTCGTGTGACGCTGCCGCTGATCACGCCGGGCATCCTCGCGGCAGCGCTCCTCAGCTTCGCCTTGTCGATCGACGACTTCATCATCACGTTCTTCAACTCCGGATCCGAGGAGACGTTCCCCCTGCGGATCTACGGCGCCTCGCGCGTGGAGCTGTCTCCGCAGATCAACGTGCTGGCCACCATGGTGCTGCTCGTGAGCATCGCGATCATGTTGGCGGGCACAGCGGTCCGTCGTCGCCAGCCCTGATCGGATCTCTGGTACCTGACGCTCGGCATGCGCGCGTGAGGTTCCACAGATCCCTACTGGACGCCCCAGCTGTAGGTCTGCTTCACGAGGCTCAGGTAGGTGAAGATCTCCGTGGCGCTCACGTCGGGCAGTGGGCGGATGCGGTCGTTGACCACGTCGAGGAGGTGGAGCGTGTCGGTGCAGACCACCTCGACGAGCAGATCGAACCGACCGGCGGTGATCACGACGTACTCGACCTCCGGCAGCTGTCCGATGGTGGCCGCCACCGCTCGCACGTCGCCGGTCACGGAGATCGCCACCATGGCCTGCACGGCGAACCCGAGCGTGGCGGGGTCGGTGACCGCCACGACCTGCATCACACCGCTCTCGATCAGGCGCTGCACCCGCTGACGGACCGCGGCCTGGGACAGCCCGACCGCGGGCCCGAGCTTCGAGTACGGCGCGCGGCCGTCGAGCTGCAGGGCGCGGATGATCGACTTGTCGGTGTCGTCGAGCTCGGCGGGGCCGTGGTGATCGCGCTTCGGGACGACCATCAGGCGGTGGCCACGTGGCTGGCCGTGCCGCACGGCACGCCGAGCGCCTCGGCGACGACGGCGTTCACGACCTGGCCGCCTTCGGTGTTGAGCCCATGGGCCAGCGCTGGGTCTCGGCGTGCTGCCTCGGTCGGGCCGTGGACGGCCACCTCGACCAGGTAGGGGAGCGTGGCGTTGGTGAGGGCGTGGGTGGACGTGGCCGGGACGGCCCCCGGCATGTTCCCCACGCAGTAGTGGACGACGCCGTGCACCACGTACACCGGGTCGTGGTGGGTGGTCTCGCGGGAGGTGGCCACACACCCGCCCTGGTCGATGGCGACGTCGACGATCACTGCGCCCGGCTTCATCGTCGACACCATGTCCTCGGTGATGACGACGGGTGCCCGGCCCCCGGCGACGAGCACGGCGCCGATGACGAGGTCGGCCTCCGCGATGCAGCGCTCGACGGTGCCTCGGTTCGACGCAAGGGTGGTGATGCGGCCCTTGTGGATCTGGTCGACGAAGCGGAGGCGGTCGAGGTTCTTGTCCAGCAGGTTGACCTCAGCCTCCATGCCGGCCGCGATCCACGCCGAGTTCCATCCGACGTTGCCCGCGCCGATCACCACGACCCGCGCCGGTTGCACGCCGGGCGCGCCTCCGAGGAGCACGCCGCGGCCACCTTGGGGGGCTTCGAGGAACCGGGCGCCCGCCTGGACCGCGAGCCGTCCGGCCACCTCGCTCATCGGGGCGAGCAGCGGGAGTGCGCCGTCGGGGCGCATCACGGTCTCGTAGGCGAGACCGGTGGTGCCCGCCGCGCACAGGGCCTCGGCGACCTTCGGATAGGCCGCGAGGTGGAGGTAGGTGAACAGCGCGAGGTCGGGACGCAAGTGCTCGAGCTCGGATGCCTGCGGCTCCTTCACCTTGCACACGAGGTCAGCCCGAGCCCATGTCTCGGCGGCCGTGCCGACGATCTCCGCGCCGGCCGCCTTGTAGGCCTCGTCGGCGATGCTCGCGCCCGCGCCTGCCCCCGCCTGTACGAGGACGGTCACGCCGTGCGACTCGAGCTCGCGGACCCCGTCGGGGGTGAGCGCCACTCGACGCTCGTCGGTCTTGATCTCGGTCGGGATGCCGACGGTGAGCGTGGCGCTCATCGCGGGTCACGCCGATCTGCGGAAAGGGTCATCCGTCAAGCTCCTTCCAGGCCTCGACGAGCACCTGGTGCAGCGTGGAGGCGATGACGTCGAACTCGTCGGGACCGGCCACCAGCGAGGGCGAGAGCTGGATGACCGGGTCGCCACGGTCGTCGGCTCGACAGATGAGGCCCAGCTCGAGCAGCCGCTTCGACAGAAAGCCCCGAATCAGCCACTCGCACTCGGCGTCGCTGAAGGTGCCCCCGTTTCGGGTGAGCTCGATCCCGTAGAAGTAGCCCATGCCCCGCACCTCGGAGACGATCGGCAGATCGGTGAGCTCCTCCAGCCGCGACCGGAACTCCCCCTCGAGCGAGCGCACGCGCCCGGGCAGATCCTCGCGCTCCATCACGTCGAGGTTGGCCAGCGCCACCGCACAGCTCACGGGGTGGCCGGCGAACGTGATGCCGTGGAGGAACGATGCCTCTTGCTCCAGGAAGGGCTGGGCGATGCGGTCCGACACCATCACGCCACCGAGGGGCGCGTACCCCGATGTGATGCCCTTGGCGAAGGTGATCATGTCGGGCTCGTAGCCGAGGAGGCTGGAACCGAACCAGCCACCGAGCCGGCCGAAGGCGCAGATCACCTCGTCGGACACGAGGAGCACGCCGTGGCGGTCACAGATCTCTCGTACGCGCTGGAAGTAGCCGTCGGGGGCCACCAGGCAGCCGCCCGCGTTCTGGACGGGCTCGAGGTAGACCGCGGCAACCGTCTCGGGACCCTCGGCGATGATCATCGCCTCGATGGCGTCGGCGCCGGCGAAGGGGTCATCCGGGTTGGCGCGGCGCGCGGCCAGCGTGTTGGGCACGTGGCGGCTCTGGCCGTTGAGCAGCGGGAGGAACGGTCCTTTGATCGCCTCGAGCCCGGTGATGTTGAGCGCCCCGAGGGTGGTGCCGTGGTACGCGGTGTCGCGGGCGATCACCTTCGTGCGCTCGGTCTGGCCGATCGCCACGAAGTACTGGCGGGCCAGCTTCCAGGCCGACTCGACCGCCTCGCTGCCGCCCGTGGTGAAGAACGCCCGGTTGAGGTCGCCGGGGGCCATCGCCGCGAGCCGGGTCGCGAGTTCGATCGCGGTGGGGTGCGCGTAGGTCCACAGCGGGAAGTAGCCGAGCTTGGACGCCTGTGATCCAGCGGCGTCGGCCATCTCCTGGCGCCCGTGGCCCGCCTGCACCACGAAGAGCCCGGCAAGGCCGTCGAGATAGCGCTTCCCGTTGCTGTCCCAGACGTAGGCTCCCTCGCCTCGTTCGATCACGGTGAGGTCGCTGCCGTGCTCGCCGGACAAGCGCGAGAAGTGCAGCCAGAGGTGGTCGGCGGCGGCGTTCTGCAGCTCAGCGCTGGTCATGGTCATGGTGCGCCTCCAGGCGACGTGGGTGACGGAATCCGTCGTCAGGGCCCTTCCTGACCATCGGATCGTTGAGATTCTGCCAGAATCACGACTAGATCGCTTGCCAGGAGGGGGACCATGCCCGACCAGAACCACATCGCCAACGAGTGGCGGCCCGCGCGCTCGGGTGCCACCGACGACATCGTCAACCCCGCCACCGGCGCGGTGATCGGCACCGCCCCGGCCAGCGAGTCCGCCGACGTGGACGACGCCGTGCAGGCCGCAGCCGCGGCGTTCCCGGCGTGGGCCGCGAAGACGCCACGCGAGCGCAGTGAGGCGCTGCACGAGCTGGCCCGACGCATCGAAGCCGACATCGAGAACCTGTCGGCCATCGAGGCCGAGAACGTCGGCAAGCCCGTGTCGATCATGGAGTTCGAGATGGACCTCACGCTCGACAACTGGAGGTTCTTCGCGTCGGCCGGGCGGTTCCTCGAAGGCCGCGCGGCGGGGGAGTACATGGCGGGCTACACCTCGATGCTGCGCCGCGAGCCCCTCGGGGTGATCGGATCGATCGCACCGTGGAACTACCCGCTCAACATGGCCACGTGGAAAGTCGGTCCAGCGCTGGCGGTCGGCAACACCGTGGTCCTGAAGCCCTCCGAGCTCACGCCGTACACGGCACTGCGCCTTGCCGAGCTCGCCGCCGAGGTGCTGCCGCCGGGGGTGCTCAACGTGGTGTGCGGCCGGGGCGAGACGGCAGGTGTCGCGCTCGTCGACCATCCCGACGTCGCGATGGTCTCGCTCACCGGCTCTGTGGCAGCGGGCAAGGCCATCGCCAAGGCGTCCTCGGAGACGCTCAAGCGGGTGCACCTCGAGCTCGGTGGCAAGGCGCCGGTCGTGGTGTTCGACGATGCTGACGCCGCGGCAGTCGCAGCCGGGGTGCGCGCAGCGGGCTACTACAACTCAGGGCAGGACTGCACCGCCGCATGTCGCGTGATCGCCGGTCCGCGGGTGCACGACGACCTCGTCGCTGCCCTCCAGGCGGAGGTCGCGCAGATCCCCTTCGGCGACCCCACCGATGCCGACACAGAGGTGGGCCCGGTGGTGTCCGCCGAACAGCTCGAACGGGTGAGCGGCATGGTGGCGCGCGCCCAGTCGGCGGGCGCGGAGGTGCTCACCACCGCCGCACTGCCGTCGGGCGGCGGGTTCTTCTACGCGCCGTCGATCGTGGTGGGGCCGGCGCAGGACAGCGAGATCGTGCAACGGGAGGTGTTCGGGCCAGTCGTCACCGTGCAGCGCGCACCCGACGAGGAGACGCTCCTCGCATGGGCCAACGGCGTCGACTACGGGCTGGCGGCATCGGTGTGGACCACCGATGTGGGTCGGGCGATGCGCATGGCGGCGGGGCTGCGCTTCGGCACGGTCTGGGTGAACGACCACATCCCGATCATGAGCGAGATGCCCCACGGCGGCTTCAAGCAGAGCGGCTACGGCAAGGACATGAGCATCTACGCGGTGGAGCACTACACCGAGCTCAAGCACGTGATGATCAAGCACTGACCCGCTCGCCGTTCTGTGCACGCCCACCACCGCCATGCGGTGCCCCGTGTGCACAGATGGCGTTCAGGACGCTGGCAGCACCTCGATCGTGCCGGTCATGCCGTAGGCCTCGTGCCCGGGGAGGTGACACGTGTACACGACCGTGCCGGGCACATCGAACCCGTAGAAGGTCATCGCCGTATCCCCGGGACCCACGCTGAGCTCACCGGGGGTGGGAGGGTGGACCCGCTCGCTCCCCGCGGCATGGCGGCGGTGGACCTCCCCGTCGCCGATCACGAGCTCGTGGTCGATCGGGTCGGCGTTGCGCACGACGAACTGCACCACGGTTCCCTCGTGCACGCGCAGATCGACGAGGTCGAAGCGGCTGTGCTGGATGCGCACCTCGACGGTCACCACGCCCGGACCCAGCGCTGGCTCCTGGCCGTGAGAGGCGGCGAGGACGTACCCGAGGGTTGCCACGAGCAGGCCGGCGCTGATCGCCACCGCAACTGCTGCGAAGCGGCCTCCCGTGGTTCTGTGCGCCGGCGGCGCCGGATGGCCGTGCTGCGTGCGCACAGAAGCGGGGTGCTCGGGGGTGAGCGTGCTCATGCCGGCGTCGTGCCGATGCGGCGACCTCGGCCGAGGAGGACGGCCACCACGGCCATCGCGGTGACCACGCCCGCGGCTACGGGCCAGAGTGCGCGGCCCTCATCGGCGACGAGGCGCGCCTGCGGCGCATCCACGCCGGTGTCGACGAGCGTGGGGAGGGTGCCCTCCTCGGCGGAGATGGCCAGGTCGTAGTCGAGGTCGCGCGCTTCGGTGGCCACTTGGAGGTAGGTGAACCACATGTCCTCGGGCACCCACTCCATGCCCTTGTCCGAGCGCAGGTCGTCGAGCAGGAGCTGGTTGGCCGGCTCGCTGCGCTCGAGGTTCAGGCCCGGCCCACCAGCCAGGAGCGCGGGCTCGTCGTCGGTGAGGAGGAAGACGTCGGCCTCGACGAACCGGCTCCCGTCGAGTCCGAGCGACAGGATGCGCAGTGGCACCCACGGCGCGTCGGTGGGGATCGTGAGCATGATCGGGGTGCCGTCACCGGCCTGCTGGCCCAGCTCACCAGCGCGGGCTGCGTCGAAGCGGGCGGCCATGAACACCTGGCTGCGACTCGCGTAGAAGTCGAGCATCTCCGGAGCGTCCGCGGTGAGCAAGAAGCCGTTGTCCCGGGCCCAGCGCCCCACCTCGTCGCCGCCACCCCGCAGCACGGTGATGTCGAGCGCGTCGATCGTGGTCTCGAGCAGCACCTCGGCCTCCTGGTCAGCGGCGCGGCCGGCTGCCACCGAGAAGGCCGCGTCCTTCAGGGGTGGCGCGACCTCGCGCGCGAGCCGCTGCAGGGTCCAGTCGCCACCGCGGACGACCTCGCTGGGCACGTCGGGAAGGGGCACGATCGATCCCACCTCGGCGCCCTCACCGGTGAACTGGAACGAGGTGACGTAGCGCTCGACGCCGTTGTGGAAGGCGGCGAGCGTGGTCGTCTTGGTCAGCTGGATCGTGCCGTTCTCACCCACCAAGCCCCCGCACGCGCCGGCCGTTCCGGCGGCGGTGACCGATGCGATGGCGGTGGCGGCGATGGCTGCGGCGAGCTGAAGGGGTCGTCGTGCTGGTCCCATGGTGGGCTCCTTGTGAGGCGGTGCGCCCCACTACGACGACCGGTGACCCCGCCGCGGTTCCCAACCACCCCGATCTCTGGCACCTCACGCGCGCCCACCGCGCGTCAGGTGCCAGAGATCGGGGTTGGGTAGGGCTAGCGGTTCGTGGGGAACCCGAGGTCGACGGCGCTGGTGGCCGGGTCGGGCCAGCGCGTCGTGATGACCTTGCCCCGCGTGTAGAACTGCACGCCCTCGGGGCCGTACATGTGGCTGGCACCGAAGAGCGACGAGCCCCACCCGCCGAAGCTGAAGTGGGCCACCGGCACGGGGATGGCGACGTTGATCCCCACCATGCCCACCTCGACCTCCTGCTCGAACCGGCGCGCCACGCCACCGTCGCGGGTGAACAGGGCGACGCCGTTCCCGTAGGGGTTCGTGTTGACGAGCTCGATGGCGGCGTCGTACGTGTCGGCCCGCACCACGCAGAGCACCGGTCCGAAGATCTCGTCGCGATAGACGTCCATGGTGGGGGTGACGTGATCGAGCAGGGTGACGCCGAGGAAGAAGCCGTCTCCCTGAACAGGGTGGTCTCGTCCGTCGAGCACCACCTGCGCGCCCGCGTCGGCACCGCTCCCCACGTAGCCGGCGACGCGGTCACGGTGCTCGCGGGTGATCAGTGGGCCCATCTCCGAGGCCGGGTCAGACCCCGGGCCGACCACGAGCTTGTCGATCCGCAGCTTGATCGCCTGCACGAGGTCGTCGCCGACGCCGCCGACCGCGACCACGACCGACACGGCCATGCAGCGCTCGCCCGCCGAGCCGTAGGCGGCGCTCACCGCGGCGTCGGCGGCGAGGTCGAGGTCGGCGTCGGGCAGCACGATCATGTGGTTCTTCGCACCGCCGAGGGCCTGCACCCGCTTGCCGTGTGCCGTGCCGGTCTCGTACACGTGACGAGCCACCGCGGTGGAGCCGACGAAGCTGATGGCGCGCACGTCGTCGTGCTCGAGCAGGCGGTTCACGGCCACCTGGTCGCCGTGGATGACGTTGAGCACACCGTCGGGCAGCCCGGCCTGCTGGAAGAGCTCCGCGAGGAGCACGGCGGGGCCAGGATCGCGCTCAGACGGCTTCAGGACCACCGCGTTCCCGCATGCGATCGCGTTCGGGAGCATCCACAGCGGGACCATGCACGGGAAGTTGAACGGCGTGATGCACGCCACGACGCCCAATGGCTGGCGCATCGATCGGACGTCGACGCCGGTGGCGACCTGGCTCGACGCCTCGCCCTTCAGCAGCTCAGGGATGCCGCACGCGTATTCGATGCACTCGAGGCCGCGCTGCACCTCACCGGCCGCGTCGGCGAGCGTCTTGCCGTGCTGCGCGGTGACGAGTGCGGCGAGACGATCCTCGTGGCGCACCACGAGCTCGCGGAGCGCGAACAGGACCTGGACGCGTCGGGCCAACGACACCTCGCGCCACGAGCGTTGGGCCTCGGCGGCCACCGCGACGGCGTCGTCGACCTCCTCGACGGAGGCGAGCGGCACCTCGGCCGTGCGCACCCCGAGCGCCGGGTCGAACACGGGCGCGACACGCCCCGACGTGCCTGGGAGGGGCCGACCCCCGACGACGTGGTGGATGTGATCCAGAGGCCGCGATCGTACCGCCGATGCGTGGAGCCCGACCCGGCAGAGTTGGCGAAGCGCATCGACCGCGGGCGACGATCGGGCGTGGACTTCGCGACGATGATGCACCTCGAGCCGACGGAGACCGACGTGTTCGTCGGCACCGGGCCCACCTATCCCTGGGGTGGGCTGTACGGCGGTCAGATCGTCGCGCAAGGGCTCCGCGCGGCGGCCGCCACCGTCGACCCGAGGTTCCGGGTGCACTCGCTCCACGCCTACTTCCTGCGTCGTGGCGGCCACGACGAGCCCATCCGCTTCGAGGTGGACCGCGCTCGTGACGGGCGCTCCTTCGTCACCCGTCAGGTGGTGGCGCGGCAGGCGGTCGGCGCGATCCTCACGATGTCGTTGTCGTTCCAGGTCGACGAAGCGGGCCACGACGTGCAGATCGCCGCGCTGCCGGACATTCCTCCGCCAGAGGAGCTGGCGGGGGAGTCGTGGAGCCCGATGTTCGAGCGACGCTTCGCTGGCGCCCGAAACCAGGAGGAGGGCAAGGGCATCGCGTGGATGCGCCTGCTCGATGAGGTGGGCGACGATCCGGTGCTCCAGGCGTGCGCGCTGGCCTACCTCTCCGACGACGTGCCCACCGACACGGTCGTTGCCCTCCATCCGGAGCGCCCCGCGCCCGGCATGGGCGACGCCTTCGAGTACGGCTTCATGTCAGCGAGCCTCGACCACGCGATCTGGTTCCACCGTCCGTCCCTGGCCGACGAGTGGCACGTCCACGACTTCACGAGCCATGCCTACCTGTCGAGCCGCGGGCTCGCCGTGGGCCACGTGCTCAGCCGCGATGGCGTGCACGTGGCCACGATCGCCCAAGAGGTCCTCCTCCGAAAGAGCTGACGTCAACCACGCGGCTCCGGGCGTCGCTGCGGTTGGCGCAGGTGCGTGCGATGTCGGGTCTACCCGGGCTGCGTTTGCAAAGCAGCGAGTGAGTGGTTGTGTGATCCTTGGCCCGTGGACCGCGGCTCGCATTTCGTCTGACATGGCACCGGAGCTCGAGAAGCTGCCGTTCGTCGATGCCTCCGCATTTCGGGCCTGGCTCGAGATCAACTACGACACGTCAGCCGGCCTCTGGTTGATGATCGGCAAGAAGAGCGGCGGTGTCGAGAGCGTGACCTACGACGAGGCAGTCGACGAGGCCTTGTGCTTCGGGTGGATCGACGGGCAGAAGGCCAAGCTCGACGACAGGTACTACCTGCAGCGCTTCACGCCCCGCGGCAAGCGCAGCCCGTGGTCGAAGCTCAACACCGCCCGCGTCGCGCGCCTGTCCAAGGCGAAGAGGATGCACACCGCCGGTGTCCGAGAGGTCGACGCGGCGAAGGCCGACGGTCGCTGGGTCGCCGCCTACGCCAGCCAGGCCACCGCGGCGGTGCCTCATGATCTCCAGGCCGCGCTCGACGCGTCGCCTGCGGCTGCTGCTCTCTTCGCCGAGCTCGATGGCAGGAACCGCTACGCCATCCTCTATCGAATCGACCGGGTCAGGAGACCGGAGTCGCGGGCGACAAAGGTGGCGAGCTTCGTCGCCGACCTCGAGCACGGGAAGACTCCCTACCCGCACAAGAAGCAGTAGCGATGGCGCGGAGCATCACCGAGGTCAGCGCCACAGCTCGACGAAGGCTGTCACCTGTCGCTCATCGGGAGCCGGATCGTTCATCCGTGGGGCACATGGGCATTCACCGGGTGAACAGAGCGTCCCTGGTCTGAGTTGTCAGCGCGCCGGCTCGAGCGTCGTGCCGTCGACGGGCCCCGGCGTGAACGTTGGATCGAAGTCCGTGTTCTCGACAACCCACGTCTGGACACGCGGCACCACCCACAGGATGTGGATGCCGAGTGTGACGATCGTCAGCAAGAACCACGTGAGCCACAGCCCAAACAGCCCGAGCGCCGTGACGAGGCTCGCCAGCGGATCGTCGAGATCCTCTGCGCCGTGGGTGTCCCGTACGACTCCATGTGAGTCCGATGTGGTCGAGGCGATCCTGAGGTCACACAGCCAGCAATCACAGGGGGAAGAATCCGCACGATGGGTTGACGGGGAACGTCAGTTCGCTATGCTGGGGGCTTCCCCTTCGGGACCGAGGTGACGGGCCCCGCAACCGTGAGCGACTGCGCTGCCCTGCTGTGGCAGCGCCCCGACCCGGAGGAGGACCGCGATGGCGACTGATGTTGCCGACGTGCTCGTCCGGGGTGCCGCGCTGCTCGCGGAGCTGCGCGCTGTCGATCTCGACGGTCTCGGCGACGACTCGCTCTCCGATGCGGTGCTCGCGATGCAACGGTTGCGCGGCGGCCTCGACGCTGCCGAGGCCCGGGTGCTGTCGCGGTGGGACGCGCAGGGCGCGTGGCGAGCGTCGGGTGCGAAGACCGGTGCTGCCTGGTTGGCCTGGAAGCAGCACCTGCCGATCAGCGTGGCCCGCCAACGCCTCCGCCACGCCAAGGCGATGCGCACCCTCCCCGCGGTCGAAGCGGCCTGGGCCGGCGGTGCGATCGACCGAGCACACGTCACCACGCTGCTCGGTGCTCGCACCGCACGCACCGCCGAGGTGTTCGACCGGGAGCACAAGACCCTCCTCGACATCGCGTGTGAGAACGGGTTCACGCACTTCAAGCGGGCGTGTGACCTCTTCGAGATGGTCGTCGATCCCGATGGGGCCGAACAGGGTGCCGAGGATGACCGCAACGCCCGGGAGCTGCACCTCTCACAGAGCTTCGGTGGCATGTGGTTCGGGCGCATGACACTCGACCCGATCTCCGGTGAGATCGTCGAGGGGACGCTGCGCCTCATCGAGCGTGAGCTCTTCGAGGCCGACTGGGCGGCCGCTAAGGAACGCCTCGGCCGGCCCCCGCTCATCATCGAGCTCGACCGCACCCCCGCCCAACGCCGCGCCGACGCGCTCGTCGAGATGGCCACCTGTGCCCGCACCGCCCCGGTCGGCGGTCGCCGCCCGGCACCCCTGTTCACCGTGGTCGTCGGCCTCGACACGCTCACCGGGCCGGTCCTCGAGCTCTTCAACCGCAGCCCGATCACACCGGGCACCGCGGCCCGACACCTCACCGACGCCGAGCTCGAACGCATCGTGTTCGACGGACCCTCCCGCGTGATCGATGTCGGGGTACGTCGCCGCTTCTTCACGGGCGCCCTGCGCCGAGCGATCGAGGTGCGCGACCGCACCTGCTTCCACCCCAGCTGCGACGAGGTGCCCGAGCGCCTCCAGATCGACCACATCCACGATGCCTCCAAGGGCGGCGAGACCACCCAGGACAACGCCCAAGGCGGCTGCGGCTACCACAACCGCTGGAAGTACAACCATCCCAGCAGCAGCAACGACGATCCCGACGCCGCCCCATTCCCGCCCTTCGGCTGACGTCGTGGGGCGCGCGGGAAGTCAGGTTCGGGATCGACGCAGCCGCCCGGCGGCCTCCCGCGCCGCGGGGATCCGCTCCAGCAGGACCGACGCCGGCTCATCCGGGTCGGCCCGGACCTCGGCGTTCTCGACGACAGGTCAGTCGACGCGTTCGCCGTACATCCAGCGGAGGGGATCGGCGATGAGCTCGAGGCGCTCGCCGTCGGGGCCGCGGAAGTAGATCGACGTGCCGTCGACGTGGTCGTACGGCACGCCGGCCGCCTCGAGGCGTGCGCGGGCCTTGTCCCAGTGGGCGACCTCCATCGAGATGGCCAGGTGCTGCAGACCCCCGAGCACCTCGGCATACGGCCCCGGGTCGACCCCGGGGAGGTCGAAGAACGCAAGGGTGTTGCCGTTCCCGATGTCGAAGAAGAAGTGCGTCGACCCTGGAAGGTCTCGGTTCTCGAACATCGTGGTGAGCGGGAACCCGAGGAGCTCTTCGTAGAACCGGGTGGTGCGCTCGACGTCGCTGCAGATCAGCGCCACGTGGTGCACGCCCCGGGCCGTCGACGGTGGCCGGTCGTCGCGGTGGCGCTCGTAGGTGGCCCGGATCTGGTTGCGGCGCTCGGTGAGCCGAGCCCGCTCGGCTTCGTCGATCGGGTCGGCACCGGCTGAGTAGGACGGGGCTGCGTCCGGATGCTCGGGAACAGACATCGCGTCAGCCCGAGGTGACCTGGTGAAGCGCATCGGCGAGATCTGCGAGCTCGACGCGCTCGCCGGC
The DNA here is from genome assembly GCA_052386335.1 of Microthrixaceae bacterium. GTDB lineage: Bacteria > Actinomycetota > Acidimicrobiia > Acidimicrobiales > VFJN01 > VFJN01. The sequence continues at coordinate 13,115 of JBQTKH010000066.1, forward strand.
ATCGAGCTCGTCGAAGGCGTGGGCCATCGCACGGTTCGTGTTCTGCTCGGCGGTCTCCCAGACCGGCAGCAGCCCGTCGGTGTCGACGGTCTCGGCCCACCCGAACATCGCCACGATCTGCGGTGAGCGCACCGACAGCGCTTGGATGGGGGTCAGCCCGGCGCTCACCACCGCGGCACCGTGCAGGCCGTTGCGGAGCTCGCGCAGCGCGTTCATCTGGTGGACGGCCGCCGCCTTCGGTGCGGTGGGGACCGGGAGGGCCCGCCAGCCGGCGAACACCGGCGCGCAGGCGGGACGAGCACCGGCGACGGTGCGACCGGCGAGCGCGGCCAGACGCGCCGCGTCGAGATCGTCGGGCACGTGCTCCTCGGCCCACGCGGCTGCGCACGACGCGAACTCGCTCGCGGCCGCGGCAGGGGACATCACGGTGCGGCCCTGCTCCCAGAGCGTCCGCACGGCCGTTGGCTCGAAGAACGTGAAGGCGGCGGCGACGACATCAGCGTCGACGTCACCGAGCACGCCCCCGCGCCCAGCGACGTAGAAGTCGATCCCCTGGAACCCCAGCTCGGCTCCTCGCTTGTAGGTGGCACCGTCGAGCATGAAGCGTCCGCCGATCGTGCTGACGGCGGTGGCAGTGGCGGTGGCGGTGGCAGTTGCGTCCATGGTGAGGTCGTTCCTTGTCGTCCGGTGGCCCACTCGGGCCCTCGTGTTGTCTAGCGCGCGGGGATGCAGTCCTCGAAGGCCCGGTTGAGGGTCGACTGGAACTCGTCACCGTCGTACGCGGCGCCGGTGGGATCGGTCATCTGCTCGTAGGTCAGCGTGTCGATGACGCCGTGGGCGTAGCAGCGCGAACCGTCCTCGTCGAGCTCGGTCGCCGCGTCGGCCACGAGGTACGACCACAGGCTCGGCACGTACAGCGCGTCCTCCGCTCGCCCCGACAGCGCCATGTCGACGTCGGTGCCGGGATCGCACGCGTGCAGGCCGGGGTGACCGTCCACGTCGATCACCTTGGCGTGGCCCCCCGGCATCTCGGAGGCCCAGGCGCGCAGGGCGCTGGCCATCTCCTTCTCGTCCGAGCTGCGGTCGCCGGTGAACACGGCTCGCACGCACGTGCGTCCGTCGGCCTTGAAGATCGCGTAGGCATCGCCGGCCCAACCCAGCGCGGCGTCGAAGGCGACCTTCGGATCGATCCGCTCGGCCAGCATCAGGTACCACGACGGGCTCCCGAAGGGACCCTCTTCTTGGACCTCGATGTCGTCGTCGAGGTCGAGCGCCACCTCGTCGCTCGACTCGCCACCGAGGTAGCTGGCGGGGTCGAACAGGTGCTCCTCCGTGGACGGCGGATCGTCGAACGCGTCGTCCACCGCCGCATTGCCGCCCTGGTTCGCCAGCATCGTCACGAAGGGCTGGCCCAGGAGGTACGGAACCGAGAACGAGGCGCTGATGAAGGGTGGCACCTCGACGGTGGACGCTGAGCTCACCTCCACCGCGGCGGCGTACTCCTCGTCGTAGGTGGCCTGTTCCTCGCTCGTGAGCTCGTCGGTCACGAAGGCCTCCTCGATCCGGAGCGCGTCGCCTTCGATCAGTGCTCGGAACGCGGTGGACGCACTGCTGTCGAGGTCGTCCTCGTAGAGCTGCTCGAGGTCGAAGTGCTGATCCTGGAGCGCGTGGGTGAGCTCATGGACGAGGGTGACCTGGAGGCCGACGGTCAGCTCGGTGCCGCGGACGCGCACGACCTGCTCGACGGGGTCGTAGAAGGCGAGCGTGCCACCATCAGCGACGGTGTTGAAGGCCGTGAACAGGTCGACCTCTCCGGAGGCGACACCGATCGCACGCAGGGACGCTGCCTGGCGGTCGAGCCCGACCCGGCTGTCCTCGTCGAGGCCGTCCTCGCCCTGGGTGGTCTCCTTCGTGTACTCGGCTGCGGTGAGGAAGTCGACGAACACGGGATGGTCGAACTCGAGGCCTCGCGCCGACTCCACATACGCCGCGAGTTCCGCGACGCGCGGGTCCCAGGCCTCGGGGTGGTCGATGGTCGTGCGATCTTGGTGGGTGACGACGGCAATGGCGGACACGGCCAGCAGCGCGGCGATCACTACGCCGAGCATTCGGATGGCCCACTCGATGCGGCCCGGCGCCGACACAGGGGGTGGCCACGGAGCGGGTGGCCACGCAGGGGGCGGTGGGAGGTCGGTGTGGAGCGCCATGAGATCGCGGTCGCTCAGCTGAGCGGGGCCAGCCCGATGCTGTCAGCTTCGAGGTACGCGCTGGTCGATGCGTGGAGCGGTTCCGCGCTCGACGAGCGTCCGCTGATGTGAACGCCGATGGCCACCAACGAGGCTGTGATGTTGCCGCCGAGGAACGCCAGCGCCGCCCCGTCGAGACCGCGATCGGGGACGAGGATCAAGGCGGCGCCGAGCACCGAGACGGTGAGCGCGAGGGTGATGGCCACGGTCGCTCCAGATCGATGCCGTACGCGGGCCTCGGTCAGGTAGACCGAGGTGATCGCCCAGGGGATCGACGCAGCCACGAGCATCGGCAGGATCTCCGACGCCTCGCGGTAGTCGTCGCCGTACAGCGACACGACGATGCTCCTGCCCGCGGTGGCGATCGCCGTGCCCGCAACCATGAGGCCGCCCGCCACGACGATGGCCAGGCGCACCTGGGAACGGAGGTGCGCGCCATCTCGACCGCCCTCGGCCAGCAGCGCCTGGCCGATCGCCATCGGCACGTAGGCCGCCATCGCGGCCATGCCCCAGGCCACGTAGAAGCTGGCGTTGAGATCGGCTACGACGTGCACGAGCACGATGACCGGCATGGCAAAGGTGGGGGCCTGGTAGGCGAGCGTCGAGGCCCAGTTCACCAGCGAGTACCGCACCATGGCGCGGGTGGTGGCAGGGGCCGGTCCGAGGCGGTGGGGGCCGCCGGTGATCCGAGGCAGCAGCACGACGCCGACGTAGCCGGACAGGGCCGTGGGGATGATGGCGACGACGAGCAGCCAGATGGCGCGATCGCTGTCGACCGGCAACGCGAGGAGCGGAAAGCGAACCAGTCCGACGATCAGCGCTCGGGTGACCACGAGGCCCCAGCGCCGCTGGGTCATGAGCCGGACGTCGAGCAGCAACGACAACGCGGTGCCGGCCGAGAGGAACATGAACAGCGCGGGCCCGATCAGCCCGTGCCAGGCACGAAGCTCGTCCACCGCGGGTGGGCTGACCAGCACGAGGTACACGATCGCGCCGACGATCGATGCGATCGACGTCGCCAGCGCCCCCCAGGCGAAGAGCACGTGATCGTCCCGCGTGCGGCCGGCAGCGTAGCGGGCAGCGGCAACGGGCTGCCCGAGTCCGCAGACGAACGCGACGAAGAGCACAGAGGTGAGCAGCGCGGTCGCATGCCCGACGTCGGTCTGCGTGTCGCTGCGCGCCGCGAGCAGCCAGAACAGGGCCCCAGAGAGCGCCTGCACGCCGGCCGTGACGACCAGTGCGGCCGAGCCCGTGAGGAGGTGTCGGTGCCCGGAGGCCCGGTGGCGCAGCGCGCTCAGCATCGGGACGAGGCTATCGGCGCGTGCGAAGGTCTCTGGTCGCCTCGTGCGCTGGGCGCAGGGACGCTCGAAGGCAGAGGTCGAGGTGCTCGTCGATGAAGCCCTCGAGGTCGGGCCAGGGCATCGAGGGCCGGGCGACGAGCAGCGACGTGATGCCGTGGATGTTGGCCCACACGTGCAGCGCCGTCGTGAACGGGTCGCCCGTCGGGACGAGCAGGCCGGCGTCGATCGCCTCGGTGAGGCTGTCCACGAGATGGGCGAACGAGCCAGTGGCGAGCAGGTCGGACCACTGACCCGGCGTGGTGTAGGCGGGGCCCATGAACATGATCCGGTAGTGCTCGGGGTGGTCGATCCCGAACTGGATGTAGGCCTTGCCCCGTGCGTGCATGGCGACGAGGGGGTCGCCGATCCCGGCGACCGCCGCCTCGATGGCGGCGTCGAGGAGCGCGAACTGCCGGGCGCACACCTCGAACATGAGGTGTGTCTTGTCCTCGAAGTGCCGGTAGATCGTCGGCGCCGTGACGCCTGTGGCCTGGGCGAGGGCTCGGATGGACACCTGCTCCTCCGAGCCGGTCTCGAGGAGGAGTCGCTCGGCCGTGGCGAGGATCTCCTCGCGCAGGAGCTCGCCGTGACCCTTGCTGGCTCGCCGTCGGCTCACGCCCATGCCGACAGCCTGGCACCTCACCGTGCGGGGGGCGGGTCAGGATGCGTTGTCGCTGGAGGCGGCCACCAGGGGGCGCGTGCGCATCGGCCGGGCCGGGTGGCCATCTGCTGCGGGTCGCATGCGCACGTCCTCGGGCCCGGGAGCCGTGGGTTCCTCGGCGGGCCGTGTCTCGGTCTGGCCGCCCTCGTCCAAGTCGATGTGCTCGCTGATCCCGATGCGGTCGTGCAGTCGGCGCAGCGGTGCCGGCGCCCACCAGTTCCACTCCCCAGCCAGCCGCATGAACGCAGGCACCAGCGTGCCTCGGATCACGAAGGCATCCATCATCACCGCCAGCGTGAGCCCGATCCCGAAGAGCTTGATGAAGGTGACGTTGCTCGTGGCGAACGCGATGAAGATCACCGCGATGAGCAGCGCGGCGGCTGTCACGATGCGCCCCGTGCGCTCCAGGCCTCGGGCCACGGACAGCTCGTTGTCACCGGTGCGGTCGTACTCCTCCTTGATCCGCGAGAGGAGGAAGACCTCGTAGTCCATGGACAAGCCGAAGGCGACGCAGAACATGAGGATCGGGGTGGTGGCGTCGATCGATCCGATGGCGGTGAAGTCGAGCACGCCGCTGAGGTGACCCTCTTGGAAGATCCACACCATCGCGCCGAAGGTGGCCGACAGGCTGAGCAGGTTGAGGATCACCGCCTTGATCGGGATCACGACGGAGCCGAACTGGATGAACAGCACCAGGAAGGTGACCAGCGCGATGATCCCCGCGGCGAGGGGGAGCCGCGAGAACAGCGCCGACTTCGTGTCGACGAGCTGCGCCGACATGCCGGTGACCTCTGTGGGGAAGGGGGACGGGGTGGCCCGGATGGCCTTGACGACGTCCTCACCGTCGGTCGAGAGCGGCTCGACCGACGGGACCACCGAGAGGTAGGTGCTGCCGCCGGAGCGAGCGGTGCTGAAGGCGAGGTAGCGCCCAGCGCCACCAGGTACGACGAGCTGGCCTGGCGTGCAGCCGAGCGACGCCAGCCCCTCACCGCAGTAGGTGCCCGTGGCGGCGTCCACCCGCGCCACGCCGGGAAGGATGGCGAGTGCCGCCGCGTAGCTGTCGATCTCGGCGGACCGGCCCGCCGGGTCGCCGATGCCCTCTGCGACGACCGACGAGGCGCCGGCCTCTTCGCTGCTGAACTCCTCGCGGAGCACGTCGCTGACCTGCCGACTGCGCGCCTCCTCGGGCAGGACGCGGTCGTCAGGCAGGGAGAGGTTGATGTTGAGGAAGGGGGCGCCGAGGAACAGGAGCACGGCGATCGCGGACACCGCGACCACGATGGGGCGGCGCATCACGACGATCGCCACCCGATGCCAGAAGCCGTCGTCGTGGGCCACGGTGGAGCGCTTGAAGATCGCGAGGTTGTCCACGCGCCGGCCGAGGGCGGCGAGGATGGCGGGCAGAACGACGACGGAGAACAGCCCCGCCAGGAACGCCACCGCCACGCCGGCGTAGGCGAAGCTGCGCAAGAACGCGAGAGGGAACACGAGCAGCGCGCACAGGGAGGCGGCAACGGTGACCGCGCTGAACGCGACCGTGCGCCCAGCGGTGCGGACCGTGCGCTGCACGGCGATCGCCGGCTCGTGGCCGGCCCGCAGCTCCTCGCGGAAGCGCGACACGACGAACAGCGAGTAGTCGATGGCGAGGCCGAGCCCCATCGCGGTGGTGAGGTTGAGGCTGAAGATCGACACCTCGGTGACCATGGAGAGCATCCGCAGCACTGCCAGCGTGCCCACGACGGAGAGCGCACCGATGGCCAGCGGGAGCGACGCCGCGACGACGCTGCCGAAGACGAGCAGCAGGAGGATGAGGGTGATCGGGAGCGCGATGGACTCGGCGCGCACGAGATCGTCCTCGATCGTGGTGCCCACCTCGTGGAACACCTCCGCGAAGCCGCCGACCTCGACGGTGAGCTGCTCCGTCGTGCGGCGGTAGCGCGGGGCGAGGTCCTCGACGAGCTCGTTGACCTCGTCCTGGGTGCCATCGATCCGTGCCAGCACGAGGGCCCGGCTGCTGTCGTCGCTCCGCAGCGGCGGCGGACTCCCCAGCGACCAGTACGACACCACGTTGGTGAGGTGGGCTTCGGCGGCGAGCTCGGTGGTGAGCGCGGCACCTGCCTCCGCTACGGCGGGGTCGTCCACGGATCCGTTGGGAGCGGTGACGAGCAGCACCAGGTTCGGCGTGCCCGCGCCGAACGTGTCGAGCAGGGCTTCGTCGGCACGGAACGACTCGGAGGCCGGATCGCCGAAGCCCCCCGAGCTCAGGTGCTCGGCCGCGCTGCCACCGAAGGATCCGGCCAGTGCGAAGAGGGCCGCGGCCGTGATGAGCACGGCCTTGCGGCGTCGAACGGTGAAGCGGCCGAGGCGGCTCAACATTGGGGGGCTCCGTCTGGTCGGTCGATGCTGCGTAACCGCGTTAACCAACCACGGCCCCGGCGGACCCGTCCAGATGACGTCGGTCACAGACGCCCGAACTCATGGGGTTGCACGGGTCTTGACCGGGCGGTCAGGGTGGGCAGGTGACCACCCTCGATGCAGCCGTCGCCTACCCGGGCGCGCGGCGTCCCGACCGTCAACGCCGCGTCGACAGCCACGGCGTGTCGATCGCGGTGCACGAGTGGGGCGCGGAGAGCGCGCCACCGCTGCTGCTCGCGCACGGCGGCATGGACTTCGCCAACACGTTCGCCGTCTTCGCGCCGATGCTCGCCGAGGGCGGACTGCGGGTCGTCTCGTGGGATCACCGCGGTCACGGCGACTCCGAGCATGCGGCGCTGTACAGCTGGGAGGCTGACCTGCGAGACGCGGTGGCCGTGTTCGATTCGGTGAGCGCCGAGCCGGTTCCGGTGGTCGGCCACTCCAAGGGTGGCAGTCTGATGCTGCAGCTCGCCGACGCGCTGCCGCATCGCGTCAGCAGCCTCGTCAACCTCGACGGCCTCCCGTCGCGCCGCAGCTTCCCGGATGTCTCCGACCACCAACGCACGAAGCTCATGGCCCAGGAGCTGACGACCTGGCTCGACCATCGACGCAAGCTCGTCGACGCACAGCGCAAGCCCGGCACCATCGATGAGCTCGCGGCGCGGCGAGCGCGCATGAACCCGCGGCTATCGCCCGACTGGTTGCGCTTCCTCGTCACGGTCGGCGCGCAGGAGCATGACGACGGTTGGCGCTGGAAGATCGACCCGACCATCCGGTTCGGGGGCTTCGGTCCCTGGCGTCCGGAGTGGTCGATGATGCGGCTGCCCGACATCGGGGTGCCCGTGCTCGCCGTGCTCGGCACCGAGACCGATCCGATGGGGTGGGGGACGCTCCCCGAAGACGTGCTGTCGCACCTCCCCGCGGGCGGGCGGTTCGTGCAGCTCGAGGGGGCCGGTCACTTCCTGCACGTCGAACAGCCCCGCGAGGTGGCAGACCTGGTGCTGGAGCACGTGGCGTGAGCGCCCCGGTCATGTTGCGCCACAACCGGCTGCGCCTCGCGCTCCACGAGCTGCGGGGCGGCGCGGGCTGGCCGCTGCTGCACCTGCATGGCCTCGCCGAGCGCACCCCCCATCGGGCCCCGGACCATCTGGCTGGGTGGGTCGGACCCGTCTGGGGGCTTGACCTCTCCGGGCACGGCGACTCGGACGTCGCGCCCGGCGCGGGCTACTTCTGCGAGGCGCTGATGGCCGATGTGGACATCGCCATCGCGCACCTCGGACCGGTCACCCTCTACGGCCGAGGCCTCGGCGCGTACGTCGGTCTCCTGGCCGCGGGTGGTCGGGCCGAGGAGGTGCGCGGTGCGATCCTCGCCGACGGTCCTGGGCTCGCCGGTGGCGGGGCCACCCCGGCCTCGCCTGCGATCGCCACCACGGTCGACCCGCCGCCACCCGGGGGCACGCCGGACCCGTGGGCGATCTACGAGCTGACGCGTGACCCCCGCCCACCGGACTACGCCGCCACCTTCGCCCGGCAGGCGGCGAGCCGGTCGGGGCTCGACACGGCCATCGCGGTGGTCGGCGTCAACCGTCCCCCGTGGCTCGAGGCGGTGGTGGCGGAACCTGGCGTGGTCGAGTGCTCGTTGGAGCGGGCACTCGCGCTCTTCCAAGCCTGACCATCGGGCCGGCGCCCGGGAGGCGGCCCTGGGCTACGAGCTGCGCCAGGCGACGAAGTGGGCGAGCTCGATCAACGCGGCGCGGGCGTCGTCGGTCACGTCGAGGCCGTCGGTGGCGGTGACGGCCTGAGCCGTGAGCTCGTCGATCGACGCCTCGATGACCTCGACCGACCCGGTGTCGACGAGCACTCGCTGGATCCGTTCGATGGCCTCGGCGGACAGGTCGGCCGTGCCGATGTCGGCGAGCACCTTGGCCTGTGCGGCGTCGGCGGCTGCCGTGGCGGCGGCCAGCAGCGGTGTGGGCTTGCCCTCCCGGAGGTCGTCGCCGACTGGCTTGCCGGTGACCGCCGAGTCGCCGAAGGCGCCGAGCAGGTCGTCGCGCAGCTGGAACGCCTCGCCGAGCGGGTCGCCGTACGCCGACAGGGGCGCTTCGAGCTCCTCGAGACGACCGGCCAGCGCGGCGCCGATGTGCAGCGGGCGCTCGATCGTGTACTTCCCGGACTTGTAGCGGGCGATGCGGCGAGCGCTCTCGTGATCGGTGTCGGCGCGTGCCGTTCCGATGAGGTCGAGGTACTGGCCGACGTTCAGCTCTACGCGCAGCTCGTCCCACACCTCCTGCACGGCGGGCGAGGTGCGGGGGAGGAGCTGGTCGGCGTAGACGTGGGCGAGGTCGCCCACGAGGATGGCCACACCCTCGCCGAAGCGGCGGCCCTCGCCCCGCCACGACTCGTCGTGGTGCAGTCCGTCGAACTCGAGGTGCGCGGTGCGGGCGCCCCGGCGGGTGGACGAGCCGTCCATCACGTCGTCGTGGACGAGCGCGAACGCTTGGAGCATCTCGAACGCGGCGCCGGCATCAATGATCTCGTCGGCCGACGGGTCACCGCCGGCGCCGAGGTACCCCCAGTAGCAGAAGGCGGGCCGGAGTCGCTTCCCGCCGCCCATGACCAGCCGGCGGAGAGACTCGAGTGGGGGAGTGAGGTCGGGGCTCAGGTCCGCCCACCGGGCCAGCTCCATGTCGAGCAGCGCGTCAAGGCGCTTCTCCACCCGCTCGGCGATCACGAGGAGGCTGGGAGGAACGGCAACGGCGTCGCGGGTCATGGCCTGATCGATCGTACGAGCCTGCTGCGGGCGACGCCCGATCGCGGCTACTCGTGCGCGTCGGTGTCGTCGGCCGTGGTGGGCTCGAGGTCGGCCACGATCTGGGTGACCTCGATGCGCGCTGCCGCGATGCGGTCGCGGCATACCCGGAGCAGCTCCGCCGCCCGTCGGACCTTCGTGGCGAGCACGTCGATGTCGACGGCGTCGTCCTCGATCTCCTCGAGGATGCGCTCGAGCTCCGCCAGCGCGTCGCCGTAGCCGATCTCGGTGGAGGGTGCGGGTGTGGCGGGTTCAGGCATCGGGGTCCACCGTAGACCGCACCTCGCCGGTGCCGAGCTGGGTGACGAGGGTCGTGCCCGGCGAGACGTCGGTGGACGCGCGGACCACCCGGCCGTCGGCCGTGCGCGTGATCGACCATCCCCGTGCGAGCGCCCGCTGCGGGTCGAGCGAGCGCACGAGCGCCTCGGCACCCCCGAGCGCCCGCTCGGCCTCCGCGACCGCCCGGGGCGCACGTTGCGTCAGCCGACGGCTAGCGCCCGCGAGGGCGGACTCGGCGTCGCGGACCTTGACGCGCGCGCTGCCGGTGAGGCGACCGACGTCGCGCTCGAGCCGCTGCCCAGCGCGGTCGGTGGCCACCACGCCGGCGCGGCGAGCGCGGATGGCGTGGGCATCGAGCCGAGCGGCTGCGCCCGCCAGCGAGGAGCGCACGTTGCGGCTGGCTCGCGCTGCATGGGCCTGGATCCGGGTGTCATGGACGGCGAGCTCGCGCTGACTGACCCGAACCGCGATCGACCAGAGGTCCTCGACCTGGGCCAGGTAGGCGCGCACGTGCTCGACGAGGAGCTGCGCCGCGGCCGTTGGGGTCTTCGCGACGGTGTGGGCGACGTCGTCCGCGACGGAGCGGTCAGTCTCGTGGCCGATCCCGGTCACGACCGGGATGGGGGACAGCGCGATGGCGCGTGCGACCCGCTCGTGGTCGAAGCAGGCCAGGTCGGTGCGGGCGCCGCCGCCCCGCACGACGGCGATCACGTCGCAGGCGCGCGCTGCGGCGCTCGCGATGCCCGAAGCCACGTGGCGAGGCGCGCCGCTTCCCTGCACCCGCACGTCGACGGCGATCACGTGGAAGGCGAGGCCGCTGCGAGAGAGCTCGTCGACGAAGTCGGCCTCGGCCGCGCTGCCGCGGCTGGTGACCAGGCCCACGCGCAGTGGGACGAGGGGCATCGGGAGCAGGCCGTTGCGGCCGAGCAGGCCTTCCGTCTCGAGGCGGGCGAGCAGCTCGGCGCGCGCCAGCTCGAGCTGGCCGAGCGTGTAGGCGGGGTCGATCGCGGTCATGCGCAGCTGCAGCTGGCCCCGCGGCGAGTACCAGTCGAGCCGGCCCCGGATCCGCACCTCCGTGCCGTCGACCATCCGCACGGAGCCCCCCGCTCGGGTGAGGGCCCGGTTCACGGCCACCTTGTTGGCCGCGGAGAGCATCACCGGGATCGTGGCCTTGCCGCCCTCGGGCCGCTCCTCCACGAGCGTGAGGTAGACGTGGCCAGAAGGCGGGCGGGAGAGGTCGTGGATCTCGCCACGCACCCACACCTCGTCGCGGAAGGAGGCCCGCACGGCGTGGCCGATGGCATCAGCCAGCTCCCCCACGGAGAAGGTGGGCTCGGGCAGGGTTCCCACGTCGGGGTCCTCGAACAGCGACATCGCCGAGAGGCTACGCACCCGATGCGACACCCCCTTTCCTGCGCACCGGCACCACCGCATGCCGACGGTGGCCGTGCACAGAAGGGCCGGGAACTGGTGGCGGGCGGGTCAGGCGGCCAGACTGGCCGACGTTCATCGCTGGATCGCTTGAGGAGGGGCTCACATGCCCGAAGCCGTCATCGTCTCGACCGCCCGTACGCCCATCGGCCGTGCCAACAAGGGCAGCCTCACCGAGTGCCGTCCCGACGACCTCGCTGGCTTCATCATCAAAGACGTCCTCGCCAAGACCCCGCAGCTCGACCCGCAGCTCGTGGAGGACGTCATCCTGGGCTGCGGCCAGCCTGGCGGCGAGGCCGGCTACAACGTCGGTCGCGTGGCTGCCCTGCTGGCGGGGCTGCCCGACGTCCCCGGCGTCACCGTCAACCGCTACTGCTCGTCGTCGCTGCAGACGATCCGCATGGCCGCCCACGCGATCAAGGCCGGTGAGGGCGATGTCTTCGTCGCCGCGGGCGTCGAGACCGTGAGCCGCTACATGCACGGCGCCTCCGACACCGGCCCGCACAACCCGCTCTTCGCCGAGGCCGAGGCCCGCACGGCCGAGCGCACCGGCGGCGCAGGCGAGTGGTCGCCACCCGTCGGCCTGCCCGACATCTACATCGCCATGGGCCAGACCGCCGAGAACGTCGTGCTGGCCGAGAACGTCTCCCGCGAGGAGATGGACGAGTGGGGGGCACGGTCGCAGCAGCGAGCCGTCGCCGCCCAGGAGCGCGGGTTCTTCGAGCGCGAGATCACCCCGGTCACCCTCGCCGACGGCACGGTCGTGTCTAAAGACGACGGCCCCCGCGCCGGCACCACCGTCGAGAAGCTGGCCGAGCTGAAGCCGGTGTTCCGGCCCGATGGCAAGGTCACCGCCGGCAACGCCTGCCCGCTCAACGACGGCGCTGCCGCGGTCGTGGTGATGAGCGACACCAGGGCCAACGAGCTCGGCATCACGCCGCTGGCCCGCATCGTGTCCTCCGGGGTCACCGGCCTCAACCCGGAGATCATGGGCATGGGCCCGGTCGAGGCGATCCGCATGGCGCTCAAGCGGGCCGGCCTCACGATCGACGACATCGACCTCGTCGAGATCAACGAGGCGTTCGCCGCCCAGGTCCTCCCCTCGATGAAGCACCTGAACATCAACCCGGAGAAGCTGAACGTGAACGGCGGCGCCATCGCCCTCGGCCACCCCTTCGGCATGACCGGCGCCCGGATCATGACCACGCTCATCAACGGCCTCCAGGACACCGGCGGCCGCTACGGCCTCGAGTCGATGTGCGTCGGCGGCGGCCAGGGCATGGCCATGGTGATCGAACGGCTCTGAGCCCGACGCACCCCCGCCACAACCGAGCCCTAGCGTGACGCCCGGTGCTCACCGCTGATCCCGAGGCCGACCTCGAAGGTGCCCTCGTCGACTGGCGGCAGTTCCGCAGTCGCAAGCGCGTCGCGACCATCCACTGGATCGACGCGCTCTACCAGGCGTACCTCACCGGGATCCTGAGCCTCGTAGCGATCGCGGTCGCTTCGAGTGCGGTGGGCGACGAGCTCGCGACTTCGGCTGAGGTGCGCCATGTGCTCCACGCCGGCCCCGGCTGGCTCGGGGGTCTCGCTGCGTTCGCGCTCGCGCTCGGGCTGCGGTCGGGCAGCCGAGGAGGGCCGCTCGCCCTCGAGCGCGCAGAGGTCCGCCACGTGCTCCTCGCGCCGGTCGACCGCACGAGCGCGCTCCGGGCTCCTGCCGTCCGTCAGCTCCGATTCCTCGTGTTCGTCGGCCTGCTGGTGGGCGGTGTCGCTGGGAACCTCGCGTCCAACCGCCTGCCCGGCAACACGCTGAGCTGGATCGCGACGGGCGCGCTCGTGGGGACGACGACGGTTGGGCTGGCGGTTGGCGCCGCGCTGATGTCTGCCGGGCTGCGCGTCCCGCGCTGGGCGGCGTCGCTGACGGGGTTCGTCCTCCTCGGACTCGCCGCGGCCCACGGTGCCGAGGTGATCGACGCCAGCCCCACTGCCGTGTTCGGCGACCTCGCCCTGTGGCCGCTGCGCTTCGCGCTGGCGGGGCTGGTCCCGGTGCTCCTGGCGCTCGTCTTGGTCGTCGGCGGCGTCCTGCTGCTCGGACGCGCCTCGCTCGAGGACGCCGACCGCCGGTCGACGCTCGTCGGTCAGCTGCGGTTCGCGGCCACCCTGCAGGATCTGCGCACCGTGATCGTCCTGCGCCGCCAGCTCGCGATGGAGCTGCCCCGGGTGCGACCGTGGGTGCGGATCCGGGTGAGGGGCACCGGACGCTGGCCGATCTTCGTGCGCGGCCTGCGAGGCGTGCTGCGCTGGCCGGCCGCCCGCGTGACGCGGCTGATCCTGCTCGGCGTGGTGGCCGGCGTGGCGCTGCGAGGGGTGTGGACCGGCACCTCCCCGCTCGTGCTCGTCGCCGGTCTGGCGATGTTCCTCGCGGGGCTCGACGCGGTCGAGCCGCTCGCCCAGGAGGTCGACCACCCCAGCCGGCGCGACGCCTCCCCGCTGCCGGCAGCCAGGATCCACCTCCTGCACCTGCCGATGGGGATGCTGGCGATGGCCGTGCCTGCCGCGGTCGCCGCGCTGGCCGCCGGCGTCGCCGGCCCGGGTCAGGTTCCCGTCGAGGTGGCGGCGCTCGTCGTCGCCCCGCTCATGATGGGAGGCCTCGGGGGTGCGCTCGTGAGCGTCCTCGCTGGTCCGATCACCATGAGCGAGGGCTGGGCGCTCACGCCGCCAGAGGCCCAGGGGATCCGCGTGCTGATCCGCACCGCGTGGCCCCCGGCCGTGGCTGTGAGCGGCGCGACGCCGATCGTGCTCGCGCGCGCCGCCGTCGAGGACGGGCGCGACGCTTGGACGGGCGCGCAGCCGCTCCTGCTCGTCGTGTCCCTGCTGTTCGTGCTCATCTGCGGGTGGGTGCGAGTGCGGGACGACATCGCAGTCTGGTGGCGCTCGCAGATGGCCGCCGCCCAGCCCCAACCAGACAGGACGGCAGATGCCGACGACTGAACCGATCCTCGTGGCCGACGACGCCAGCAAGACCTACTCGGACCTCGTGGCGCTGGCGCCGCTGAGCCTGTCCCTCGCCGCAGGCGAGACGATCGCACTCGTCGGCCACAACGGCTCCGGCAAGTCCACCTTCCTGCGACTGGCTGCCGGGCTGCTCGATCTCACGAGCGGCTCCATCACCATCGCCGGCTCCGACGCGGGCGCCTCACCGGCGCGCGCAGCCGTGAGCTTCCTGCCCGACGAGCCCGTGCTCTACGACGACCTGTCCGTGCGCGAGCACCTCGCCTACGTCGCCGCGCTCCACGGGGTCGTGGCCACCGCCGAGGAGATCGACGAGCTCATCGCCCGCGTCGAGCTCAGCCACCGCGCTGACGACCTGCCCGCTCGGTTCAGCCGCGGTCTGCGCCAGAAGACCTCGATCGCGCTGAGCCTCGTGCGCCCCTTCGAGCTGTTGCTCGTCGACGAGCCCTTTGTCGGGCTCGACGCCACGGGGAAGACGGCGCTGCTCGGGATCCTCGCCGAGCTCCGACAGGATGGCGCCACCGTGGTGGTCGCCACGCACGACCCGAGCTTCGTGGAGCGCGCGGATCGCTGCGTCGCGCTGCGCGACGGCGAGGTCATCCATGACGGCGTCGCCACGACGGCTGACGTCCTGCGCCTCGTCAGCACCTGACAGCGGCGCGCTCGTTCGGCTAGTTCGGCGAGGTCGTCGAGGTCGTCGACGACGTGCTGGTCGACGACGACGACGTCGTGGTGGTGGTCGGCTTGCCCTGGGGCTTGGTCGTGCTCGTCGTCGAGGTCGACGGGCTGGTGCTCGAGCTGGTCGTGGCCGGGGCGCGCACGATCAGGGTGGTGCTGGCGGCCTCGCGGGGGCCCGCCCCGCTGTCGCAGCGCGCGACCACCCGATAGCTGCCGGCCGGCAGGTCGACCGGTACGACGATCGACGCGGTGCGCTCGTCCTTCGTTGATCGAGCCTCTGGCGCGCTGGTGACCGGAGTGCCCTCGAGCGCGACGGACCACGACGTCTTGCACAGCTCGAACCCGCGGCCGGTCACGGTCACGGTGCCGCCGGCGTCGACCTCCGCGGGCGCAACGGTGAGCGCCGCGGTCTCGCTCGCGGTCAGCAGCTCGGCGGGGGGAGCGGGGAAGTCGGCCTTCTTGCGGCCCTCCATGGCCGCCTTCATGAACTTGCTCCAGATCTGCGCCGGGTACGAGCCGCCGGTGACGCTGCGCCCCTGCACGTCGTCCATGGGGAGCGACGCCTCGGGGTAGCCCATCCACACGACCGCCGTGTAGCCGGGCACGTAGCCAGCGAACCAGGCATCGACGTTGTCCTGCGTGGTTCCGGTCTTGCCCGCGGCCGGCCGGCCGATGGCGGCCGCCTTCCCGGTGCCGCCGTCGATCACGCCGCGCAGGGCGTGGGTCACGGCTCGTGCGAGCTCGGGCTTGATCGCCCCCGCTTCGGGCTCGGCCCGCTCTGGCTCCCAGAGCACCTTGCCGTTCGCATCCTCGATGCGGGCGATCGCGTAGGGCTCGACTCTCGTGCCGTCGTCGGCGAGCGTGAGGTAGGCGCTGGCGAGGTCGAGCGGTGAGACCTCCTCCACGCCGAGCGCGATGGAGGCCACCGGGTCGAGCTCGGCATCGATGCCCATTCTCTTGGCAGCACCAGCGACCGCGTCCGGACCGACGGCCTCCAGGAGCTGCGCGTACACGGTGTTCACCGAGCTCTTCGTCGCCTCGGCCACGCTGAGGTCGCCGTAGCCCTCGAGGCCGTAGTTGCCGACCTTCCAGATCTCGCCGCCGATGGGGAGCTCGATCGACGGTGGGGCCGCGTACCGGTCGCCCAGGGTGATGCCCTTCTCGAGCGCCGCCTCGAGCACGAAGGGTTTGAAGCTCGAGCCGGGCTGGCGGCCGGAGCCGCCGCCGTCCAGGCCTCGAACGAGGTCGACCTGCAGGGTGTTGAAGTCGCGGCCGCCGACGTACGCGCGGATCGCGCCGTCCTCGTCGAGCGCGACCAGAGCGGCCTGCACGCCGCCGGGCTCGGTGAGGACCTCGGCAACCGAGCGCTCCGCCGCGGCCTGCGCATCGAGGTCGAGCGTGGTGACGACGCGCAGACCCGACCCGTACACGGCGTCGGCGCCGACCGCCTCGATGGTCTGCTCCCGGATCCACTCCACGTAGTGGGGCGCGAGCCCTGCGGTGAGCGTGACGGCGCGTGTGGTGGGTGTGGCGACGATGGGCACCGCGCCGGCCGCGGCGGCCTCGGGCTTGGTCAGCTTGCCGACCTGCACGAGATCCTGGAGCACGGTCGCCCGGCGAGCCGTGGCCTCCTCAGGGTCCTCGGCGGGGTCGGCTGTCTCGGGTGAGCGCAGCAGTCCGACCAGCAGGGCGGCCTGGGGGAGGTCGAGCTTGCCCGCGCTGGTGTTGAAGTAGACGCGTGCCGCGGCCTCGATCCCGTACGCGCCCCGTCCGAAGTACACGGTGTTGAGGTAGCGCTCGAGGATCTCGTCCTTGTCGGCCGATCGCTCGAGCTTGACCGACAGCACGGCCTCGCGCGCCTTGCGCCAGAGCGAGCGCTCGCTGGTGAGGTAGGCGTTCTTCACGAGCTGCTGCGTGAGGGTGGATCCACCCTGCGTGCCACCGGCCCGTGCGTTGTGCCACAGAGCCCGTGAGATGCCGATGGGGTCGAGGCCGTCGTGCTCGTAGAAGCGCCGGTCCTCAGCCGCGATGAGGGCATCGACGACGACCGGCGCCACCTCGTCGAGGCCGATCTCGAAGCGCTGGCCGTCCTGCGAGAGCACCGCGAGCTCCCGGCCCTGGGCGTCGACGACGACGGCCGACTGGATCTCGGGGGGATCCGTCGGCAGGTTCACCGTGAACCACAGCAGGACGAGGGTCAGGAAGCCGAGCAGCCCGACCGAGGTGCCGGCGAGGATGGGCCAGCGTGCCCATCGGGGAAGTCGTGCAAACCGCGCTCGGGCGCGGCTGATGAGATCTGCAGGTCTGCCCACGTAGGCGTCAGTACCCGTCCGGGGTTCGAGTCAAACCTCGCGTGGTGGGTCAGGTGGTGCCGTAGACGGGAGCCGGAGCGGGGGCCTCGGCGAGCAGCCCCTCGATGGCGACACCGAGCTCGGCGACGTCCCAGCGGTCGCCCTTGTCGAGGGTGGGACCGTGCTGCCAGCCGGTGGCGATACCGACCTTGCCGCCCTCCACCTCGAACATCCTCCCCGTGACGTGACGTGAGTGGCTCGACGCGAGCCAGGCCACGAGAGGCGAAACGTTCTCCGGCGCCATCGCGTCGAAGGCATCTGGCTGGTCGGGGGTGGCCATCATCTCGGTGAACACACCCTCGGTCATGCGGGTGCGCGCCGCCGGGCACAGCGCGTTCGCCGTGACGCCGTACCGGCCGAGCTCCGCGGCCTGCACGAGGGTGAGCGTGGCGATGCCGGCCTTGGCTGACGAGTAGGCCGCCTGACCGATCGAACCGAGGATGCCCGCGCCGGAGCTGGTGTTGATGATCCGAGCATCGACCGGCGCACCGGCCTTGGCCTGATCGCGCCAGTGGGCGGCCGCATGCCGGGCCACCGCGAAGTGCCCCTTGAGGTGGACCCGCACCACGGCGTCCCACTCGTCCTCGGCCACGTTGGCGAACATGCGGTCGCGCACGAACCCGGCGTTGTTCACCACGACGTCGAGCCCACCGAACGCGTCGAGGGCGGCCTGGACCATCCGGGCGGCTCCCGCGAAGTCGGCCACGTCGTCGCCGTTGGCGATCGCCTCGCCGCCGGCACCGCGGATCTCCTCCACCACCTCGCCAGCCGGCCCGGTGCCGCCCCCGCTCCCGTCGAGCTCGCACCCGAGATCGTTGACCACGACGCACGCCCCCTGGCGCGCGAGCTCCAGCGCGTGAGCGCGGCCCAGCCCGCGGCCCGACCCGGTGACGATGACGATGCGCCCGTCGCAGAAGCCGCTCATCGCCGCAGTCTGGCAGGATCTGACGGACAGTCAGAAACCGATCTCTGGAACCTCACGCGCGCATGGCGGCCGTGAGGGGCCAGAGAACGAGCGGTTGGAGGGCCTGTGCGCTACGGGGTCACGATGTTCGCCACCGATGTCAGCATCGACGTCGTCGAGCTGTCCCGCGAGGTGGAGGCCCGGGGGCTCGACTCGCTCTGGCTGCCCGAGCACACGCACATCCCCGTGAGCCGTCGCACACCGCCACCCACGGGTGACGCCGTGCTCGCCGAGGAGTACCGCCGCTGCCTCGACCCGCTGGTGGCGCTCGCCGCCGCGGCCACGGCCACGACCCGGCTGCGCCTCGGCACCGGGATCCTGCTCGCCGCCCAGCGCGATCCGATCGTCACCGCCAAGGCCGTCGCCACCCTCGACCACCTGAGCGGCGGGCGGGCCGCCCTCGGCGTGGGCTTCGGCTGGAACGAGGACGAGCTCGCCCACCACGGCGTGGCGATGCGCGACCGTCGCGCCGTCGCACGCGAGCACGTGCTCACGATGCAAGCGCTCTGGGCCGACGACGAGGCGTCGTTCTCCGGGGACCACGTCCAGCTCGAGCCGACCTGGTCGTGGCCCAAGCCGGTGCAACGAGATCGCGACGGACGGACGCGCGTCCCGGTGCTCCACGGAGGGGCCGCGGGACCGACGCTGTTCGCGCACATCGCGGAGTACGGCGACGGCTGGATCCCGATCGGCGGCTCGGGCCTGACCGAGGCCGTCCCTCGGCTGCGTGAGGCGGTGGCGGCTGCGGGCCGCGACCCGTCGACGCTGGAGATCGTGCCGTTCGGGTCGCTGCCCGACGCGGGCAAGCTCGATCACTTCGAGCGCATCGGCGTCACCGAGTGCGTCTTCCGACTGCCCAGCGCGGCCCGCGATGTCGTGCTCCCGCTCCTCGACGAGCAGGCCACGCTGGTGGCGTCCCGCTCCTGATCGACCCCACGCTTCTGTGCACCCCGGCCCCCGCCATGCGTGGCTGCGAGCGCACAGAAGCTGGTCACGGGATGAGCACGACCTTGCCGGCCACGCGGCGCTCCTGCAGGTCGGTGAGGGCACGGGCTGCGTCATCGAGTGGGTACTCGGAGGGCTCGGAGGGGTGGAGCTCACCGGAGCCGGCCAGCTCCATCAGCTCGGCGAGGAGCGCACGGTTGCCCTGGGCATCGCGCATCGTCCACGCCCCCCAGTCGATGCCCACGAGCGTGCGGTTGTTCAGCAGCACCTGGTTGATCGGCAGCGCCGGGATCTGTCCGCTGGCGAACCCGATGACGAGGTACCGGCCCATCCACCCCATGGCGCGGAGCGCGGCATCGGCGTGCACGCCCCCGACCGGGTCGACGACCACATCGACGCCTCCGTCCGACAGCTCGCGCGCCCGAGCCTTGAGGTCCTCGTGCTCGTAGGCGATCGTGGCCTCGGCGCCCGCGGCACGCGCCGCGGCCAGCTTGTCGTCGCTTGACGCTGCGGCGATCACGTGCGCGCCGAGGTGGCGGGCGACGTCGATGGCGGCCAGGCCGATGCCGCCGCCCGCGCCCAGCACGAGCACCCACTCGCCGGCCCGCACCTGCACTCGCCGGGTCATCGCGAACAGCATCGTGCCGTAGCTCTGCACGAGTGCCGCGGCCTGCCCGTAGGAGAGATCGCCGGGGATCGGCACGACGCCGTTGGCCGACAGCTCGACGTGTGAGGCGAACCCCCCGAGCCACGGCATGGCGAGCACCCGGTCGCCAACGGCCACCGTGGTGACGCCATCGCCCACGGCCACGACGTCGCCGGCCACCTCCCCGCCGGGGGTGAACGGCAGCGGCGGCTTGATCTGGTACTTCCCCTGCACGAAGAGACCGTCGACGAAGTTCACCCCCGCCGCCCGCACGGCCACCACCACGTTCCCAGGGCCGGGCTCAGGGTCGGGGCGGTCCTCGATCACAAGCTGGTCGATCGGGGCGAACTCGTGGCAGACGACGGCGCGCATCCTCGGAGCATGGCAGACCGCCCCGCTGCGCGAGGCTGCCAGACATGCCCATCGTGCCCGTCGCCGACCTGGACGACCCGCGCCTTGCGGACTACGTCCACCTGCGGGCCCCGTCGCGCCGCATGGCGCTCGAGCGGGAGCGCGGGATCTTCACGGTGGAGGGCCGCCTGTCGATCGAGATGCTCCTCGCGTCGCGCTACGAGGTGCGCTCTCTGTTCGTGGCCGAGGAGCACGTGGCCCGGGTGGCCTCGCTCGTCCACACGGACGCGCCGATCTTCACGATGCCGGCGGCGTCGATGGAGGCGGTCACCGGCGTGCACTTCCACCGTGGCGTGCTGGCGGTGGCCGAGCGTCCCGCGCTGCCGGCCGTCGCCGATCTCGTGGCCGACGCCCGGCGCATCCTGGTGCTCGAGGCCGTGAACGACCACGAGAACATCGGTGCGCTCTTCCGGAACGCGGCCGCCTTCGGGGTCGATGCGGTGGTGCTCGACCCCACGACGACCGATCCGCTCTACCGCCGCTCGACACGGGTGTCGCTCGGCCACGTACTGACGGTGCCGTTCGCGCGCGTCGCCGACGGCGACTGGCCCGGCGCGCTCCGCGAGCTGTCCGACCTCGGGTTCACGACGCTCTCGCTCACCCCGGCCGCCGAGGCTGAGCCGCTCGGCAAGGTCGTCGCCGAGCAGCCATCACGGATCGCTCTCGTCTTGGGCGCCGAGGGCCCCGGGCTCAGCGAGGCCGCGCTCCGCGCCACCGATCGCCATGTGCGCATCCCCATGGCGGCCGGGGTCGACTCGGTCAACGTCGCCACCGCGGCCGCCATCGCCCTCTCCGCCCTGTACGGAATCTGCTGAACCCACCCACTCCGATCTCTGGAACGTCACGCGCGCCATCCGCGCGTGAGGAGCCAGAGATCAGGCGAGGTCGGTGAGGCGGCGTTCGAGGAAGCGGCGCTCCGGGTCGCTCGGCTCGCATCCGAGCGCAGCCTCGTAGGCATCGCGCGCCTCCTGGGTGCGTTCGAGGCGGCGGAGCATGTCGGCCCGGGCCGCGTGCCAGAGGTGGAACCGGCCCAGCCCGGCGGTGGCGTCGACGGCCCTGAGGCCAGCCTCTGGACCGTCGCGCTCGCCGATGGCGACCGCGCGGTTCAGCGCAACGACCGGCGTCGGCAGGACTGCGACGAGCAGGTCGTAGAGGCCGACGAGCTCGTTCCAGTCGGTGTCGGCCCACCGCGGTGCCTCGGCGTGCACCGCCGCGATCGCCGCCTGGAGGGCGTAGGGCCCAGGTGATCCGGCCGCCCGTCGGAGCGCCACCTCCAGCAGGGCGGTGCCCTCTGCGATCTGGTGGCGGTCCCAGGCGCCGCGGTCCTGCGCGGCGAGCAGCACGAGCTCGCCGGCCGGGTCGACGCGCGTGGTGCGTCGGGCGTCGGTGAGCAGCAGAAGCGCCAGCAGGCCGAGCACCTCGGTCTCGTCCGGCAGCACCTCCGCCAGCAGGCGCGCGAGGCGGATGGCCTCGTCGCACAGGTCGACGCGCACGAGCGCCTCGCCGCCGGTCGCCGCGTGGCCCTCGGTGAAGACGAGGTACACGACAGCGAGCACGGCGGGCAGTCGCTCGGGCAGCTCGTGATCCGCCGGCACCCGGTAGGGGATGCCAGCACCGGCGATCTTGCGCTTGGCTCGGACGAGGCGCTGCGCCATGGTCGCCTCGGGGACGAGGAACGAGCGGGCGATCTCGGCGGTGGTGAGGCCCCCGAGGGTGCGCAGGCTCAGCGCGATGCGCGCCTCGGGCGCGAGCGCCGGGTGACAGCACGTGAAGACCAGGCGGAGGAGGTCGTCGCGCACCACGGAGTCAGGAGTGGCCTCGCCATCGTCGCCCTCGAGCATCTGCATGGCTCGCACCTCCTTGTCGCCTCGGCGCCCCTCGCGGCGAAGGCGATCGAGCGCCTTGTTGCGGGCCGCGGTGGTCAACCAGGCCGCGGGGCTCTTGGGGACGCCGTCGATGGGCCACCGCTCGAGCGCGGCGAGGGCTGCATCCTGCGTGGCGTCCTCCGCGAGCCCGAGATCGCCGACGAGCCGAGCGAGGGTGGCCACGACGCGGCCACCCTCCACCCGGATCACCTCGCTCAGCTCATCGGCGTCTGACAAGCGCGAGCGCTACTCGAACACGACGACGGGGCGCACCTCGACCTTGCCGTGCCAGGCACCCGGGATGCGAGCGGCCCAGGAGATCGCCTGGTCGAGGTCGGCGCACTCGAGGAGGTAGTAGCCGCCGAGCACCTCCTTGGTCTCGGCGAAGGGGCCGTCCGTGGTGATGATCTCGCCGCCCTTGCCGCCGAGGACGCTGACCGTGGTCGCGGTGTCGGTGGACTGCAGCGCGTTCCCGCCGACGATGACGCCCGCGGCACCGGCTGCTTCGCCGAACTCCATGTAGTCGGCCATCACGTCGCCCTGGAAGTCAGCGGGGTCGACGGCCTGGTCGTCGGCGGGGCCGTAGATGAGAGCGAGGTACTGCGGCATGTGGTTCTCCTTGGTTGGTCCGGCGCCCATGGCCGGTTCGGTACCCTGCACGACGAACGGCGTGTCGCCAGATCGACAGCCTCGCGGAAAAACCTCGCAGGGGCTTCCGGCGTCTACGTGAGCGCGGTGATGTCCGAGACGAGGCCGCCCAGTCCGAGTACGGCCACGCCGAGCCATGCGCCCCGGATGATGGTCGACGTCACGACGTTCTGCCGCAGGGTGGGCACCAGCCCGAGCGGGCGGAACAGCGCGGAGAGGAGGAGCGCGACGCTCACCACGGCCACGACGAACAGCGCGGCGGGGAACAGGACGACCGCGGCGGGCAGCCACCGACCTCGACCGGTCGAGAGCCATGAGCATGGGCGCTGGACCCAGGTCGTCGTCGGTCCGACCATCGCGCCGAACGCGGCGGGGACGGCGATGAACAGAGCGATCGCCAGCCAGGTCGGCTCGAGGACCCGGAAGTCGACCCCATCGGTGTGCACGAGCATCGAGCCCACGACCGCCCCACAGCCGAGCGCCGTGGTGAGGCTGCGAAACCACGTCGGCCCGATCAGCCACGGCGCGAGCAGCCGGTGGAAGGCGGCGCCGAGGATGCCGAAGGCCACCCCCACGACGAGCAGGCCGTAGGTGCCGCCGAGCGTGACCTGGCCGATGCGGAAGCCGTCGTCGCTCTCCACGCCCACCACCGAGTCGGGTGAGGTGAGCCGCAGCACCAGCATCGCCAGCCGGCTGCCCACGCCGCCCACCAAGAACCCAGTGATGAGGCCGACCGCCACGATCTCGCGCAGTCGGCCGAGCGCATCGACGGCCAGGGCGCGGAGGCGGAGCGGTTCCTCGGGTCGGGCCATCACCCGTGGTGTCGCGACGGGCGGCCCGATCGGTTCTCCGCTCGCCTCGGGGCGCACGGCCTCAGGCTCGACCGGTCACGTCGACCACCCACGAGAGGTCGGCCGTGTCGAGGCGCTCGTGCCACGCGGCCGGCGCGGCGCTCATGAGCGTCTGGAAGTCCCAGTAGTCCTTCCACAGCCGGATCACGCCGTCCTCGATGCGCTGCACCGACACGAACGGCAGGGCGACGGTCTCGCCGGTGTCCCACGTCCACACCTCGGTGTGCTCGGTGACGACCACGCCATCGTCGCCCTCGGCCACCACGCCGGGGCGGTGCTCGTAGCCCACGAGGCCCTCGAGCCCGAGCCGCAGACGGGCCTCGATGCTGTTGGGGCCCACGCCCGCTGCCGATGGCCCGGTGGGGACGTCGTAGTAGATCGACTCGGCGTCGAAGAACGAGCGGATGCGCGGCCAGTCGCGGTCGTAGAGCGCAGCCCAGAACGCCGCAGCGGTCTCGCGCGGCGTCGTCATCGCGCACCCCGCAGGAGTGCCCCGGGGCGGGCGCCGGTGTCCTCGCCGTCGGTGAAGGTGACCTGGCCGCTCTTGATCGTGTGCCGGTAGCCCTCGGCGCGCTGCACGAGTCGATGGGCGCCGCCGGGCAGATCATGGGCGAGCTCGGGGCGGCGGAGCTGCAGGCGGTCGAAGTCGATGATGTTGCAGTCGCCGACGTAGCCGGGGGCGAGGACGCCCCGATCGCCGAGGCCGTAGAGCGTGGCGGTGGACTGGGTCATCTTGTGGACGGCGTCCTCCACGCTGAGCCGCCCGTGGGCCCGGTCGCGGGCCCAGTGGCTGAGCATGAACGTCGTGGTGGACGCGTCGCACGTCTGGCCTGCGTGGGCGCCGCCGTCGCCGAGCCCGAACGCCGAGGTGGGATGGCGGAGCATCTCGCCCGCGGCGTCGAGGTTGCCGTCGGTGTAGTTGAGGATCGGCGCGTTGAGGAGCTCGTGTCCGTCGTCACCGAGGAACAGCTCCAGGAGCAGCTCCCACACGTTCACGCCGCGGGCCGCGGCGATGGCCGTGGCGCTGCGATCGGGGGTGGGCTCGTAGTCAGGCGGGTCGCCGAGCGGGAAGATCCGATCGGGGTGCATGAAGCCCGACACGATCGGGTCGTCGGCCAGCTTGGCGGCGTCGGCCACGATGCGGGCGGGGAGGTCGGGGTCGGACGTGATGCGCGCCACCTGCTCCTCCCAGGGCAGGAGGCCGAGCCCGGCTTGCTGCCACGCCTTGGTGAAGGCGAGCGGGTGGAAGGTCTGGAACCCGAGCAGGAGCGACACGCTGCGGGCGTGCACCTGCGGCCGGATCGACACGCCCTCCGCGGCGGCCGCGGCCGCGCCGTCGAGCAGGCGCTTCCACGAGGTGGGATCGGCGTTGTTCTGGTTGAGGGCAAACGTGATCGGTCGCCCGATGGCGGCGGACAGGCGCCGCATCCAGTCCATCTCGCGCTCCGGTGCGGCCAGGTCCTCGCCCAGCGCGCCGGCCGGGGCGAGCTCGAACACGCCCGTGCCGAGGTCGCCGAGCACGCGACCGATGCCGAACAGCTCGTCCTCGGCGGCGAAGGTGCCCGGCACCGGCTCGCCGTCGATGGCGCGGTGGGCCAGCGTGCGGCTGGTGGAGAAGCCGAGCGCGCCGGCGCGGATGCCGTCGCGCACGATGCTGGCCATCGCCTCGATGTCGTCGCTCGTGGCGGGCTCGTTGCGGGCGCCGCGCTCGCCCATCACGTAGCCGCGCACCGCGCCGTGGGGCACCTGGGTGCCGAGGTCCATCACGTGCCGGCGGGCGTCGAGGTGGTCGAGGAACTCACCGAAGCTCTCCAAGCCCCACTGGATGCCGGCGGAGAGCGCTGCGCCGGGGATGTCCTCGACGCCCTCCATCAGGCCGATGAGCCACTCATGGCGATCCGGGGCGACGGGCGCGAACCCGACGCCGCAGTTGCCCATGACGACGGTGGTGACGCCATGCCAGCACGACGGGCTGAGCTGCTCGTCCCACGTGGCCTGGCCGTCGTAGTGGGTGTGGATGTCGACGAAGCCGGGCGTGACGAGCGCGCCGTCGGCGTCGATCTCACGGGCGCCGGTGCCGTCGACCTCGCCGACCTCGGTGACGATGCCGCCGGTGATCGCCACGTCGGCTGTCCGCGCGGGTGCGCCGGTGCCGTCGACGACGTTGCCGCCTCTGATGACCAGGTCGTGTGCGCTCATGGTCCCCCCGGACTCGATCGAAGCGGCTGTCCCGCATCATCGCAGAGGTCTGACACCCCGTGAGGTTGGTGTGACGTCACCGTCCCGATGCGGCGTGGTCAGCGCTCCTCACGCTTGCGGCTCATCACCAGCGGGACCGGGGCATTGCCCTTCGTGTCCGGGACACAGCACGACAGGTCGGTGCGGCATGCGGGGGGCGGCGTGGCGGCCTCGAGGGCGGCGCGCACGCCGTCGAGCTGGGCACTGAACTGCGTGAGCTCGATGATCTGCTGGGCGATGTCCGCCTTCTTGTCGGTGATCAGCTGCGCAACGCGTGCGTGGGCGGCCGCGCAGTTGGCGCCGTCCCAGATCGGGACGAGGTCGACGATCTGGTCGCAGCTGAGCCCCATCTTCCGAGCACGGGTGATGAAGAGCAGCCGCGCGACCGCGTCGTCGTCGTAGTCCCGGTAGCCCGAAGGGGTGCGATCGGGGAGCGTGAGGAGGCCGATCCGCTCGTAGTAGCGAACCGTCGAGGTCGCCACGCCCACCTGGTCAGCGAGCTCGGAGATCTTCACGAACCCACCCTAAACCCTGCACTCGGATGCAAGGTCAAGGGCTTGACCTTGCACTCGGGTTCAAGGCTTACGGTCCTGAGATCGGACCACCAACGGTCCCCGACCAAGGAGCATGAGCCATGAGCACCTTCACTCGAGACAACACCGAGCTCGCCGTCGACCTCGACGGTGTCGGACAGCAGCACCGAGCCCAGGCGGGCGGCATGCTGATCGCCATCGAGCGATGGGAGGCCGGGCTCGACACCGCCGAGATGTTCGCCGACCTGCCCGGGGGGGCGTGCCAGGAGCCGCACTGGGGCTACGTGCTGAGCGGCGCGGTCACGATGCGGTACACCGATGGAGCGAGCGAGACGCTGAGGCCTGGGCAGGCGTACTACATCCGTCCCGGTCACAACGCCCACGTCGAAGACGACGGCGTCGAGCTCGTCGAGTTCACCCGCGCCGACGACACGCCCGGCATCAACACCCTCGAGCACTGATCGCGCTCCCCGCCGACGTTCTCGGGCGATCTCTCCGTCGCCGAGGCGGAGGAACCCCCCGAGAACGGCTGTACGGCGCGGTGGTGAGGTGCCGAGGCGGTGCCTCGGAGCGCGCGTTACTGAGTTGTCGCCCACCAGGCCGAGGCGGCACGCTGAGGGGCATGGGGAGCCTTGATCGCGACACGTCGCTCGAACCGATCGGTGACGGCCGCTTCGTGGCCACACCGAGCGCCGACTGGGAGATCTGGGGCCCGATGGGCGGCTACATCGCCTCCTTCGCGCTCCGAGCCGCTGGGGTCTCTGGCGCGCACCCGCGGCCGACTGCGTTCTCCTGCCACTACCTCGGCGTCGCCCGGTTCGAGCCGATCGACATCCGCGTAGAGGCGCGCAAGGAGGGGCGAGCCGCCCTCTCGCAGCGGGTGGAGATCACGCAGGAGGGCCGGCCGATCCTCGATGCCATGGTGTGGAGCACGGCCGACAACGAAGGGCTCGAGCACGACGAGACCACGCCCCCCGACGTGCCCGATCCGCACGAGCTGCCGAGCATCCTCGACCTGCTGCCCGACGACGCCGAGCCTCCGTTCCCGTTCTGGCTGAACTTCGACGCCAAGCCGCTCGACTTCGAGGTGGAGTGGCCGCCCGAGGGCCCGCGCCCGGCGCGCTGGGCCGAGTGGCTGAAGTTCCTGCCGGCGGCCACCTTCGACGACGACCCCTGGCTCGACGCGTGTCGGTCGGTGATCCTCGTCGACCTCCCGAGCTGGCCCTCCGCGCATCGGCCCCACGCCTGGCAGCAGCCCCCCTTCATGGCGCCCACGCTCGACCTCAACGTGGCGTTCCACCAGCCCACCGCGGGCGAGGAGTGGCTGCTCTGCGATGGGGCCGCGCCCCTCTCCACCGGAGGGCTCTTCGGCTGGACCGCGCGCGTGTGGTCGCCCGGCGGCAAGCTCCACGCTTCCGGCGGCGGCCAGTGCCTCTACCGCAAGATGCGCCCGCAGATCTGAGTCGGGTCGTCGACGAAGGTCGACGCGGATCTCTGAGGCGAAGGAGCGCGCTCGCCTAGCTCGACTTGTTCAGCGTTGGAGCGACAATCGCGCCGCCGCCCCGCCTTGCGCAGTGATTGTCGCTCCAACGCTGAACAGATCGAGGAATGCGGCCCACCGCCGCGGATCGGCGGGACTTAGGAGCGCCCTGTGCGCTTCGGTCTCGTGACCAGAGACCACGCGGCAACCGCGACCGCGGTACGTCGGTGGCCATCGGTGCACCCTACGGCCCAGGCCCGGACGCATGCCGAGCGCAAGTCGGTGCGGCCTGCCCACTCAGTCGCGGCCGCGAAAGCCGGGCAGTCCGGCGGCGATCGCGGCGCCGGTGGCAATGACGATCGCGGCACCGAGGTAGGCCAGTGGCGAGCCCGAGGCGGTTGCTAACACGAGGAACATGGCTCCGATCGCGACCAGTAGGAGGCCTCGACGTTTGCGGGGGGTCACGCGCACACTCTGCCCGTTCTGGGGCGCAGGTTCGAGCGATGCTGCTGCCTCATGGTGGTAGGACGGTTGGGTTCGCATCCACCGAGGACTGGTCTGATGGTGCTTGATCGGCAGCCGATGCTCGAGGGGGAGCGGGTCAGCGTCCGTCCGCTTCGCGATGAGGACTTCGACGCGCTGTGGGCGATCTCGTCGGATCCGCTGCTGTGGGAGCAGCACCCCGCCAAGGAGCGATCCACCGTCGAGGGGTTTCAGCAGTGGTTCGACGACGCGCGGGCGTCGGGCGGTGCGCTGACGGTGATCGACCGGGCCGACGCGCAGATCATCGGCACGTCTCGCTACGACCACGACGACCCCGACGCGCGCGAGGTGGAGATCGGCTGGACCTTCATCGCCCGCTCCCACTGGGGCACCTCGTACAACGCGGACCTCAAGCGCGTGATGCTCGACCACGCCTTCGGCTCGGTGGACACCGTCGTCTTCCGCGTCCACGGCGGGAACTGGCGCTCACAGCGCGCCGTGGAGAAGCTCGGGGCGATCCGATCGGCGACCGAGCTCGACGCGCGCGGCTTCGGCGAGGTCGTCGTCTACCGACTGGATCGCACGGTGCCCAGGGCATGCTGGGGCGGATGACCGTCGAGCCACACGTCGACCGCGCGGTACCGATCGAGCGCCTCGACCTCGACGACACGGCGTGGGTCGACGTCGCCCGCGGCTGGATGGCCGAACCCGAGTCGCTCTACGAGCACCTCCTGAGCGAGGTCCCGTGGGAGACGAGCCGGCTCTACCGCTACGACCACGAGGTGGAGGAGCGCAGGCTCGGCGCGTCGTGGCGTTCGGGCACCCCGCTGCCACACCCTGCGCTGGCCGAGGCCACCCGTGTGCTGCAGCACCGCTACGGCGTGCAGTTCGGCGGCTTCGGGATGATCCAGTACCGCGACGGCTCGGACGGTCAGGCCTTCCACCGAGACACCGACATGCGCTGGCTCGACGACACCATCATCGCCATCCTGAGCCTCGGCGCACAGCGACCGTGGACGTTGCGCCCTCGATCCGCCCGCCACACCGATGCCCCCGGCAAGGGAGCCGTGCACGACCTCGCCCCGGCGAGCGGCGACCTGTTGGTGATGGGCGGCAGCTGCCAGGCCGGTTGGGAGAACTCGGTGCCCTACCTCGGCGCGACCGCGTCAGTCGGCCCGCGCATCTCCGTGCAGTGGCGGTTCGCACGGCGGACCGGGCGCCCGTTCCAGGGCGCCTCGTACCGGGCGCCGCTCTACTACAGCCGCGAGCGACGCTGATCGGCTCCCGCTCGATGATCATCGCGGAGCGCGTCAGGGTCGCGGCGCGCCGGTGGCTTCGTCGGGATGGTGGAGCGCCCAGGCGGCCAGCCACTGCTCGACGGCGGGCGCGAAGTCGGCCGGGTTGTAGACGTCCTCCTCGGAGGAGAACAGCCCATCGCTGGCGTAGACGAGGCGCGTCCAGTTGGCGGCGCCGTAGGTGACGCCGTCGCCGGGGTCGACGAAGTCGTTCCGGAGCTGGCAGATCACCCAGCCCTGCTCGGCGTCGATCGTGCACCAGTCCCACGGGAACAGCTGCATGTGCGTGAACGGCCACGCGTTCATCGTCTTGTCGATCCACGCGAGCACCTCGTCGCGGCCGTGCATCTCGCCGTAGAGGTGCTCGATGTAGTGCACGTCGGGGGTGAACCGCTCGACCCAGGGGCGCCAGTCGCCGGTGCGTCCGGCCTCGTCGGCCGCCGCCCGAAAGGCGTCGACCGCGTCCTGGATCTCCTCACGGCTGGACGACATCGATACCTCCGGTGGTCTCGAGCCGGTCAGAGCCGCTCGATGATCGTGACGTTGGCTTGGCCGCCGCC
This sequence comes from Microthrixaceae bacterium, assembly GCA_052386335.1. Lineage (GTDB taxonomy): Bacteria > Actinomycetota > Acidimicrobiia > Acidimicrobiales > VFJN01 > VFJN01. The sequence continues at coordinate 43,256 of JBQTKH010000066.1, forward strand.
TTCGCACATGGTCTGCATGCCGTAGCGGCCACCGGTGCGCTCGAGCTCGTGCAGCAGCGTGGTCATCAGGCGAGCGCCGGTGGCCCCGAGGGGGTGACCCAGCGCGATGGCGCCACCGTTCACGTTCACCTTGGCGAGGTCGACGTCGAGATCCTTCTGCCAGGCGAGCACCACGGAGGCGAAGGCCTCGTTGATCTCGACGAGATCGATCTCGTCCATCGACAGGCCCGTCTTCTCGAACGCGTACCGCGTGGCGGGGATCGGGGCGGTGAGCATCAAGATCGGGTCGTCGGCCCGCACGCTCATGTGGTGGATGCGGGCGCGGGGAACGAGGTTGTGCTCGTTGACGGCGCGGGCACTGGCGATGAGCAATGAGGCTGACGCGTCGGAGATCTGTGACGCCACCGCCGCAGTGACCCGCCCGCCCTCGACGAGCGTGGGGAGCGAGCGGATCTTGTCCCAGTTCGGCTCGCGCGGGCCCTCGTCAGCGGTCACGCCATCGACGGCGGCGATCTCCCGCTCGAAGCGGCCCTCGGCGCGGGCCCGGATGGCACGCTCGTGGCTCTCGACCGCGAACGCTTCCATCTCGTCCCGACTGATGTCCCACTTCTCGGCGATCATCTCGGCGCTGTTGAACTGGCTCACCTCACCGGCGCCGTAGCGCTTCACCCAGCCCTCCGAGCCGGTGAACGGATCGGTGAAGCCCAGCGGTTCGGCGAGGGTCATCGCGGAGCTGATCGGGATCATCGACATCTGCTGCACGCCACCCGCGACGACGAGGTCGTTCACGCCCGCCATCACGGCCTGCGCCGCGAAGTGGATGGCTTGCTGGGCCGAGCCGCACTGACGGTCGATCGTGGTGCCGGGCACGTGCTCGGGCAGGCCCGCGGCCAGCCAGCACGTGCGCGCGATGTCGCCGGCCTGGCCGCCGACGGTGTCGACGCAGCCGAAGATGACGTCCTCCACGGCGCCCGGGTCGATGCCGGTGCGATCCATGAGCGCGTTGATCGAGTGGGCGCCGAGGTCGGCGGGGTGGATCTGGCTCAGGCCACCGCCACGGCGACCCACGGGCGTGCGCACTGCGTCGACGATGAAGGCTTCGGGCATGGTGTTCTCCTAGACGCCGAGCGCGGCTGCGACTCGATCGGTGTGGTGGGCGCTGTCGCCCCAGGTGCGGGCCAGGGCCAGGTGCGCTTGAGGAACAGGTGGAGGTCGGCCTCCACGGTGTAGCCGATGGCGCCATGGCACTGCAGGGCCTTGCGTCCGACCAGCTCAGCGGCGTCGGAGGCGAGGGCCTTGGCCATCGACACGTCGCGGGCCCGGTCGGGGGCGTCGTGCGCGACCGACCAGGCGGCTCGGGCCACGGCGGGCCGGGCGAACTCGAGGGCCAGCGCGGCATCGGTCAGGTGGTGCTTCACCGCTTGGAACGAGCCGATGGCCACCCCGAACTGCTGACGCTCCGTTGCGTAGGCGACGGTCATGTCGAGCATCGCCTGGCCGAGGCCGATGAGCATCGCGGCTGTGCCGAGGGCGCCGCGGTCGAGCGCGAGCTCGATCACCGCGGGGTCGTCGCTCACCACTCGGGCGTCCGACGGCAGCCCGGACGCCAGCGGGACCCGACCGGCGCGGCGGGCACCATCGACGGTGGCCACGGGCTCGAGGCTCAGCGCGCCGGAGGCGACGACGACCAGCGTGTCGCCGTCGCGCAGCAGGAGCCGGTCGGCATCGGCGGCGCACGGCACGACCGGTCCGCCGAGGTCGGTCGACACCATCCCGCGGACCGCGCCGAACAGGGGAGCGGCCACCATCGCGGTCTCGACGATCGGATGGGGGAGCGCGACGCGCCCGCACTCCTCGAGGATCGGCACGAGGAAGGTCTCGTCGAGGCCCAGGCCCCCGTCGGCCTCGGGCACGAGCAGGCCCAGCACGCCCATCGCGTCGAGGTCGTTCCACACGCCGCGGTCGAGGGCGCCAGCGGGAGCGTCCCATGCGGCGCGGACCACCGCGGGCGGGCACCCCTTGGCCAGCAGATCGCGCACGGCGTCGCGGAACGCCGCCTGATCCTCGGACAGCGAGAACCTCATCGCGACAGCCTCATCGCGGGAGCCCCAGCACGCGCTCGGCGGCGATGTTGCGCTGGATCTCGTTCGTGCCGGCGTAGATCGGCCCGGACAGGGAGAACTGCCACGCCTTGCTCCACGGTCCGTCGAGCTCAGCATCGGGGCCGAGCAGGTCGAGCGCGATCTCGTGGAGCTCGATGTCGAGCTCCGACCACCAGAGCTTGGTGAGGCTGGCCTCTGCCCCGGGCTTGGCGCCCGAGGCCAACTTCGTGACCGTCGCGAGCGTGTGCAGGTGGTACGCCTCGGCATGCATCCACGCCGTGGCGGCCCGTCGGCGCAGCACCGCATCGCCGCGCTCGGCGCACAGCGCCACGAGCCGCTCCGCGGTGACGAGGAAGCGGCCGGGGGAGCGCAGCGTGAGGCCGCGCTCGGAGCCGGCGGTGGCCATGGCCACGGCCCACCCGCCCTCAGGCTCGCCGAGCACGACCCCACCGGGGAGGGCGTCATCGGCGAGGAACGCCTCGTCGAAGAACACCTCGGCGAAGCCCTCGTCGCCATCGAGTCGACCGAAGCCGCGCACGGTGATGCCCGGCGTGTCGAGCGGCACCAGCAGGTAGGTGAGGCCCTTGTGTCGAGCGCTGTCCGGGTCGGTGCGGAAGAGCCCGAAGAGGTGGGTGCAGAAGGCGCCGCGCGTCGTCCAGGTCTTCTGGCCGTCGAGCACCCAGCCGCCGTCGACGCGCCGGGCCTTGCTCGTCACGCTGGCCAGGTCACTGCCGGCGTTGGGCTCGGACCAGCCTTGGCACCACAGGTCCTCGGCGGCGGCCATGCGCCGCAGGATCCCGGCCTGCTGCTCGGCGTTGCCGAACTCGAAGATGCTCGGCGCGAGGAGGAAGATGCCGTTCTGCGTGACGCGTGGCGGACAGCCCGCTCGGTAGTACTCCTCCTCGAAGAGCAGCCACTCCCACAGCGATGCGCCGCGGCCGCCGTGCTCCTCGGGCCACGACACCGCGGCCCAGCCGCCGTCGAAGAGCCGTCGCTCCCAGCCCAGGTGCTGCGCGAACCCCTCCCGCGTGTCGCCGGATGCCGGTTCGCCCCCGCACGCAGCGCGCCACGCGCGCAGGTTCGCCTCGAGCCAAGCCCGCGCCTCGCCCCGGAACGCCTCCTCAGCCGCCGACCACGTCAGATCCACGGCAACACCCCTCGACCGTTGGTTCTCTGGAACCTCACGCGCGCATTCCGGGCGTGAGGTTCCAGAGAACCAGTTGGGGTGGACATCGCGATCATCGAGCCGCCAGGCGGTCGAGGGTGGTCTCGGCCTCCGCGAGGATCCGGGCGAGCAGCTCGGCGACGGTGGGCAGCTCGTCGATCACGCCGGTCACCTGGCCCGTGGGGAGGATGCCCACCTCGGGCTTGCCGTCGACCATCGTGGCCTTGATGAGCATCGGGGCGTTCGCGGCGAGCGCCACCTGACTCCACGTGAGGTCCTGGTTGCGCTTCATGGCGAGCCCCTCCCGCAGCAGGTCGCCGAGGGGCGTGCCGGTCTCCTTGCGGAACTGCAGCGCAGCGCGTGCGGCCCGGGGAAGGCGGAGCAGCGATGGGGAGCGCTCGATGCGATCGACCACCTCGGTGCGGATCACGCGCTGGGGCGCGCCGTCGAGTGCGGTGGTGACGACCGTGTCGAACACCGACGCCGCCGTGTACCGGGCCTTGACGGCGGCGGGCACGTGGCTCTCCGCGGTGAGGAGGAAGCGGGTGCCCATCGCTATCCCGTCGGCGCCGTAGGCGAGCGCAGCCACCAGGCCGCGACCGTCGAAGAAGCCACCGGCGCCGAGCACGGGGATCGACGCGCCCACCGCGTCGACGACCTCGGGCAGCAGCAGTGAGGTCGGCACGGCGCCGGTGTGACCGCCGCCCTCGCCGCCCTGCGCTATCACGGCATCGACGCC